>NZ_JBEXMT010000035.1:0-101480 GCF_040610675.1 Nonomuraea sp. NPDC003804
TCAGGGTCGTCCATCAGCAGGAACTCGCCGGGCGGCGCCGGCGGGATCTCCATGCCGGCGAGGTCCATCTGCGGGTGGTGGCGCATGAGTTCCTTGCGCGAGCTGAACCGCGGGTCGGCCAGCACCGCCCTGACCAGGTCGAATCCGGTGACCAGCCAGCCCTGGTGCCCGTCGGGGAAGGGGAAGCGGCTGATCGGACCGTGCTCGCGCGCCTCGATCAGCTCCTTGGGCGGGTCGAAGGGGCAGCCGGGCTGACGCGAGGTCGGCAGCGTGGTGACGGTGTGTTCCATGGCGTCCACCATCCCCGACCGCCCTGATACCGGGCCGTTGCCGTGCTGACACGGCGCTGACACGACACCGCATCAGACCCGATCCGCCGGTTTCGGGGTTGAGGGCGGGGCGGACACGACCGGACTTGGCTGGTGAGCGAGGGTGCCACCCTGGGATTGCCCTCGACCTCCGGTCAGGGCGCACGCTGATCGGACGAGCATGGACTCGCCCCGGACGCCGATCCCGACCGGTTCGGCGCCGCGCTCGTCGACGTCGAACGGCGCCTCGCCGGCCGGATCGACGATCTGACGGCGAGGCGCGACACGCTGCACCGGCTCGCCACCGGCGATCGGGCCGTACCACCCGACCGCGCCCGCGCGATCCTGGACCGGCTTCCCCGTCTCGATGTCACGACGGAGGGCGTGACGATGTGCCGAGAGTCCCTGGTGCACCGTCTCGCCCAGATCGAGGGCGGACTGGTGGCCGCCCTGTTCACTGACATCCCGTACGCTCACGCCCATGCCTGTCGATCTGACCGCATGCCACTGTGTCCTCTGCGACGACCCCGGCGAGCTGGATCGTCGTACTCAGCTGACGATCGAGAACGTTCAGGAGCACGGCTGGCAAGTCGTGATGATTCCCCATGACGAGCACGGGCCGGGTTGGGCCTTCACCATCGGGCTGTGGCACCACTACCGCTCACCCGAGTTGGCCATGTTCTGCCTGGACATCCACGACATGCAGACCTGCCTCAACGCCCTCGGCGACAAGGTGGCCGCCGGCCTGACGCTGGAGGCTGGTCAAGAGTGGCACGACATCGTCGACCGGCACCCCGTCGCTCTCAAGGCAGTCGACCATCGCTGGCATCGAGCCTTCTTCGGCACGGCGATCGACTTCTACCAGCGGCCGCCCTTCCCGTTCCTCCAGGTCGTATGGCCTGCCCCGGATGGCACCTTCCCCTGGCAACCGGAGGGGGACGACCGCTACCGCGACCACCAGCCCCACCTGTGGGTGAGACCCGACGAACACCTTCCCGGCGTATGGACGCAAGACCTGTGAGCACGCGCGACGCTTGAGGTGCCCTGCCCGGCGACTTGACGGATCACCCCGATCGGACACCTCGCAGGCGGCATTCGCCCCAAGCTGCCGGGTGTCGGCGGGTCTCAGGGGTTCGGCGCCGTGCCGGTCAGGCTCCCCGCAGCCCAGCTCACGATGGCGCAGCCCGCATGAGACAGCCCAGGCCGGGGAGACCTGGGCGTTGATCCTGTCCGTCAGGGAGTCAGGCCGTGGGTATCCATCCAGGACCGGATCGCCGACGCGATGGCCTCGGGCTGGTCCTCGGACGTGTGGTGTCCGGCGATCGCGTCGTGCGCGGCGATCTCCAGGTTCGCCATGGTGGCCGCGCACCAGTCGAGGAGCGCGGGGCCCATCATGGTGCCAGGACCGGGCCGGAAGGTGATCAGCAGCTTCGGCACCTCGACGCTGGTGGCCAGCCACGTGTCGTAGGCCTCGACCCTGGCCACGACGTCCTCCGGCTCGCCGCCCAGAGGCATCGAACGCGGCCATCGCAGCAGCGGCAGGCGGCTTTCCCTGGTCGGGTACGGCCGGCCGTACACCTCGAGGTTCTCCGGTGACATCGCGGTGGCCATCGTGCCGGGGAGGCCCTGGAGGAGGAAGGCGTTGTCGTCGAGGATCATCTTCTCTCCCACGCCGTCGGTCTTGATGGCCTGGAACAGCTCGCGGCCGCCCTCGGGGAACTCTTCCCAGGTCATCGGCTTGACGATGGTCTCGGTGAAGGCGATGCCGCTGACTCGGCCCGGGTGGCGTGCGGCCCAGTCGAAAGCCAGCGCGCCGCCCCAGTCGTGGCCCACCAGGACCACGTCGTCCAGCGCGAGGGCGTCGAACCAGGCTTCCAGGTAGCGGGCGTGGTCGGCGAAGGTGTACTCGACGTCCGGCTTGCCGGACTCGCCCATGCCGATCAGGTCGGGGGCCAGCAGGCGTCCCGGTCCCATGGCGGGCAGGACATGGCGCCACAGGTGGGAGGAGGTCGGGTTGCCGTGCAGGAAGACAATCGGTCTCCCGGCGCCGGTCTCCCGATAGAACATCGTGGAGTCGAGGACTTGCTGGTTCGGCATGGTGCATTCCTTCAGATGTTGAGTTGTGTCAGCCGGTGCACCGCGATCTCCAGGACGACCCTGCCGGGCGGAGCGGGTGGCGGCGAGAAGTAGCGTTCGGTGTAGCGGCGGACGGCCTCGGCCACCCGCGGCGGGTCGTCCGACACCATGGCGGAGCCTTCGAGGGTGACCCAGCGGTAGCCGTCTACTTGGCAGAGCGCGGCCCGACCGCCGGGCCTGGCGAGCAGGTTGCGTGCCTTGCGCGTCGTCGCGACGGTCAGCACCCGGGCCAGGCCCGCGGCGGCGTCCCAGGTGAACCGGACGGCCACGACGTGCGGGGACCCGTCGGGACGCAGCGTGGTGAGGGTCGCGACGTACGGCTCCGCCAGGAACGCGGCGACGCGCGGGCTCAGGGCGGCGGCCGGGGCGTTCATCGGAACGCCGCCACGTGGCGGGCCGCCCACTCGGCGAACGTGCGCGGCGCGCGACCCAGGACCCGCTCGACGTCCGGGCTGACCCGCCGCTCGGCCTCGGCCGGGTCGCCGAGGATGGCGAGCGTGCCCTCGACGACCGCCTCCGGCATGAACTGCAGCATCTGCGCCCGGGCCTGCTCGCGGGTCTGCTCCACGAACCGCACCTTCGCGCCCAGCGCCGCGGCGATCGCCGAGGCGCGTTCCCTCGGGGTGACAGGCTCGGGTCCGGTCAACTCGTAGACGCGACCGGCGTGCCCGGACTCCCGCAGCACCACGGCCGCGACGTCGGCGATGTCGGCCGGGTCGATGGTGGGCAGCCCCACATCGGAGAAGGGGGCGGCGGCCGTGCGTTCGGCGCGGATCGGTTCGGCCCAGGCGAGGGCGTTGGAGTCGAACCCGGTCGGGCGCAGGATCGTCCACTCCAGCCCGGAGGCCCGGACCGCCTCCTCGAAGGTGACCGCATGGCGGTAGACCTGCGGCCTGGTCCCGGCGCCCTGGGAGGACAGCAGCACCACCCGGCGGATCCCGCCCGCCTTGGCCACCTCGAGGATCTCCTGCGGCTCCTCGCCCGCCACCAGAAGGAACAACGCGTCGGCACCGGTGAAGGCCGCCTTCAGGCTCGCCGGGTCGGCCAGGTCGCCGGCGCTGTGCCGTACCCCTTCCGGCAGTGGCCCTGGGCGGCGGGACACCGCGGTCACCTGTTCGGCGGCGGCGGCGAGCGATCCGGTCAGCTCGCGTCCGACATTACCTGTGGCGCCAGTGACAACGATCATGGGAGGTCTCCGATGAGTAAGTTAGTTAGTTGGCTGACTGATTTGAACCGTAGCAGTCGCCGAAGGCAGGCGTCTACAGTTAGTCAGCCAACTTATTCGGCGGCGATGTCCCCGCCGTCATGCCGCCCTTCGGGTTGGCGGCCTCGGTCATCGCCGGGGTGGGTTCGGTGGAGCCGCGCAGGTGCACGCCCCGTCGACAGCACAGGCTTGATCGGCCGGACCGCCCGCATCGCGGGATCACGTTCGGACGGGACCGCTTGGGTTTGCCCATTGACGCACGTGGTCTTCAGGCGGGCGAAGCGTAGATCACGAAATTGTCACGGTAGTGGCCGGTTCGTCGGTCGAAAGGGCCCGCGCAGGTGATGAGTACCAGGCACGGCGGACCCGTGCGGGCGAAGACCTGCGCTGGAAGTTGCTCCTTGCGGTAGAAGCGGCGAGCGACGACGCGGTAGGAGCGGGAGCGTCCGTCGGCGGTACGCAGCAGCACCTGTTGTCCCAGCACCGCCTGGGTCAACCGGAAGAAGGCCCCAGGACCTTGCCGGACGGAGTCGACATGTCCAGCGATCACTACGCGGCCCGCGCCGGATCCAGGGCCGGCCCCGCCGCTCCACCAGCCCAGCACGCGCGCACTTGAGGGGACACGCAAAGCCCCGTGCGCGTCCACGCCGACCGGACGGATGTCCGCGCTGATCTGCAGGGCGGGAATGCGGAGGCGCACCGGCGGCGAACCTCCACCGCCGGCGCGCGAGGTGGACCCGGCCGCAGTCGGCGGGACGAGACCGGCCGCAGTTGACGGGACGAGACCGGCGTTCAGCGATGAGGGTGCGGAGGTGAGGGCGCTGCCGAGCAGTACGGTGCCGCCGCAGCAGGCGAGCACCGTACCGAGCAGCGTCATCGTCGCACCCGCCTGCTTCAGCGGTGCCTCACGCGGGCACGCCTCCACACCACGATGCCGGTGAGGGCGAGCGCCAGGCCGGCGGCGAGCACGCCGGAGCCGAGGCCCTGCTGCCGCATCGTCTCGGCGCCGGCCTGGCCGCCGTCGCCGGCTGGAACCGCCCGTGGTGCGCCCAGCGTCTTCTGCGCTTCGAGCAACCGGTCCAGATGCTCTTGGATGACTGGTGCGCTGGATGAGGCGATCTCCTTGGCCTTCGCCGAGGCGCCTTCCCGTAGTTCCCGCTCGCCCAGCTGCAGCGCCATCCGGTGTCCTTCGATCATCGCTTGCGTCCACGCCTGGTCGAAGGCGGCGCCGGACAGGGCTGCCAGCCGCTTGTGAGCGGCCCGCTGGTTCGCCGACGGTCGTGATGGCAGTGACACCCGCAAGGCGCGCGCGGTCTGCTTGAGCGCGGCATCGAGCCTGGTGTGGTCGGCGATGAGATCCGCTCCGATCGCCCGGACGACGTCGGCCTCCGCCTTCTCCTGTGCGGCGGTTCCGGCGGCGATCTCGGCGAGGTTTCTCTGGTGTGCCTGACGGAGAAAGAGTGTGTCCTGCTCAGGAACCTTGGCCGTCGCTGACGCCGCCAGGCCTGTGGCCAGGAGCAGCGTGGCGGCCGCGACTGCGACCGCTACGAACGGGACGCGCAGTGACATCCGAACCCCCCAACACCCGATTTGTGGGCCTTCTGCCCGTTTTGTCTGTTCCCGGGGGCTCGGGGGCACATGTGGACCACGCCACATTCAGTGACATCTGGTGATTATCTGATTACTGATCGCATGCACGGTTTGCTCCTGCCGCGCCTCGGGCGTGAGAGTCGTCCCGTTAGAAGATCGTGATCTTTCGTCGGTCACATCCGCTCGTTGTGACGGCTCATAGAAACGAACGGCACGTCCTGGGCGAGAGCATGAGGGGAGAACGAGGCGAAACCTGGCAGGAGCAGGAGCCGTGATCTGCTTTATCGCCGGAGCCGCAATGAGCCCTTTCCGTCTTCGTCCGTCGGGTCTCCCGAGAGTGCCGACGTGCTCGAGTCGGGCGGGTTGTTTCGCGATGGTTGCGGTCGCACCCGCAAGGCCACCAAGAGTCGAGCACTGATCAAGGAGCTCCCGGCTTCGACCCTCGACTGCATGGTCGGCGTGATGATGAAGTACGGCGATCAGCCCACCTTGCGGGACATCGTCGACGGCAAGCTGGACGTCAGCAACGACTTCAAGGCCTTCGGCGCCAAGGAGAAGCAGGTCCAAAGAGAAATGAGCGACTGTGCATAGTGCCGTCCGGCGCTGAAAGGCTGAAGGCCCCGCTGCGCCTGATGGTCACCCGAAGCTATGAATCACAAGAGTCCCTGAGTGGGGGAGGGGCGCAATCCACGATGAGACATGGCTGCGCCTCTTCCTGGGTTGCCCGGCCCTGCCGAGCCCGGGTCCGGTACCGCCTCATGGAGACGCCATCTGCCCGCCGCTCAACACACGGGCGGCTCGGCAGGGTGGTGACGGACAGAAGAAGGTTCTGGAAGTCTGTGCGCCGCTGGATGTCGAGAATGTGGTGTCGGCTTCGTCCCAGGGACACGAGTGGCCACGGTGGGCCGCGTGACGAAGAGGGAGAACCACCATGAAGTACCTGCTGCTGAAGCACTACCGAGGCGGCCCCACCCCCGCTGTCAACTGTGTGCCGATGGACCGATGGACGCCGGAGGAGGTCGACGCGCACGTGCAGTACATGAGCGACTTCGCGGCCCGCCTGGAGGAGACGGGTGAGTTCGTCGACGGACAGGCACTGGCGCCCGAGGGCGCGTTCGTGCGGTACGACGGCGAGGGGCGCCCACCGGTGACCGACGGACCGTTCGCCGAGACCAAGGACCTCATCGCCGGCTGGATGGTCATCGACGTGGAGTCCTGGGATCGCGCGGTCCAGCTGGCCGGGGAACTGTCCGCCGCTCCCGGGGCCGGCGGCGAGCCGATCCACGAGTGGCTCGAGGTCCGGCCGTTTCTCGCCGAGGCGCCCACGGCGACCGAGTGACCGAGGAACGAGTGACCGAGGAACGAGTGACCGAGGTACGAGTGACCAGGTGAAAAAGTGAAAGAGTGAAAGAGTCGCTGCTGCGGGAGCTCGTGCCCGGGGTGATCGGTGTCCTCGTCCGGCGCGGAGCCGACTTCGCGTCGGCCGAGGACGCCGTGCAGGAGGCCCTGATCCGGGCGCTGGAAACCTGGCCGGACGATCCACCGCGCGATCCGAAGGCATGGCTCGTCGCGGTCGCGTGGCACAGGTTCCTCGACGCCGCCCGTGCCGAGGCGTCGCGGCGGGGGCGCGAACTGGCCGTGGAGGTCGAGCCTCCCGCCGGTCCGGTGCCCGCCACGGACGACACGCTGCGGCTCTACTTCCTGTGCGCGCACCCCACCCTGCCGCAGACCTCGGCCGTCGCCCTGACGCTGCGCGCGGTCGGTGGCCTGACCACGCGGCAGATCGCGACGGCGTACCTCGTCCCCGAGGCGACCATGGCGCAGCGGATCAGCCGGGCCAAGCGGCGGATCGCGGGGCTGCCGCTCGACCAGCCCGGCGATCTGGGGACGGTGCTGCGCGTGCTCTACCTCGTCTTCAACGAGGGGTACAGCGGAAAGGTCGACCTGGCGGCCGAGGCGATCCGCCTCACCCGCCAGGTCGTCGCCTTGACCGACGAGCCCGAGGTCGCGGGGCTGCTCGCGCTCATGCTGCTGCACCATGCGCGCCGCTCGTCTCGCACCGGCCCGGGAGGTCGCCTGGTGCCGCTCGGTGAGCAGGACCGCTCGCGCTGGGACACCGGCCTGATCGCCGAGGGGGTGACGACCCTGCAGGCCGCGCTGGCCCGCGACCGGCTGGGCGAATACCAGGCGCAGGCCGCGATCGCCGCCCTGCACGCGGACGCCAGGACGGCAGCCGAGACGGACTGGGTGCAGATCGTGGAGTGGTACGACGAACTGCTGCTCCTCACCGGCAGCCCGGTGGTGCGGCTCAACCGCGCGGTGGCGGTCGGGGAGGCCGACGGACCGCAGGCCGGCCTGGCGGCGCTGGCTGACGTGCGCCCCGACCTGCCGCGTTACGCCGCGGTGACGGCATACCTGCACGAACGCGCCGGGAACCTCGAGCATGCCGCCGAGCTGTATGCCGAGGCATCCCGCGCCGCTACCAGCGTGCCGGAGCGCGACCACCTCACGCGGGAGGCGGCACGGGTGCGGCAACTGCTGCGTCCGTGAGCTCCGCCTGGGCGAGGCGACGTCCGCGCGGTCGGATGGCGTATCGAACGGCGAAGGGCCCCGTCGCCGCGGCGGTCGATGCCGCGCGGCCTAGGATCGGGCCATGCCCTTGACCGTGAACGACGTCGACCGGTTCGAGGCTTCCAGGCCGCGCCTGGAAGCCATCGCCTACCGTCTGCTCGGCTCCGCCGGGGAGGCGGAGGACGCCGTGCAGGAGATGTTCCTGCGCTGGCAGGCCGCCGACGTCGACCGTATCGAGGTCCCCGAGGCCTGGCTGACGAAGGCCCTCACCAACCTGTGCCTCAACCAGCTCGCCTCCGCGCGGGCGCGCCGCGAGACCTACGTGGGCCAATGGCTTCCCGAGCCGCTGCTCGCCGGGGATTCGATGCTCGGCCCGGCCGAAACCGCCGAGCAGCGCGAATCGGTCTCGTACGCGGTCCTCACCCTCATGGAGCGCCTTTCCCCCAACGAGCGGGCGGTGTACGTGCTGCGGGAGGCCTTCGACTACCCGCACCGGGAGATCGCCGAGATCCTCGACGTCACCGAGGCCGCCAGCCAGCAGATCTTCCACCGCGCCAAGAAGCACGTCGCGGACGGCAAGGCCCGCACCGAGATCGACGAGGCCACCGCCCGGCGGATCGTCGAGGAGTTCCTGGCGGCCGCCACCAGCGGCCGGACCGAGCCGCTCGTGCGCCTGCTCACCGCGGACGCCGTCTCCGTCGGCGACGGCGGCGGGAAGGTCCCGGCCCGCGCCAAGGCATTCGAGGGCGCCGTCGCGGTCGCGAGGTTCCTGTGGGGCCTGTTCAAACCCGGCAAGGCGAAGCGCGCCCTGGTCGGCGGCACATCCGAGATCTACGCCTGGACCGCCAACGGCGACCCCGCCGTCGTGGCCGTCGTGGACGGCCGGGTCGTCGGCGTCATGTGTCTGGAGGTCACCGCCGAGGGCATCGCCGCATTCCGTCACCAGGTCAACCCCGACAAGCTCGAACGCGCGACCGCGCAGTGGGCGGCCACCGACCACGGGGAGCCCCTGTTCAGCGTCTGACCCGTCATGTGAGGTGTTTCACATCGCGTTCCTGTCAGGAAACGGCGGGCTGCCCGGTTCAAGGGGCGAACCCGCGTAGGACAGGAGCAAGGACATGCAGCACCGCATCGTCGTCCTCGGAGCCGGATACGCCGGAGCCGTCGCCGCCGGCCGCCTCGCCAAGCGGCTCCACCGCGAGGACGTGGCCATCACCCTCGTCAACGCCGAGCCCGACTTCGTCGAACGCGTCCGCATGCACCAGCTGGCGGCCGGCCAGGACCTCAGGCCCCGGCCGTTCAGCGAGATGTTCGCGGGCACCGGCGTCGAACTGAGGCTCGCGAAGGTCACCGGCGTCGACGTCGACCGCAAGACGGTCGCCGTCGTCGACGCGAACGGCGCCGGAGAGCTCGCCTACGACACGCTCGTCTACGCCCTCGGCAGCGGCTCGAACGCCCAGGACGTCCCCGGGACCGCCGAGCACGCCTATGAGATCGCCGGCCGCCCCGGAGCGCTCCGGCTGCGCGAGCGCCTGGCCCGCCTCGACGCCGGGCAGGCCGTGGTCGTCGTCGGCGGCGGTCTCACCGGGCTGGAGGCCGCCACCGAGATCGCCGAGGCCCGGCCGGACCTCGACGTCGCCCTCGTCGCCCGCGGCGGCCTCGGTGACTGGCTCTCGCCCAAGGGCCGCGAGCACCTGCGCAGGGTCTTCGGCAAGCTCGGGATCACCGCGCACGAGCACGCCGCCGTCACCGGCGTCGAAGCCGATCACGTCGCCACCGCCGACGGCAAGGTCATCCCGGCCGCGGTCACCGTGTGGACCACCGGCTTCGCGGTCCACCCGATCGCGAAGGCGACCGCCCTGGAGGTCGCCGCCAGCGGCCAGATCGTGGTCGACGGGACGATGCGCTCGGTCTCGCACCCGGACGTGTACGCCGTCGGCGACGCGGCCATGGTGACGGGTCCCGGCGGCAAGCCGCTGCGGATGTCGTGCGCCTCGGGAACCCCGACCGCGTGGCAGGCCGCCGGCGCGATCGCGGCGCGCCTGACCGGCGGGAAGCTCCCGAACGTGCCGATCCGCTACTTCAACCAGTGCGTCTCGCTGGGCCGTCAGGAGGGCTTGATCCAGTACGTCACCGCCGACGACCGCGCCGTGCGGGCGGTCCTGACCGGACGGCTCGCCGCCGTCTACAAGGAGCTGATCTGCAAGAGCGCCGCATGGGCCGTCGCCAACCCGACGCTCCGGCTGCCGACCCGGCGCCGCCGCGTCACCCGGCAGCGGGCCGCGGCGGTCTCGGCCGTCGGGGAGACGGCGTAACCTTCGGTCCGGCCTCGCCAAGGGGCGGGCACAGGTTTCCCCTGTCCCGACGCCTGGGCGGACAGGCGCGGCGCGGGCCGGCTCGCCTGTCCGAGCGGTCGTGCAGCGCCTCACCCCATGGTTTCCAGCGTTCGGGTCGCCGCCGCGATCTGCCGATCCACCGGCTCGTCGTTCAGCAGCGCGGCGCCGACCCCCTCGACGGCGAAGGTCGCCGCCCACACGCGTGCCCTCCGGTACGTCTCGCCGTCGACGGCCGCCGCGACCGCCTCCCACCCGTGCCAGGCGAGGCAGGCGGCGTCGACCGCGGGGTCGAAGGGCGAGGCGAGGTCCCAGTCGAGGACGCCCACCACGGCGCCGTCCGGCCCCCAGCGCACGTTGTCGCCCGCCAGGTCGCCGTGGACGAGCCGGGCCGGCACCGGCCCCAGCCCGGCGGCGGCCTCGATCCTGCGCCGCGCCTCGCCGCGCACGTGACCCGGCAGCCTGGGCAGGACTTCCTCGAGGAGCAGTTCCTCCCAGCGCTCCCGTCCCGCGTAGGCGTGCGGGACGTCCAGCAGGTCCTCGACGGCGGCGACGTCGACGGCCGCGAGAGCTTCCAGGAGTCCGCGCAGCCGTACGGGATCGCCGCTGCCCTTGGGGTGCGCGGCGCCGCCGACCCAGCTCAGCGCCACGGCCGCGAGGCCGTCGACCGTCGTGACAGGACCGAGTGGCTCGGGCACGCGGAACGGGAGGTCGAGCGCGGCCAGGCGGGCCAGCAGCGCCGTACGCCTGGGCAGCTCGGCCGCGGCGCTCTCGTGGCGCGCCACCCGTACGGCCGCCACGCCCGGCAGCAGCACGACGTCGTGGAACTGCCCGCCGGCCAGGACGGCGCCGTCCACGGGCGTCCCCGGCAGGACCGCCGCGGCGATCTCGATCAGCCGATCCCTCATGCGCCCGCGCCGCCGAGCCTGTCATGCCGACAGCCGTTGTCCCGCATCCGCCCTCCGAGCCTTGCCGAAGTGTCGATCATGCAGGACGGCGCCCAGCCGCGGCAAGGCGGGTCGCCCGGGTGGGTCTCAGCCGGGACGGCCGGCGCCGTCGGCGTGCCATCCGATCCCGAGCGCTAGTCCTCGGGCAGCGTCTGGCCCAGCTTGCGCAGCAGGTCGGTGAGGGTGCTTCGCTCCGAATCGGTCAGGCCGGAAAGCAGCTGGGTCTCGTGGCGCACGTGGGCCACGATGGCGTCGTCGATGACCTGCAGGCCTTGGTCGGTCAGCT
Source organism: Nonomuraea sp. NPDC003804 (assembly GCF_040610675.1). Classification (NCBI taxonomy): domain Bacteria; kingdom Bacillati; phylum Actinomycetota; class Actinomycetes; order Streptosporangiales; family Streptosporangiaceae; genus Nonomuraea; species Nonomuraea sp. NPDC003804. Next base: position 11,376 of record NZ_JBEXMT010000035.1, read on the forward strand.
TGACCAGCCGGCCGCGCGCGTCGTCCTCGGCGGCTCGGCGGGCGACCAGCCCGGCCCGCTCCAACCGGTCCACCCGCTTGGTGACCGCCCCGGAGGTGACCATGGTCGCCCCCCACAGCTCGCCGGCGGTCAGCTCGTACGGCTCGCCGGCGCGGCGCAGCGTGGCCAGCACGTCGAACTCGCCCCGGCCCAGGTCGTAGCGGGCGAAGACGCGCAGCAGCCGCTCGTGGAAAGCCCAGTGCAGCCGGCTGATCCGCCCGATCACGTGCATCGGGCTGGGGTCGAGGTCAGGCCGCTCGCGGCGCCACTGCGCGACGATCCGATCCACGCCGTCAGGGTCGGTGGGCGTTGTCATGCCTTGACTATAGCTTCCCCGGAAAATAAGTTATCTTCCGTGGAAGATAAATGCCGCAGCGGCCGGCGCCTCACCGGGGGTGTGACGGCGCTGGCGCCGGCGATCTGGGGGAGCACCTATCTGGTGGCGACCGAGTGGTTGCCGCCGGACCGCCCGCTGCTGGCCGCCACCGTGCGGGCGCTTCCCGCGGGTCTCATCCTGATGGTCTTCGCCCGCCCGCTGCCGACCGGGATCTGGCTGTGGCGTGCCCTGGTGCTCGGGACGCTCAACATCGGCGCGTTCAACTTCCTGCTGTTCGTCGCGGCCTACCACCTGCCAGGGGGTACCGCGGCGATGATCATGGCGGTGCAGCCGATGCTGGTCCTGGTCCTGGCGGCGCTCCTCATCGGGGACAGCATCCGGTACCAGCAGGTGGCGGCCTGCGTCCTGGGCGCAGGCGGCGTGGCGCTGCTGGTGTTCAAGGGAACGGCGGCAGCCGATGTCGTCGGTGTGGCGGCGGCCCTGGCCGGAGCGGCCTGCATGGCTGCCGGCATCACGCTGACCAAACTGTGGGGACGCCCGGCCGGAGTGGGGCTCCTTCCCTTCACCGGCTGGCAACTCGTCGCGGGCGGACTCGTGTTGTCGCCCTTCACGCTGGCCGTCGAAGGGCTGCCGACCGCCATCAGCGGCACCAACATCATCGGGTTCGGCTATCTGATGTCCCTGGGCGCCGTCATCAGTTATGCGATCTGGTTCCGCGGGATCGAACGGTTGCCGGCGCCGGCGGTCTCCTTCCTCGCCCTGGTCAGCCCGATCGTCGCGACCCTCCTCGGATACCTGTTCCTCCGTCAGACGCTGTCGGTTCCGCAGCTGGCCGGAACCGTGGTGATCATCGCTGCCGTCCTGCTCGCGCAACCCTGGCCGGGCAAGGCAGGGGGCGGCGCCCGCGTGTTTCCCCTGACAGCGACACCCCCGGTGGAAGGGAAGCGTTCATGACGGCGCGCGGGCGACATTCAGCGCACAGATTTCGGGCGCCATCGCCGTTCATCCGGACAAACAGAGAGAAGCAATGACCACACAGACCACACACGATGAGCACCCGCGGCTGGTCATGGGATTCGCCAACGGGGTGTTCTGGGCCATCGGCGTGAGCATGGCGATGCGCCTCGTTCCGGGCCGCTCGCCGCCGCGCCCGACACCTTCGAAGCGGCCATGTCACTCAACACCCTGGGATACAACACGGCCATCGCGCTCGGAGCGTTCTTCGGTGGGGTGTTCGCCGACAACGTGGGTGTCAGGAGTGCCTTCTGGTTCGGTGTGGCGCTGATGGCGGCTTCGCTGGCCGTCACCCTCGGCACTCGCCCAAAGACCTCGGCCGCCCTCCCCGAGGATGTGATGGCCGCCGGTGGATGAGCCGGTCCCATGAGCGAGCAGGGCGCACGCCGCGACGGCGTGCGCCCAGGGGAGTGCGTTCCCCGGCTACGCGTCGCGGGAGGGGGCGGTCCGGCGGACGACGAAGCCGGCCAGGAGGCACATGGCGCCGGCGACCGCCATGCCGGATGCCGGACCCAGCGCCGCCATCACCCCGGTGGCCGCCGCCAGGGTGAGTGTTTCCACGCTCATCCGCGCCGTGCTGAACAGTGCGGCGCCCGCCCCTCCGCGCTGGGAGGGCACGTGGGTCAGCGCCTGCCCGTCAGGGACGCCTTCGGTCAGGCCGAGACACAGTCCGACGACCCCGGCCGCGGCGAGAAGAACGGCAGGATGGTCGGTGACCTGCAGGACGAGCGCGGTGGCGGTGCAGGCCGACAACGCGGTTGTCACCAGCGGCCGAGCCGCCCGGCGGGCGAGCCGCGCGGCGACAAGCGGGAGAACCGTGGACGGCACGGTCAGCAGGCTGAGCATGACCGCGGCCTCGCCTGGGCCCATGTCCCGGACGGCGGCGAGCTGCGGGAGCACGGTCAACCCCACCACGAGCATCCCCATGAAGGCACCCGTCGCCAGGGCGTACGCCCGGTAGGCGGGGATCCGCAACAGGTCCACGGGGATCGCGGGACGGGACGCGCGCCGTTCCACGCGGACGAGCCCGGTGGCGGCGGCCGCCGCGACGAGGACGAGTGCGCCCGGCCCCCACCAGGGGACGCCGGTCCCCAGGCCCAGCCCGAGTGCGGTCACCGCGGCGGCGATGGTCAGCCCGAACAGGACGGCTCCGGCACGGTCGAAGCCGTCGGGCACCTCGGGGCTGCGAAGACCCGGAAGCCCGAGTGTGGTCAGGGCCGCGACGGCGGCGACGGCCGCCGGCGCGACGAAGACGAGGGGCCAGCCTCCGACGGCCGTGAGGGCCTGGGCGACGACCGGTCCCAGCGCCAGGCTGCTGCCCAGCACGGCGCCCGCGTAGCCGTACACCCGAGGACGCTCCTCCGGCGGGTAGACGGCCAGGACCATCGAGGATCCGCCGGCGGCGCACATGGCCGCCCCGACGCCGGCGACCGCGCGAAGGGCGACCAGAGACGGCAGGTCCGGGGCGAAGGCGGACAGGATCCCGGTGGCCGCGACGACGATGTTGCCGACGGCGAAGAACCGGGTGCGGGCGGTGCGATCCGCGCTCGCCCCCGCCAGCAGAAGGGCCGCGGCGAAGAGCCCGTTGTAGGCGAGGACGATCCACGGACCCAGGGCGTCCGCACCTGGGAGCCGCGCGCTCACATCGGGGACGATCGCCGTCGCGCCGGTGATCGCGAGCGGGAAGACCGCGGTGGAGATGAGGTCGGCGACAAGGACACGCCGACGTTGACGAAGAGACAAGGCGAACACGGATGCGCTCCGGAACAAGGGAATTCCGAGCGCCACGAAGGCGCTCCCGGCCACAGGGTCAGGAGCGACGGCGAGAACTGGGGTTTTGCGCCGTCGCTCTCAGCGACGGCGCACCTTGTCCGTTTTCGACACGGGCACACGCTAGCACCGACCTCGGGCCGAGCCGCCCTCGTGCATCCGCCTACGAGACGGTGCCGTGCCGTCCTGGAGGGGGTGGCCGCCGCGCCACGGGCGCCGCCCGCCCTCTCCTCCCGTGTCCTAATTCGGTACTGGTACCGATATTCATACGGATATCTTGTCCGCCAGTTCGGATCTACTGTCAAGCCGCCGAACACCCCCCGCCCTCCACACGGCCCGCTCAGGAAACGGGCCGGCGTGGACGGCCGCATGAAAGGACTGGCGAGTGAGACGCAGATCCGTTCTCGCGGCAGTCGCCGGGCTGGCGACCACGACTGCGCTGGTGGTCAACCCCGCCGCCGCAAGCGCGCCTCCCGGCGTGAAACCCCAGCAGAGCCTGACAGCGGGCAACGATCCCGCGAGCCTGGCCGCGAAGGCGGCCGACCAGGCCGTCTCCAGCGGCCTGGACGAGTTACGCAAGGGACCTGACGAGACCTACTGGCGCCGCGCCGTGACGGCCGGCGCCAGTGGCATGTTCTACGTCTCTTACGACCGCACCTACAAGGGCCTGCCGGTCGTCGGCGGCGACGCGGTCGTCGTCACCGACTCCGAGGGGCGGGTGCGCGACACCACCGCCGCCTCGGGCCCCGCTCCCCAGAACCTGAACGTCCGGCCGCGGGTGTCCGCCGAGCGGGCGATCGAGGTCTCCAGGGGGAGGCTGTCCAAGGTCGACGACAGCGAGGCGCCCCGCCTGGTCGTGCTCGCCTGGGGCGGGCAACCCAGGCTGGCGTGGGAGACCGTCGTCTCCGGCGTCGCCGACGGCAAGCCGAGCCGCCAGCACGTGTTCGTCGACGCCCGCACGGGCCGGGTCGCCGACTTCTACGACGAGGTCAAGGCCGGCACGGGCAACGGCAACTACTACCCCGGCGTGACCCTCGACACCAGCCAGTCCAGCGGCACCTACCGGATGGTCGACACCTCCCGCCCCGGCATCCAGTGCGGCGGCCAGAACGGCCAGCCGTACACGGGAACCGACGACACCTGGGGCAACAACTCCGGCACCGACCTGGAGACCGCCTGCGTCGACGCGCTGTACAGCGTGCAGCGGGAATGGGACATGCTGCGCGACTGGCTCGGCCGCAACGGCATCGACGGCCAGGGTCGCGGATTCCCCGCCAGGGTCGGGCTCTCCGACGTCAACGCCTACTGGAACGGCAGCTACACCAACTTCGGCCACTCCCAGGACAACCAGCGCCAGGCGACCCCGATCGACGTCGTCGGCCACGAGTTCGGCCACGCCATCTTCCAGACCACTCCCGGCGGCGCCGGGTCCGGCAACGAGAACGGCGGCATCAACGAGGGCACCGGCGACATCTTCGGCGCCCTGACCGAGCACTACGCCAACAACGCGAGTGACCCGCCCGACTACGAGGTGGGCGAGGAGGTCAACCTGGTCGGCGACGGCCCGATCAGGTACATGTACAACCCGTCGCGCGTCGGCGACCCGAACTGCTGGTCGACCTCGATTCCCAACACCGAGGTGCACGCGGCGGCCGGCCCGCTCAACCACTGGTTCTACCTGCTGGCCGAAGGGTCGGCGCCGGGCGGCGGCAAGCCGCCCAGCCCGATCTGTTCCGGCGGGCCCTCGTCGGTGACCGGCGTCGGCGTCCAGAAGGCCGGCAAGATCTTCATGGGCGCGCTGGCCCGCAAGACCTCCTCCTGGCGGTACGCGAACGTCCGCTCCGCGTCGCTGGCCGCGGCGGCCGAGCTGTACGGCGCCAACAGCCCCGAGTGCGCCACCACCAAGGCGGCGTGGAACGCGGTGAGCGTGCCCGCGCAGGCCGGCGAGCCCACCTGCACCGGGCAGAGCCAGGACTTCTCCATCAGCACCAACCCGGGCTCCGGCACCGTCCAGGCAGGGCAGTCGGCGACCACCACCGTCGGCACCCAGACCACGGCGGGCGCCGCGCAGACGGTGAACCTGACCGCCTCCGGGCTCCCCGCCGGCGCCACGGCCACGTTCAACCCCACCTCGGTGACCAGCGGGAACTCCTCCACGCTGACGATCGCGACGACCGGTTCGACGCCGGCCGGCACCTTCACCGTGACCGTCACCGGCACCGGCCAGACGGCGACCCACACCGCCACCTACGCCCTGACCGTGGGCGGCGGCCCCAACCCGACCGACCCGCCGGACGTCAGCCTGGCCAACGTGAAGGCGCACCTGGCGCAGCTGCAGACGATCGCCACGAACAACGGCGGCAACCGCAGGTCCACCGGCCCCGGCTACACCGCCTCGGTCACCTACCTGGAGGACAAGCTGCGCGCCGCCGGGTACACGGTCGTACGGCAGAACTGCGGCTCCACCTGCAGCTCGGGAGCGGGACCCAACCTGATCGCGGACTGGCCGGGCGGTGACGCCAACCAGGTGATCATGGCAGGCGCGCACCTCGACAGCGTCTCCGCGGGACCCGGCATCAACGACAACGGCTCGGGCTCCGGCGCGCTGCTCGAGGTCGCGCTGACACTGGCCGCCAAGAACCCGACGATGGCCAAGCACGTCAGGTTCGGCTGGTGGAGCGACGAGGAGCAGGGTCTCAACGGCTCCGAGGGCTATGTCGCCTCTCTCAGCTCGGCCGAGCGCTCGAAGATCCAGGTCTACCACAACTTCGACATGGTCGGCTCGCGCAACGGCGGCTACTTCATCAACAACATCACCACCACCGCGGCCACCCACCTCAAGGCGTTCTACGACGCGCTGAACCTGCAGCCGGAGGAGAACACCGAGGGCGCCAACCGCTCCGACGACGCCTCCTTCCGCAACGCGGGCATCGCGACCTCGGGTGTGGCGGCCGGCGCCAGCAACACCAAGTCGTCGGCACAGGCCGCCAAGTGGGGCGGCACGGCAGGCCAGGCCTACGACTCCTGCTACCACGCCTCCTGCGACACCACCACCAACATCAACGACACGATCCTGGACCGGGCCGCCGACGCCTCGGCGTACGCCATCTGGAAGCTGGCGGTGGGCACGCCCACCTCGCGTGACTTCTCCGTCGCGGTGAACCCCTCCTCGGGCACCGTCCAGGCCGGCCAGGCGACCACCACGACGGTGGCCACCCAGACCACCGCGGGCACCGCGCAGACGGTCAACCTGACCATCACCGGCCTGCCCGCAGGGGTCACGGTCAACTTCAACCCGTCGTCGGTGACCTCGGGCGCCAGCTCCACGCTGACGATCACCACCAGTGCCGGCACCCCGGCGGGCAACCACCAGCTGACGATCGTCGGCACCGGCGAGACGGGCAGCCACACCACGGTGTACACGCTGACCGTGCAGACCTCCCAGCCCGGGCGCACCTTCCGCAACGACACCGACTACCGCATCAACGACTTCTCGACCGTCCAGAGCCCGATCACCTCCACCGCCAGCGGTAACGCCGTCTCGCCGGTGAAGGTCTCGATCACCAGCACGCACACCTGCATCGAGGACCTGGAGATCTGGCTGCGCGGCCCCAACGGCGCGTGGTACAAGCTCAGGTCGGCCGGCGGCACCTCCTGCTCGGTCTTCGGCACCAGGAACTTCTCGGTGCCCGTGACCCAGCCGGCGGCCGGCACCTGGGTGCTGGAGATCGAGGACGTCTACTTCCTCGACAACGGAATCCTGGACTCCTGGAGCATCACCGTCTAGGAGGCACCCGTGGTCCCGGCCGGATCCTCGGCCGGGACCACGATCTCGGTGCGCGAGCGCACCCCGAGCTTGCGCAGCAGGGTGGCCACGTGGGTGTCGACCGTACGGCGCGACAGGAACAGCACCTCGGCGATCTCCTTGTTGGTCCGGCCGAGCGCGACCAGCCTGGCCACCTCCCGCTCCCGGGGCGACAGCAGGCCGGAGGCCCTGCGGCGCATCCCGGGGGTGGGCACGCCGCACTCGCGCAGCTCGTGACGGCATCGGGCGGCGTCACGGGTGGCGCCCAGCGCGGTGAAGCGTTCGGCGGCCTCGGCCAGCGCCGCGGCGGCGGCCGTACGGTCACCCAGGGCGAGCCTGGCGCGGGCCTCCGCCTCTCCCGCGCGGGCCGCGGCGTAAGGCTGCGGCATGGCGGCGTAGGCGGCCCGCGCCAGCGCGAACTGCTCGGCGGCGCTCTCGTGCCTGGCCTGCGCGCTCTCGACGGCGCCCCGCGCGAGACGCACCGCGGCCGCCGCGGACGGCGCCGCCCTCCCGGCGATCCCCTCGGCGAACAACGACGTCAGCTCGGCCGCCTCGGTCACCCGGCCGACCTCGACAAGCGCGGTGACGGCGGGCGGCACGACCTCGTCGCCCCAGACCCACACCCCCTTGTCGCGCAGCCTGGCCACCGCTCTGCCCGACTCCGCCACCGCGCGCGCGAGTTCGCCCCTGGCCAGCAGCAGCTCGATGAGGCCGCCCCACGCGGCCAGCACCAGCGGCAGGTAGCGTTCGCCGGGGTCGTCGAGCCCCGCCGCGCGCAGGCGGGCGGCGGCCTCGGCCCACTCGCCCGAGGCCAGCGCGAGCCGGCCGAGCACGTAGTGCGCCTCCATCGCCGCCACCGGCGACTCCTCCACGGCCTCGGTCGCGGCGGCCGCCCTGGCCGCCAGGCCGTCCCACCGGCCGGTCATCAGGTCGACGCGCAGCGTCACCCCCTGGGCGAGCTGGGCGGGGAAGAACGCCCCCGTCTCCTCGGCCAGCGTGCGCACCTGCCTGCCGTACGTCTCGGCCTCGGCGTAGCGGCCCAGGTTGGCCGCCATGTCGTACAGGTTGCAGCAGCTGCGCGCCACCTGCCTGCGGACGGCGGCCGACGGGTCCGTGGCGGGCAGCGCGGCGGCCAGAGCGCCGGCCTCCGGCGCGCCGACCGCCATGGCCAGCGCCGCCCTGTTCCCGCGCACCGCCGCCGCGAGTTCGGCGTCGTCGGAGGTGGCGGCCAGCTCCTCCGCCCACGCCATCCACTTCTCGTGCGTCGGCAGGCTCTCCTCGCCCCACGCGGGCATCGCCAGCGCGGCCAGGCCTCTCGCCGCCAGGGGCCGGTCGCCCAGCTCCTCCACGGCTGTCAGGATCGCCGAGCGTCCCGCGGCCACGTCGCCGCCCTGACCGAACAGCATCAGCCCGAGCGACAGCCGCGCCTCGCCGCGCAGGTCGCGGGAGAGCCGGTCGTCGGCGAGCAGGTGCCTGAGCAGCCTGATCACCCGCGGGTAGGACAGGCCGGCCAGCGACAGGCGGCCCAGCATGAGCACCAGCGCGGCCTGCTCGGATTCCGGCAGCTTGGGGTCGGCGAGCATCTCCTCCAGAACCTCGACCGCGAGAGGGGTGTCGCCCACGGCCGCCGCGCGGGCCGCCGCCGCGGCGCCGTACCTCAGCCAGGCCGCCGTGTCGCCCGACCTGCGCGCGTGGAAGGTGAGCTGGACCAGGGGCGGCGGGTCGCCCGTGGCCAGCGTGGCGACGGCCCGCTCGTGGGCGAGCCTGCGGTCGGGGCCGGGGATCGTGTCGTACACGGCCTCCTGGGCGAGGGTGTGGCGGAAGCCGTACCTGCCGTCGGGGTACTCGTGGAGCACGCCGAGCCGCAGCGCCTCGACCAGCCCGCCCGCGTCGCCGGCCACCGCGGCGAGCTGCGCCTCACCGACCGGCAGGCGCAGGACGGCCGCGGCCCGCACGATGCCAAGAGCCGCGGGGGAGAGCCTGGCCAGCCGCTCGGTCATCGACTCGCGCAGCAGCAGCGGCACCCCCGCGCGGTCGAGCGCCTCGGGACGCCGGTCGTCGCCCAGCGAGCGCACCACCTCCTCCACCAGGAACGGGATGCCGGAGGTGCGCTCGTGCAGCCGGGTGACGAACTCCGGCGGCAGCTCGGGCCGGTCGAGCAGGGTGGCCGCCAGCGTGCCGACGTCACGGGCGTCGAGCGGGCCGAGGGGGATCAGCACACTGGTGGCCTCGGGCGACTGGCGGTAGGAGGCGACGAGCGGCAGCCCGGCGGCGGGCAGGTCCTGCCTGCGGTAGGTCAGGACGAGCGTGAGCCCTTCCGGGGGCCTGCGCCGCAGGAAGTGCAGCAGGTCCTGGGTGCCGTCGTCCGCCCAGTGCAGGTCCTCGACGACGAGTACGGCGGGGCCGGCCGCGGCCAGCAGCTCGTGGACGGCGCGGAACAGCCTGTGGCGTTCGGCTCCGGGGTCGGCCAGCTCGGCGGGCGCCGGGGGCAGCACGTCCGACAGTTCGGGCAGGTGGCCGCGCAGCGCCCCGGTCACCGGGTTGAGCCGCCCCACGGGAGGCAGCCGGTCCGTCAGGTCGCGCAGCGCCCCGGTCACCGGGTTGAGCCGCCCCACGGGAGGCAGCCGGTCCGTCAGGTCGCGCAGCGCCTCGAAGACGGGGCCGTAGGGGAACGGCTCGCGCAGCTGGTGGCAGTGGCCGAGCAGGAGCGTGCTGCCGGTTCCGCGCGCCTGAGCCGCCGCGTGCACCAGCGTGGTCTTGCCGATGCCCGGCTCTCCCTCCACCAGGGCCACCGACGGCGGGTGCGTCATGGCCTCCAGGAGGGCCTGAAACGCGGTTTCACGCCCGACTAACCCGCCCATATCGCGCATGAACGACTCCGAACGGCTAGGTGAATCCTCCCGGAGGGTATCCATTCAGGACACAGCCATCAATCCCGCAACATTTCACCTGTGGTGCGATAACCACCCGAATCGGGCACGCCGCCGGAAGGCGGGCGGGCGCCGTCACGGCGGCCGCCGCCCACCCCGGATCCCGCCATCCGGGCCGGTCAACCGGCGGACCGCCCCGGCGGGTCACATCACGCGGTCTCGGCCGGGCGGGTGGACAGCGCCAGCACCGCCGCGGCGACCGAGAACGCCGCGACCACGGCCAGCGCCCGGGTCAGCCCCAGTCCTCCCGACAGCGCGCCGGTCACCGCCGAGCCGGCCGCGCCGCCGACGAAGAACGTCAGGTTGAGCAGCCCCATCCCCACACCGCGTAGCTGGATCGGAAGCCGCGCCGACATCTCGCCGGTCAGGACGACCTGGGTGACGGCGAAGGCCGACAGGCTGAGCGAGGCGGCGGCCACCACGGCCCATGGCCCGGCCGCGCCGGTCGCGGCGACGGCCAGCGCGGCGGCGGTGACCAGCGCCGTCGCGGCCAGCAGGCGGCGCCGGCCGCCGGGGTGGAACCTTCCCGCCGTACGGGCGAGGACGGCGCCCACGACGGCGCCGGGCAACAGCGCCGCCCCGATGGCGAGCACGCTCCAGCCGTGGGATCGGGCCAGGATCTGCGGCGCCGCGTACATGGTGGCGAACAGCCCGGCGAAGACGCTCGCGCCGATGGCGACCGCCGCCAGGAACGCGCGGTCGGTGATCACCGCGTGGGGGAGGAAGCCGTCCGCGTGGCGCCGGGTCCACCAGGCCAGCGCGGCGGCGGCGGGGACGAGGCAGCAGACCAGCGCGACGACCAGCGCGGCGGGCAGTCGCAAAGTCCCGGACTGGATGGCCACCAGGAGCGTGGTCGCGACCAGTGTGAGCAGGGCGGCGCCGGTCACGTCGAGGCTGCGGCCGGTCCCTGCCCGCCGTACCAGGGGCAGGCAGAGGGGTACGGCGGCCAGCGACAGCGCCGGGAGGATCAGCGTCGCGCGCCAGGAGACCCACGTCGCGACGACACCGCCGACCAGGGTGGCGCAGGCCGCGAACGCCGCGATGACGACGCCGTACCCGGCCAGGACGCGGAAGCGGCGGTCCGGCGGCACCGCCGCGGCCAGGGCCGCCCCGCCGGCGGCCATCGCGCCGGATCCGGCCGCGAGGACCAGCCGCCCGGCCACCAGAACGCCCAGCCCCGGCGCGGCCAGGCAGATGATCGCCCCGGCGCCGAGCAGGAGCGCGCCGATCCAGAGCGCGACGCGCAGGCCGCGGGTGTCGGCCAGGCGGCCGAAGACGGCCGTGCCCACACCGAGGGCCAGCGCGTGGGCGGTCAGCACCCACGCCACGGCGTCCGGCTGCGCCCGCAGCTCGGCAGCGACCTGGGGGAGCGCCACACCGGCCGCCGTGACCCCGAAGACCGCGGGCCCGAAGAGCGCCCCCAGGCGCAGCGCGGTCGACAGCGGTCCGTGATCCCTGTCCGGTGCCGAGACGCCCGTGGTCGCGATGGTGTGTGACATGCGAACTCCTTGCTCAGCGGGGCCAGACGGTGGCGTCGAGGAAGTGCACGTCGTACCGTTCCTGCTCGGGCAGCAGGCTCTCGAAGGAGTCCAGCCCGTGCTGGATGCGCCCGAGAGCGCGGAAGTAGCCGAAACGGTCGACACCGGGTGTCAGGACCGCCAGCAGTTCGGCGGTGCGGGCGGGCGCCGCGCCGAAGGCGTGCGGCGTCCGTGGCGGCACCACGACCACGCCGCCCCTGCCGACCCGCGTCGTGGCGCCGTCGAGCCAGAACTCCAGCTCGCCGTCGACGACGTAGAACAGTTCCGTGGACCGGACGTGGTGGTGCGGGCGGGCGCCGACGGCGCCTTCGCCCAGCACGAGGCGGTTGGCCCCCAGCGCACCACCGGTATGGCCGGCGTCGGCCAGCAGGCGGAAACCGCCGCCGTCCGGCAGGGCCACCTCCTCGGCCTCCTCCGGGCGCACGACAAGCGCTCCACCGATGGACGTCATGGTCATCTCCTTGATCGAGAGCGGGCTTTCATTCGATCGCGGGAACATCACCGGAGCCACCGGCAGTTGTCACCTGCAGAAATCACCGATCGCGATAAATCGGGGTAACGCGTGGAGCTTCGCCAGCTGCAGTACTTCGTGGCGGTGGCCGAGGAAGGCGGGTTCGCCCGCGCGGCCGAGCGGCTGAGCATCGTGCAGTCGGCGGTCAGCCAGCAGATCCAGCGGCTGGAGCGGGAACTGGGCGTGCGGCTGTTCGACCGCTCCACGCGGCACGTGAGCCTGTCCGGTGCGGGCGAGCGGTTGCTCGCCGAGGCCCGTGCCGTCCTGGCCGCCGCGGATCGCACCAGGCAGGTGGCCGCCGACATCGCCGCGGGCACGGACGGCGTGCTCCGGCTGGGCGTCATCCAGGGGCCGGGTGACCGGATCTTCCAGGTGCTCGCGGAGCTGTCGCGCCTCGCTCCGCGGCTGCGGGTCAGGCCGCGGCGGCTGCCGCTGGCCGAGCGGCTGGCCGCGGTGCGTTCCGGGGAACTGGACGCCGCGTTCGTCCGGGCGATGACCGCGGCACCGGGGCTGGAGCTGCTCCCGGTCTGGACCGACGCCCTGTACGTCGCGCTCCCCTCGAGCGATCCCCGGGCCGAGGCGCCCGACCTGCGGTTGGCGCACCTGGCCGACCTGCCGCTCCGCCTCGCGCCACGACAGGACAATCCCCCGTTCCACGACCTGGTCGTCGGGACGATGCGCGCGGCCGGCGCCGAACCCACGCTCGGGCCGCCGTTCACCGGCTTCCAGGAGACCCTCACCGCGATCGGCGCCGGGACACCGTCGTGGACGGTCTTCTACGAGGTCAACGGGCTGCCGGTGCTTCCGGGCGTCACGCTGCGGCCGCTGGCCGAGCCCGCCCTCACCACGTCGCTGGCCGTACCCCCGGGCCCACCGGGGCCCGCGCTGCCGCACCTGCTGAACGCGCTCGCCCGCGTCGCCCCCGCCTGACGCGAGCCGCGGTGAGCCTGGCCCAGCGCGGGGTCCATAGCATGTGCGGAGAAGAGCGGGCAGATGAAGCCGTGGAACCGCGGTGAGCCGCTGCTTCACCGGTACGGCCCGGGAGCGCGACCGGCCACGGCCTGACGGTCATATCCCTCCACATCCGAACCTTTACCGCATGCGGCGCGTCACACCTGGAACATGTGACAGCTGAGGTTGGAGGGACGAGTGGTATTAGATCGCAGGTTGGCCGCCGTGGTCATGGTGATGACCGCGGCGTTCGGCGTGGAGGGAGCCGCGGCGGAGGTCCAGGCCCGTCCTGCTCCGATGGCCCGCGTCAGCACCGCGGCGGTCGGCGTGGTCACTCCGGCCGCGGTGTCCACAACGGTGGGTTCGGCGCCGGCCGAGTGCGTCCGCGTCAAAGGCGCGAGGGCGTGCGTGGGAGTGGACCAGGGCTCCCTGCCCGGCATAACGATCGAGGACACGCGCAAGGACAGGCTCCACGCCGCGGTCGAGTACTACCAGAACGGCTACCTGGGCACGAAGTACGTCATCCACAACCTCGCCCGCAAGGGTGAGATCAAGGGAAACCGCCGGATCGGCAAGACCGTCACGTTCAGGGCCGCCGTCTACAGCGGTGATGAGCGGATCAGGGTCAGCGCGTGGCGGACGGTCCCCGACGTCACCAAGAACCCCGTCAAGCGGGAAACCCGCGTGACCCCGGCCGGTGCGCGGGCCCGCTCCGAGATCTGCACCTCGACGAAGGGCGCCGCCAGCATGTGCTTCGGCGGGAAGAAGACCTCCGTCTACGCGTGTGACACCGGCGCCGACCGGCACCAGGCGCGGGCGGAGTACTTCCTGGACGGCGACCCCACGGCGCGCTTCGAGATCCACCAGCTGGCCGGGCTGAACACCTGCGGGAAGGCCGTGCACGACGACCTTCCGGTGAGCATGTACCGCGCCTCGGTGTTCGACGACGACCGCCAGGTGGCGACACGGCTGTACAAGTACAACTAGGGCCTGCCCGACGGTCCCGGGCAGGCCGGCGGCCGCGGATCCGGAGGACGCCGTCGTCCGTCCGCTCCGCGATGACCGCCGGTCCGCCCTCGCCCGCGGGCGGACCGTCTCACGAGATGAGCACGGGGTGGTTGCTCCGGATGACTCCGGCAGGGTCCCGACGGCGCTTGATGTCACGCAGCCGCGACATGACGTCCCGGGGGAAGGCGGCGGCGGTCTTCTCCCCGCCCCCCAGATAGGTGTACGGCTTGCGGCCGGTGGTGTGGGCCATCAGCGCGCGCGAGATCTCCGCCTGCCGTTCCCTGACCGCCTGTGCCGCCTCAGGAGTCGGGACGGGGCCGAGCAACCCCAGCAGGTACGGCTCCGCCAGATGGCCGCACGCGCCGGAGCCGGGGGTCGGGCGGCTCAGGGCGCCGCCGAGGTGACGCACCTGCACCGCGGCCAGCGGCGCGATGCCGCCTGCCGCCGCGAGGAGGTCGGCGGCCACGTCGTCGTCGAGCCCGACCAGCAGGTCGCCGCGTTGCATCCCGGGCACGGGCTGGGTCGGCTCGGCGCAGATGCCGCCGAGGGCGTCCAGCGCCATGGGCGCGCGCGTGTCGAGGATCGTGCCCGGGATGGTCTCGAAGCGCTGGAGCAGGGCCCGCGCCTCGTCGTCCGCGCCCAGGTACGTGGTGTCGATCGCGACGGCGGCGAGGCCGCGCAACGGCTCGGGCACGTGGGGGAGCGGCGGGAACCTGAGCATGGTGAACCAGACGGTCAGCTCGTCCGGGGCCGTGGCGGTGACCTCCCTGAAGGCGTCCAGCACCTGCGGGGCGCGGTCGGCCGGCCACAGCAGCCGCCCGCCGTACAGGACGGGCGCCGGGTGCAGGTCCACCTCCATCGAGGTCACGAGCGCGAAGTCGCCGCCTCCGCCGCGCAGGGCCCAGAACAGGTCCGGGTCCGACTCCGCCGTGACGTGGGCGCGAGCGCCGTCGGCGTCGACGACGTCGAACGCGCGCACGGCGTTGGCGGCCAGCCCGTACCGGCGGCCGAACCAGCTCATGCCGCCGCCGAGGGTGTAACCGGTGACGCTGACGACGGGGGAACTGCCCGGCAGGCCGGTCAACCCGTGCTTGCCGGTCGCGAGGAGCAGGTCGCCCCACTGCACGCCCGCCTCGACCTGGGCGATCCGCTGCTCCGGCCGGACGTCGATCCCCCGCAGGCGTCCGGTGCGGACCAGGATGGTCCCGTCGAGATGGGACGAGGCGCCGTGCCCGCCGGCCTGCGCGGTGACACCGACGCCGTGCAGCTTGGCGTAGCGGATGACGGCGGCGGCGTCGGCCGCGTCCTCGATCTCGACGACCGCCCGTACCTGCTGGTCGATCGCCCGGTTCCAGGGCAGCCTGGCGGTCTCGAACGCGTCGTCGCCGGGCGCGAGGACACGGCCGCGCACCACGCGGCGCAGGTCGGTTCCGATGGATGTCACACGTTCCTCCTGATCACTGCGGCATTCGCGCCATAGCCTGCCGCAGCTGGTTTGCAGGCGAGTAGGAGGTGACTAGGAGTCCACGGGTTCCCGCGGCATGGCTCTACACTTCTCGAGTGTTTTTCCGGCTCTGGTGAGGAAGCGTGGACTTTCGGCTGTTCGGCCCGTTCGAGGTGGCGGACTCGGCGGGGCATGCCGTCGATCTCGGGGGGCGCAAGCAGCGGGCGGTGCTGGCCGTACTCGCCCTGGAGCCGGGGCGCGTCGTCTCCCTCGACCGCCTCATCGACGAGCTGTGGTCAGGGGAGGCGCCGTCGAGCGCCACGGGAACGCTCCAGGCCTACATCTCCCAGCTCCGCCGCGCCCTGGAGCCGGGGCGGCCGCCGCGCACGCCGCCGAAGGTGCTGATCACCAGGGAACCCGGCTACCTACTGGCCGTCGCACCCCACCAGGTGGACCTGGTCCGTTTCACCACCCTCGCCGAGGACGGCCGCAGGGCGCTCGTCCAGCACGACCACGACACGGCGGCCGATCTCCTGCGCCGCTCGCTGGAGACGTGGCGCGGCGAGCCGCTCGCCGAGTTCGCCGGCCACGACTTCGTCCAGCCGGTCGTCGCGCGGTTCACCGAGCTGCGTGCCTCGGCGACCGAGGACTGGTTCGAGGCCCGGCTGGCGCTGGGTGACAGCGGTTCGTGCGTGGCCGATCTCGAACGCCTGGTGGAGGAGTACCCGTTCCGGGAGCGCGTGTGGCGGCTGCTGGTCCTGGCCCTCTACCGCTCGGGACGGCAGGCCGACGCCCTGGCGGCACTGCGCAGGGTCCGGGCGCGGCTCGCCGACGAGCTCGGCCTGGAGCCGGGTCCAGAGCTGCGGCGGCTGGAGCGGGATGTCTTCGACCAGTCGCCGGTTCTGGAACCGGCCCCTGCCGGTCCCGCCCGGGCCGCCGCCGTCCCTGCCGGTCCGGTCCCGGTCGGCTCTGTCTCGGCCGGCTCTGTCTCGGCCGGCTCTGTCTCGGCCGGCTCTGTCCCGGTCGGTCCCGTCCCCGTCGGTCCTGTCCCGGCCGGCACCCTCGTGAGGGACGGGCTGGTCGCCAGGCAGGAGCAGCTCCAGCGGGTCGGCGAGCGCCTGGCGGAAGCCCGGCGCGGCCGGGGCGGCGTGCTCCTGGTCTCCGGCGAGGCGGGGATCGGCAAGACCAGCCTCGCCGAGGCGGTGGCGGACGAGACGGACGCGCTGGGACTGGCGGTCGCGTGGGGACGTTGTGCCGAGGACACGGGCGCCCCGGCCTTCTGGCCATGGCTGCAGGTGCTGCGCGACCTCGGCGAGGAGGCCGCCGACGCGCTGGGCGCGCTGTCCGGGGTCACCGCGAGACGGGACGGTGACCCCGGCGCCGCCCTGTTCGAGCTGCACGAACGCGTGGTCCACGCGCTCGGGTCGGTGGGCCCGGTGCTCGTCGTGCTGGAGGACCTGCACTGGGCCGACGCGTCGTCCCTGCGCCTGCTGGCCTTCGCGGCGGGAGCGCTGCACAGGACGTCGGTGCTGGTGCTGGCGACCATGCGGCCGGAACCCGGCGGCGACCCCGACCAGCTGCGCGACACCCTGGCCGCCCTCGCCCGCGAACGCGGCACCGAGCGCCTCGCGCTCCCGCCCTTCACCAGGGAGGACGTCCTCACCTACCTGACCGGGCGCGGCCTGCCCGACCCGCGGCTGGCCGGCGTGCTCTTCGACCGGACCGCCGGCAACCCCTTCTATCTGGGCGAACTGATCAGGCTGCTGGGCAGCGAGCACCGGCTCGACGCGGCCTCCCTCGGCGTCCCGGCCGGGGTGCGGGAGGTGATCGGCCGCCGCGTGGCCCGGCTGCCGGAGCAGACCCGCGCCCTGCTCGGCTCGGCAGCGGTTCTCGGCCGGGAGGTGAGCCTCGACGCGCTCGAAGCCGTCAGCGGCACACCCGCGGAGGAGGTCATGGCGCTGCTGGAACCGGCCGTGGCGACGGGGCTGCTCGTCGAGGTCCCGGACGGTTTCGACTACCGCTTCTCGCACGCCCTCGTCCGCGACGCCCTCTACGCCGACCTCAGTCGCGTCCGCAAGGCTCAGCTGCACCTGCGTGCGGGACTGGCGCTGGAGACGCTGCCCGGCGTCGAGGTGTCCGTGCTCGCCCATCACTTCGTCATGGCCTCCCGCGCCGGCGGCGCGGCGCAGGCGGTCGACTACGCCGTCCGGGCCGCCGGCCAGGCCGCCTCGCGATGCGCGTACGCCGAGGCGGTCACCTGGTGGGCGAAGGCTCTCACCGCGCTCGGCCCCGCCGATCCCGCGCGGCGCTGCGCCCTGCTGGTCGGCCACGGCGAGGCGCTGAGAGTGGTCGGGGATCTGAGCGGGGCACGGTCGGCGCTGGAGGAGGCGATCACGCTCGCCGCCCGGATCGGCGACCGCGCCACGCTGATCGAGGCCGTCAAGGTGTTCGGTGGCCTGTCGGTGTGGAACTGGCGCCATTACGGCGAGGTCGACGCGACGATGATCGCCCTGCTCGAGAGCCTGGTGGCCGAGCCGCTGGGCGACGCCGAACGGGCGACCGTGCTGGGCAACCTCGGCCTGGAGCTCTACTACTCCCCGCGCCGCGCCGAGGGGGAACGGCTGGCCGAGGAGGGCGTGCGGGTGGCCCGCCGTACGGGTGATCCTGGCCTGCTGGCCCGCTCGCTCAACAACTACCTGGTGGCGGCATGGGTGCCGGAACGCGAGGAGCAGCGCCGCCAGGCGGTCGAGGAGATGCTGTCCCTGCCGCTGGACCCGCCGACCGAGGCGGTGGCGCGGGTCTTCCGCATGGCGCACCTGCTGCGGGCCGGCGAGCTGGCCGCCTGGGAGCGCGACCTGTCCCGCTGCCGGTGGCTGGTGGACGAGCTCAAGCGGCCCGAGCTCACCGGCATGGCCCGGATCGCCGAGGCCGCGGGCCACAACCTGCGCGGCCACTGGGAACGGGCCGAGGTTCTGGCCGCCGAGTTCACCGCGCTGCTCGAGGGGATCGGCATGTGGGCGGTCGACTATCCCGGTCTGATCACCCTGTACACCTGCAGGCGCGGTCAGGGCCGGGTGGCCGAGATCGCCGACCGGCTGATCTCCCGGGCGCACGACCCCGGCCTCGTGCCGCTGCGCCCCGTCGCCGTGCTGGCCGCTCTCGACGTCGGCGACACCGCGCTCGCCCGGCGGCTGCTGGAGCGGTGGGGCAGCGAGGTCCGCGAGGACTGGGCCACCGAGTTCCTGACGGTCGTCTGGGGTCATGTCGCCGCGCGGCTGCGGGCACCCGACCCCGCCGCCCACTACCGCAGGCTGGCGCCGTACGCCGAACGGCTTGTCGTGAGCGGCATGGGCGGTGCCGCGTGGGGATCGATGCACATGGTGCTGGCCGAACTGGCCGGCGCGACGGGCGATCGCGACCTCGCGCGCCGGCACGCCCGGCGGGCCCGGGAGACCCACGCCCGCCTGGGACTGGCCTACTGGACGAGCGAGAGCGACCGGCTGCTCACCGCTCTGGAGTGGTAGGAGGCCCGCCCGGACGACTCGAACCGGGCGGGCCCGATAGCGTATGTTTACGTAAACATGGGACTGGGTGACCGGCAGGAGTGGTTGTGACGATCAATGACGAGTCCAGGCCGGGCTGGCTTCGCTGGCCTTCGGACAGCTCGCGCGGACGCTTGGCCTTCGGTGCCGACTACAACCCCGAGCAGTGGCCGAGGGAGGTGTGGGAGGAGGACGTCAGGGCGATGCGCCGGGCCGGGGTGAACATCGTCTCGCTTGCCATCTTCTCGTGGGCGCGGCTCCAGCCCCGCCAGGACGTGTGGACCTTCGAGTGGCTGGACGAGGTGATGGATCTGCTCCATGCCCACGACATCGCCGTGGACCTGGCCACCGCGACCGCGTCCCCGCCGCCGTGGCTGACCACCAGGCATCCGGAGATCCTCCCCGTCGACCGTGACGGCCGCACGCTGTGGCCGGGCGCGCGCCAGCACTGGCGCCCGACGTCGCCGATCTTCCGCGAGCACGCCCTGCGCCTGGTCCGCGCCATGGCGGAAAGATACGGAACGCATCCGGCCCTGGCCGCCTGGCACGTCTCCAACGAGCTCGGCTGCCACAACGTCTACGACTTCTCCGATGACGCGGCGGCGGCCTTCCGGATCTGGCTGCGCGACAGGTACGGCACGATCGAGGAGCTGAACCGGGCGTGGGCGACGGCGTTCTGGTCCCAGGGGTACGGCGACTGGGCGGAGATCCTGCCCCCTCGGCTGGCCGCCTCCTACCCGAACCCGACCCAGCAGCTCGACTTCAAACGCTTCTCCTCCGACGCGCTCAAGGACTACCTGCGGGCCGAACGGAGCGTGCTGAGGGAGCTGACGCCGCGGATCCCGGTCACCACGAACTTCATGGTCATGGGTGACACCAGCGGCATGAACTACGCCGACTGGGCACCCGAGGTGGACTTCGTGTCCAACGACCACTACCTGCTGACCGGACCGCAGGCGCAGGACGAGCTGTCGTTCTCGGCCAATCTCACCGGTTCGCTGGCCGGGGGACGGCCCTGGTTCCTGATGGAGCACTCGACCAGCGCGGTCAACTGGCAGCCCGTCAACCTGGCCAAGAAGCCGGGGGGCCTGGCCCGCGACTCGCTGACCCATGTGGCGTACGGGGCGGACGCCGTGTGCTTCTTCCAGTGGCGGCAGTCCGCGGCGGGAGCCGAGAAGTACCACTCGGCGATGGTTCCCCACGCCGGCACCGACAGCGAGGTCTTCCGGTCGGTCGTCGATCTCGGCGCGACGCTGCGGGCGCTCGCGCCGGTCGCCGGGACGCGCCGCCGGCGGGCCGCGGCCGCGATCGTCTTCGACTGGGACTCCTGGTGGGCCGGCGAGCTGGACTCCCATCCCACGTCGCGGCTGCGCTACCGCCAGGAGGCCCTCGACTGGTACTCGGCCTTCGCCGCGGCCGGCGTGCGGGTCGACGTCATCTCCTCCGGCGACTCCTTCTCGCACTACGACCTGGTGGTCGCGCCGATCCTGCACGTCGTGCCGGCAGAGCTGGCCGAGCGCCTGAACGGGTTCGTCGCCGGCGGCGGCCATCTCGTCACCACCTACTTCTCCGGCATCGTGGACGAGAACGACCACGTCTGGCTCGGCGGCTATCCCGGCCCGTTGCGGAATCTGCTCGGCATCCGGATCGAGGAGTTCGGGCCGCTGCTGGAGGGCGACCGCGTCGACCTCGATCTGGGCGTGTCCGGCACGCTGTGGACCGATCGGATCGACGTCGTCGCGCCGGATGTCGAGATCGTCGCCTCGTACGCGTCCGGCGACCACGCGGGACGGCCCGCCGTGACCACGCGGCCCGTCGGGCCGGGCTCGGCGTCCTACGTCTCGACCAGGCTGGGGCCCGAGGGCCTGGGCCCGGTGTTGTCCCGGCTTCTCGCCTTCAGCGGGGTGCGCCCCGAACTCCCGGCAGCGGTCGCCGGAGCGGTGGAGCTGGCGATCCGCACCGGCGGCGACGCCGACTACTGGTTCCTCATCAACCGCACCGACCGGAGCGTCGCCGTGGGCGACGTGGCGGGCGAGGTGGTGCAGGCTCCCTGCCTCGCCCCTGGCCTCACCCTGGCCCCCCGCCAGGTGTGCGTCCTGCGCCGGCCGCACGAGCCGGTGCCCGCCTCCTGACCGGCGAACCGCCATGAGAAGGCCGGCCGCCCGCGACGTCGACATCACCGCGATCGCGATGGCGACGCAGAGGAGTCAGAGATTTCCTCAGGGTGATGTTTACGTAAACTTGTTGCGGTACGGTAGAGCATCGGCCGAGGGCAGGCAAGGGGTGAGACTATGGACGGGGGCGCCACGCCCACCGGTGGTGTCCAGCGTGGCGGGTCGGGCATCCCGGGCGGCCGCCGTAAGCAGCGCGTCTCCATGGCGGACGTCGCCAAGCTGGCGGGCGTCTCGGCGCAGACCGTCTCCCGGGTCTCCAACGGCCAGCCCGGCGTCATCGGGTCGACCCGCGAGCAGGTGCTGGCGGCGATGCGGGAGCTGGGCTACCGGCCCAACAGCGCGGCCCGCGCGCTGCGGTACGGCCGGTTCAACACCATCGGGGTCATCCTCTTCGACCTGGCGTCGACCGGCAACAGCCGCACGGTGGAGGCCATCGCCACGCACGCGGCGGCCGAGGGCTACGCCATCACGCTGATCCCCATCGACGTGCCGACCCAGGACAACGTGCTCGGGGCGTTCACCCGGATGGGGGAGCTGGCCGTCGACGCGGTCATCGTCATCATGGGGATCCATCTGCTCGACGCTGGGACCGTGAGCCTGCCGCCCGGTGTGCACGTCGTCGTCGTGGACTCCGACGCCGGAGACCGCTACAGCGTGGTCGACACCGACCAGGCCGACGGGGCGCGGCGGGCCGTCCACCACCTGCTCGACCTCGGACACCGGACCGTCTGGCACGTCACCGGGCCGCGGACGTCCTACGCCGGCCAGCGCCGCGCCCAGGCCTGGCGCGGCGCGCTCGAAGCGGCGGGCTGTCCGGTCCCTCCGCCCCTGCACGGCGACTGGTCGGCGGAGTCCGGCTACGGCGCCGGTCTCCGCCTCGCCGGCGAACCCGGCTGCACCGCGGTGTTCGCCGCCAACGACCAGATGGCTCTCGGGCTGCTGCGCGCCTTCCACGAGCGCGGCCTGGCGATCCCCGACCAGATCAGCGTGGTCGGCTTCGACGACATCCCCGACGCCGCCCATTTCGTCCCGCCCCTGACCACGGTCCACCAGGACTTCGCCGAGGTGGGCAGGAGATGCGTGCAGCGGGTGCTGCGCCAGATCCGCGAAGGCCGTGCCGCCGAGCCCGGCACCGACCTGGTCCCGCCCCGCCTCGTGGTCAGGAACAGCACGGCCCGCCCCCCGAGGTGATCAGCGCCTCAGGAGCAACTCCCAACAGTAGTCGCGCCGCAGGCCGGTGAAAGCGGCGCAGAACCCCTTCGTGAGCTCGCGCCGGCTGGCGGTCTGCAGCAGCAGCCGCTGCCGCGCGCGCATGCTCTCCTCCTTCGTGCGCGGTTCCGGCTTCCTGGCGGCGGGAGTCACGGACGGGGTCGGAGCGGGCGACGCCGTGCTCCTCGCCTGGGCGTGCGGCGAGGCGGTGACGGTGACCACGGCGCGCGGCGCCGCGGCCGGCGCGGGGAGCGCGGGGAGCGCGGGCTGCCTGGCCGACGCCGAGCCCAGCCAGCCGCCGACACCCGCGGCCATGGCGAGCACGAGAACGGTGGCCAGAGCCAGGCGCTGGGAGAACACGATGTCGCGATGGGGCGGCAACGGACCGCTCCGGACGAAGCGGGCGGGCGGAACTTCCTCTGTCTTCTGTGGCACGTGCATCCCCCGATCACGTCGGCCCTGGCGCTCACGGTAGATCCGCCCAGTACGGCACGCGGCGGCGCGCCGCAGGAGAAGCACGAACAGCAGAATGATTCTTGGGACAGAGTTTCCGCTGATCACGGCTTCGTTCCCCGGATCAGCGGCGCCGCTCGAGGAGGTCGCGATGACGACGGACAGCCGGCTCGCCGACGACGCCGCGCAGGCCATGAAGGAGATCGCCGCCGCGGTCGGGAGCGTGCCAGGGACCGAGCTCGACGCGATCGCCGAGGAGTTGCTCGCCGCCCGGCGGATCGCCTGCTACGCGCCGGGCAGGGAGGGGCTGGTCCTGCGCGGCCTCGTGATGCGGCAATTCCACGCGGGCCTCGACGCGCACTACGTCGGGGAGATGACCTGCCCGGCGGTGGGGGAGGGCGACCTGGTCGTGCTCTCCTGCGGTCCCGGGGAGCTGTGGTGTCCCTCCCCGCCGGGGCTCGGACGGCAGCACCTCGCCAGGACCTCGCGCCGGTCAGCGGCGGTGGTAGGCGAGCAGGGCCAACGCCGCCGTCGCGCACGCCAGCGCCACGGCGGCCATCACCCAGCCGTAGCCGGCCGCCTGGGCCAGGGCCATGGCGGCCAGCGGGGCGGCCGCCCGGTCGGCGACGGAGAACATCGCGACGCGGCCGGACAGGGTGGCGTAGGCGGCGGTGCCGTACCGCTCGGCGAGCAGGTGGGGCAGGGTGATGGTGCCGACGCCGAACCCCAGCCCGAACAGCAGCACGCAGCCGATCGCGCCCGCGACGGTCCGGCCGGCGAGGGGCAGCAGGAGCGCTCCCACGCCTTGCAGGGTGAAGACCGCGGCCGCCACCGGCGCGGCGGACCAGCGGCGGCGCAGCCCGGTGGTGACCAGGCGGCCGGTCACCGACAGCACGCCCAGCAGCCCCGCGACGGTGGCGGCGAACACCGGCGGATGGCCGAGACGGACGAGGTAGGTGACGAGCAGGACCGCGATAGTCGCCACGGCCCCGCTGTGGGCGGTGAAGGCCGCCACGAGCAGCCAGAACGGCCGGCCCCGCACCGCCGCCCTGACCAGGTCGGCGCGTTGCGCGGGCGGTCGCGCCGCCGCGGCCGGGTCGGCGCGGCGGCGGACCACGCAGGCGTGCAGCGGGATCGCGGTCACGCCGTAGCCGATGGCGAGGACGACCAGCGCCTGACGCCAGCCGTACCGGTCGACCAGCAGGCCGGTGAGCGGCAGGAAGACCGCGGAGGCGAATCCGGCGACGATGGTGAGCGCGAGCAGCGCGTTGGCGCGGCCGTTGCCGTCGAACCAGTTGACGATGACCGCGAACGCCGGCTCGTACAGCACCATCGCCGAGGCGACGCCGATCGCCAGGAACACCCCGTACAGCTGGGGCAGGGAGGTCACCTGGGACCAGGCCAGGACGGCGAGCGTGCCGAGCACCGATCCGGCGGTCATCAGGGCGCGTCCGCCGTGGGCGTCCAGCCACCTGCCGACCAGCGGCGCGCACAGCGCCGTGGTCAGCACCGCGGCGGTGAGCGCGGCGGTGACCTGCGCTCCGCTCGCGTCGAGCGCGGCGGTCATGGGCCGCAGGAACACCGAGAAGGCGTAGTAGAGCACGCCGTAGCCGATGGTCTGGGTGACCGACAGCGCCGCGACGATCCGCCGGCCGCCCGTGGAACGGCCGCGGCCCGTGGCCGGGACGGCGGATCGCCTGTCCGTCGTGCTCATCAGGACACCCCCTGGCAGCCGATCGGCCGATGGCGGCACCGGACCACCTGCCGGGCGGCGGTGGGATATCGGTCGGGCATGACGGTTTCCTTCCCCCTCTCGGGTTGTCCTCGCGGCGATCGCGCGCGCTGTGACGAAGACGACAGAAGGACGGCTCGTCGACACCGCGGAAGTGATGAGCGGGACGGGCGGACCGCCGGGGGCGGTTTGGGTCCCGTGGCCTTCTCTGATGGAATCGGGGCCTGCCGCCGCCGACCCCAGCGCGGCGGTAGCCGTCTGCCGCGGAAACCCCTCCGCTCGTCACCCGAGGAGATCGCGTTCGTGGGTGCCAACCACCATCACGGCTCGGTCGCGAGCAGTTCCCGCGCCACAGTGGTCGCGACGCTGGCGGTCATCATCCCGCTCGCGCTCGCCACCGTGGTGGCGCTGCTGTGGCTGTGGCCCGACCGGCGGCAGGCGGACGTGCCCCAACCCGCCGGTCTGGAACGGATGCACGCCACCGTCATCGCCATCACGCCGAAGCCGTGCCCCAGGGAACCGGCTCCGGACGGCGTGGCGGCCGAGGACCGACCGCCGGCCGACCCGCGGACCTGCGGCACCGCGAGCATCGAGCTGACCACCGGCAGCCAGCGTGGCCAGATCGTCTCGACGCCCCTGCCGAGCGGGCCGGGGGCACAGACGTTCGCGGCGGGCGACTCCGTGGTGGTGATCTACACGCCGGAGGAGACGCTGGACGCCTCGCCGTACCGGATCTCCGACCACGATCGTTCCTCGGCGCTGTGGCTGACGGGGGCGGCGTTCGCGCTGGCCGTCCTGGCCTTCGGACGCTGGCGCGGGCTCAGCGCGCTGGTCGGCCTGGCCATCACCTTCGCGCTGCTGCTGCTCTTCGTGATCCCCGCCATCCTGGACGGCCGGCCTCCGCTGCTCGTGGCCGTCGTCGGCGCCGCCGCGATCATGCTGGCCGTGCTGTACCTGACGCACGGCTTCACCGTCAGCACGTCGATCGCGATCGTGGGCACGCTGACCAGCCTGGCGCTGACCGGCGCGCTGGCCTACGCCGCCATCGGCCTCGCGGAGCTGAACGGGATCACCGACGAGAGCTCGTTCTACCTGGACACCGGCCATGGGATCAACACCCAGGGGCTGCTCCTGGCGAGCATCCTGATCGGCACGCTCGGCGTGCTCGACGACGTCACCGTCACCCAGGCCGTCACGGTGGCGGAGCTGGCCCACGCCAACCCGGCCTTCACCGCCAGGCGGCTGTACCGGGCCGCCGCCCGGGTCGGCCGCGCCCACATCGCCTCCGTGATCAACACGATCATCCTGGCCTACGCGGGTGCCTCGCTGCCGCTGCTCCTGCTGATCAGCATCGGCGACCAGCCGTTGGGCGAGACCGTGACCAACCCGATGATGGCCCAGGAGATCGTCCGGGCCGTGGTGGGCACCCTCGGCCTGATCGCCGCGGTGCCCATCACCACCGCGCTGGCGGCGCTGGCCTCGGCCCGCCGCGGGCACGACCATGACGACGACGAGCCCGTCCGGCGCCACGCTGTCACCGACCCAGCGGTGGGATAGCCGGAACCCGGAGACCGGCCCGCGGGGAGCGTCAGCCGGCGGTCTTCCGCTGCGTCGCCTGTTCGGTGGCGCCGAAGGCGGTCCAGCCGGCGTCGGCGAACCCGGCCGCCTCCGCCACGGAGGCGGAGGCGAGGTTGTCCGGGCTGTGCATGTAGGTGGGGATCCCGCCCTCGTCCAGGACGCGGCGGGCCGCCTGCGCGACCAGCCCGCGGGCCAGCCCGCGGCCGCGAGCGGCGGGAGCGGTCACGACGGCGAGCTCGCGGCCGTAGTCGTCGTGCCGCTTGATCCCCACGCCGGCCAGATGCTCGCCGGTCTCCGGGTCGTGGGCGACCAGCACGTCGCCGTTGAAGGGGCGCAGCCACTCCGGCACGGCGGGGTCCTGGGCGGGCACCCAGACACCGGCGTCGGCCAGCGGCGCGGGGCGCGTCGTCCAGCGGTAGACGGCGGTGAACCAGCCGCGCTCGGGAAAGCCCGCCATCGCGGGGACCAGGGGGCCGAAGTGCGCCAGGTCCTGGTTCTCGGCGTACCGCGCGGCGATCGTCTCGGCATGCACAGGGGGGACCGAGAGGACTCCGCCCGCCGGTCCGGCCACGCCCAGGACGGGGTGGAGCAGGCCGTCCCAGCCGGGGAGCGCGCGCCCGGGCTCGGCGATGATGTCGAGGCCGGTGGTGGCCGGCCAGGTGCCGAGCCAGCGGGTGAGGTGCTCGACGAGGCGTCGTTCCGGAGAGGTCACGTCCGCATCATATACGGGCGGGGGGTATATAGGCGAAGATCGGGTGGACATGTCCGGCATCACGGGGAAACTGTCGGACATGTCCACCCCTGTCGGGCCGCCGGGCGTTCGCAGCTTGCGTCGATCCGACAAAATAACTATACGAAGTAGTAAACCCTCCAGTCAGGCTCGCGCGGGTCAAGTTTGGTCCAGTGGCCACCCTGATGGCCATCCGGGCGCTGACTGACGGAATAGCTCGGAGAGCCCCGCGGTTACGGCGGGCATGATCGACGGACGGCGTGGCGTGGCGGTGTGGCTGCGCTGGACCGTGCCCTGCGAGTGGGCGGCGACCTGGCCCAGCCCGCCCGCCGAGGCTTCCTGACGGCGAGCGGGATCCTCCCTTTCGCCCGTGGGGTCGTCTCATGTCCACCGCCCTGTTCGTCCAGGCCTTCGTCACGCTTCTGGTCATCTTCGATCCGCTCGCCGCCATCCCGGTGTTCCTCACCCTCACCCGCGCCCAGACGCCGGCGGCGCGGCGCCGTACCGCCAGGATCTCGGTGCTGGTCGCGGCCGGCATCGTCGCCGTCTTCGCCGTGCTCGGCGACCGGCTCCTGGACGCGCTCGGCATCTCCCTGCAGGCGTTGCAGGTCGCGGGCGGCGCGCTGCTGGGTCTCATCGCGCTCGACCTGCTCAAGGCGGACTGCGCCCGCGACCGGGCCAGGGCCGAGAGCGGCGCCGTCGCCTTCGTGCCTCTGGGCACGCCCCTGCTGGCCGGGCCGGGCGCGATCGCGGCCACCATGCTCTACATGGAGAAGGCCGACAGCGGGCCGGCCACGCTGGCCGTCGTCCTCGCCATGGTGGCCGCTCTGGCGATCACCTGGCTCACGCTGCGCTTCTCCTCGCTCATCGGGCGGCTGCTCAAGGACAACGGGCTCAACCTGGTGACGCGGGTCATGGGGTTGCTCGCCGCCGCGATGGCGGTGCAACTGGTCGCCGGAGCGCTCCAGCACTGGGTGCGCTGGGGCGTCGGATAGCTACTACTCATAGTCGTAAAGTTTGGCCTGGATGGCTCCTTATGGCAGCCCCTTCTTACTATGGCTCATAGTTATATGTGAGGAGTGCACGCCGATCACCAGGAGGCACCCAGCCATGATGTCCACCGACCGATCGGGCGCCCGGCGGCTGCGGCTCGCCGTGGGCGCCGCGACGCTGCTGCTCGTCGCCGCCTGCGGCACCGCGACGGCCGGACCCGAAGGGCCCGGCGCGGCGCCGGGCGCGGTCGCCACCACGGCCACCGCGCAGCCCGGCGCCGCCTTCGACGAGGCCGACGTGATGTTCGCGCAGATGATGATCCCGCATCACCAGCAGGCCGTGGAGATGGCCGAGCTGGCCGAGACCCGCGCGGCCGACCCCGAGGTCAAGGAGCTGGCCGCCAGGATCAAGGCGGCCCAGGAGCCGGAGATCCAGAGCATGCGGAGCTGGCTGGGAGCCTGGGGCCGGCTCATGCCCTCGGACGGCATGCACCACGACATGCCGGGCATCATGTCCGCCGACGACATGAAGCGGCTCGAGGCCGCCGAGGGCGCCGCCTTCGACAAGCTGTTCGGCCAGCTGATGATCGCTCACCACAAGGGCGCGATCGAGATGGCCGAGGCCGAGCAGGCGCGGGGCGTCAACCCCGAGGCCAAGGAACTGGCCAGGACCATCGCGTCGACCCAGCAGGCCGAGGTGGACCAGCTGCGCCAGATCCTCGACCGGCTCTGACCGGGCGCCTGACACCATCACCGGAGGTGCGGCGGGTGCCGTCGCGGGGCGCATCCCCCTGGCCGGCGGCCGAACGGGGAAGGCACACTGGCAGTGAGGAACCCGTGACGTAAGGCGCGCCCATGAACGCCCAGGCTCGCGGGAAACCGACCGGCGTCCTGGACAACCCGGCCGTCGGCATGGCCCCGTGGATCATCTTCTCCGTGCTCGTCGGCCCGGGGCGGTTCGAGTCGGCGGTGATGCTGGCGCTGGCCGCCTCCCTCTTCCTGATCGTGGCCGCCCGCATCGCAAGGCCGGGCAGTTCCTGGAAGCTCCTCGAAGTCGCCACCGTGCTGTTCTTCGCCGTCACGGCCATGGTGGGCGGGGCGGCGAGCGAGGACACGCGCCGCTGGCTGGAGACGTACGCGGGCGAGATGTCGAACATCGCCCTGACCTTGATCGCGTTCGGGTCCATGGCGGCGCGGCGGCCCTTCACCCTGCAGTACGCCCGCGAGCAGGTCGACCGCGCGTACTGGAACTCGCCCGTCTTCCTCCGCACCAACTATGTGATCACCGGCGTCTGGGGGTTGGCCTTCCTGGTCGCGGCGATCGCGGGCCTCTTCGGGGACCTCGTCCTGCGCGACCCGGACAACATCTGGACCGGCTGGATCATCCAGATCGCGGCGATCGTCGGCGCCGTTCGTTTCACCCAGTGGTATCCCGACGTCGTACGAGCCCGTATCCGCGACCGCGGCCCGGACGAACAGCGGTGACGCTCCCGGCCCGTCTCGCGGTCGCCGGAAAAGGCGATGACAGGCCCGCCGGGCCTCCCTATGCTCGCGCCCGTGCCTGAAGCGATACCGCGTCCCTCCGCCCGCGTCCTCCTCGTCGACGACCGCGACAGGATCCTGCTGTACCACGGGCGGGGATTGACGAAGAACTCAGGCCACGCCTGGTTCACTCCCGGCGGCGGTGTCCGGCCGGGCGAGGACCTGGCCGTGGCCGCCGCCAGAGAACTGCGCGAGGAGACCGGGCACACGGTCGCCCCCGAAGCGGTCGGCCCGGTGGTGGCGGTCAGTTCCGGCCCCTGGGTCCGGAACGACGGCGTGCGCGTCCACGCCGACGACTCCTTCTTCTTCCTCCGCGTCCCGGAGTTCACGGTGGACACCTCCGGCATGGAGGACCTCGAACGCTCCCTGTTCGGCACCCACCGGTGGTGGAGCGTGGCCGAGTTGCGCGCCACCGCCGAGCGCGTGATCCCGCTCAACCTGGCCGACCTGCTGGCACGCCTCCTCCAGGGCGACCTGCCCGCCGAGCCCGTGGTCATCCCCTGGCACCACCCGTAGCGGCGCCCGCCGCTGGTCGAGACGGGGCCGTGATCTTCTTTTGGCAGGATGCTCCTCCTCCCTCCAGATGTTGAAGGAAATCGCATGAAGAGGATCATCGTCGGCCTCGCCCTCACCACGGGTGCCGCGCTCGTCGCCGCTCCGCCGGCGCAGGCAGCGCCCAAGGCCGACCCGGTCAAGGCGCTTCAGGCCCAGGTGGCGCCCGGCAAGGGCGTCAACGTCTCCCTGATCACCCGCATCGCGCTGGACGGCAAGCGGCTGGCCACCATCCGCACCGAGCGCGTCGCCGGCTTCCGTAAGGGATGGCAGGTCGACACCGACGAGACGACCAGCGTCTACGCGCCCGACAGCGCCGAAAGCCTCCAGGCGGACTTCCGCTTCCCGACGCTCGTCATCAGGGCCAAGGGCGTGAGCTACACCTCCGGCGGCGAGCTGATCGGCATGCTGCCGCTGGACAAGAAGTGGGTGCGCGACATTCCCGGCGAGTCCCGCCCCGCGGACCTCACGGTCGATCTCTTCCAGCCGGGGGCGCTGAAGGCGCTGCTCGCCACCGCCTCCTCCGTCAGCTCCCGTTCCGCCGAGGGCGCCATCGACATCCGCAAGATCCCGGGCCGGCCCTTCGGCTCCCGGAACGGCGTGAAGATCGCCTGGTCGCTCTGGTTCGACGACAAGGGCAGGGTGACCCGCCTGACCACCATGCTGGCCGACCAGCGGCTCTCCGACCGCCGGCTGGACGTCAGCGCGGACGTGCGTTTCACCGGCTGGGGCGCCAAGGTGACGGTCGAGCCGCCGCCCGCTGACCTGGTCACGCGCAGCGAGGACGTTCCCGCGCTCGAGGAATCCCTCGAGCCGGCGCCGAAGAAGCTCATCGACGCCCTGCCGAAGGCGCACTGAGGTCCTGCGGGGCTGCCGGGCACGACCGGCAGCCCCGGCCTCCCGCACCGCCCCCGGTCAGGAGACGGCGTCAGTCAGCGCGCGGGTGTAGCGCACGCCGGGCCGGCCCTCCAGTACCGTCTCGCCGGCGGGAACGAATCCGGTGCGGGTGAGCACGGTCCGCGATCCGGTGTTGTCCAGCGTCGTGACAGCCCGCAACTCGGTCAGGCCGTACTCCGTGGCCGCCAGCTCGCAGATCCGGCGGACGGCGGCGGTGGCCAGGCCACGCCCGGCGGCCTTCTCGGCGATGCGGTAGCCGAGCTCGGCGGCGCCGTCCTCCACGTCGACCAGGTTGACGCGCCCCACCACCGCGCCGCCGTCCATCAGCACATGGAAGTGGCAGATGCCGGCGGCCTGCTCGGCGAGCAGGGCGCTGAGCCGGGCGTCGAACTCGGCGAAGTAGTCGTCGCCACGGTCGGGCACCGACGCGGCGAAGTAGGCCCGGTTCTCGAGCTCGAACGCGAGGACGGCGGGGACGTGGTCGGGGCGGAGGCGCTGGAGTTCGGGCACCGGAGAACGCTACCGTCCGGCTCGCGCCGCGCGCGATGGGATTTGTCCGCTACCTTCGCTTCCGCGGGCCGTGCCGGCCCGTTTCTCGCCTGTTGGGAGTGTCCGATGGACGTACTGCGCACGCTGTCACTGATCGCCGCGACGTTGTCGATGGGAATGTCGGCGAGCGCGTTCGTGCTCTACGCGCACACCATCATGCCGGGGCTCGGGAAGACTGACGACCGCACCTTCGTCGGCGCCTTCCAGGCCATCGACCGGGCGATCATCAATCCGTGGTTCATCGGCGGCGGCTTCTTCGGCGCCCTGCTGTTCACCGTCGCCGCCGCCGTCACCCAGATCGGCCGGCCGGCCTTCCCGTGGATCGTGGTCGCGCTCGTGCTGTACGTCGTGACGTTCGTCATCACGGTCGGGGTGAACGTGCCGCGCAACGACGCCATCAAGGCGGCAGGGGATCCCGACCGGATCGACGTGGCCGCGGTGCGCCGGCGGTTCGACGAGGCCAGGTGGGCCACGTTCAACATGGTCCGCGTGCTCACCAGCCTTCCGGCCTTCGGCCTGCTGGTCTGGGCGCTGGTCCTGCACGGCCGCGCCTCGGCCTGACGGGCGGGCGCCCGTCAGGCCTCGGCGTGAGGGGCGGGTGCCCGCCACGCCTCGGCGTGACCAGTGGGAGCCCACCACGGCGTGACCGGTGGGAGCCCACCTCGGCCTGGCCGGTGGGAGCCCACCTCGGCCTGGCCGGTGGGAGCCCACCTCGGCCTGACCGGCGGGAGGCCGCCGCGCGTCAGGTGCCGGCGATGTCGTCGGCCGCCACGTAGCCGAACGTCATCGCCGGGCCGAGCGTCGAGCCGGCGCCGGCGTAGCTGTTGCCCATCACCGCTCCGCTGGCGTTGCCCGCGGCGTACAGGCCGGGGATGACCGACCCGTCCGCGCGCAGGACGCGCGCCCGCGCGTCGGTCCGCATCCCGCCCTTGGTCCCGAGATCGCCCGGGACGATCTTGAAGGCGTAGAACGGCGGCAGCCAGAGCGGCGCCAGGCAGGAGTTCGGCGCCACGGCGGGGTCGGTGTAGTAGTGGTCGTAGACGCTGTCGCCGCGGCGGAAGTCGAGGTCCTTGCCCGTCATCGCGAAGCCGTTGAACCTGGTGACCGTCTGGCGCAGCGCGGCGGCAGGGACGCCGATCCTCGTCGCGAGGTCGCCGACCGTCCACGCCTTGTGGACGGCGCCCGCGGCATACCAGGAGTCGGGGAACGGCAGCGTCGGCGCGACGTCCTTGAACAGGTAGCGGTTGCGGTAGTTCTGGTCGGTGATCAGCCACGCCGGGATGTGCGGGCCTGTGGCGTTGCGGTCGTACATGACGTGCACGACGTCGCTGTACGGCGCGCCCTCGTTGACGAAGCGCACGCCATCCCCGTTGACCAGGATGCAGCCGGGAAGCGTGCGCTCGGCCAGGCAGAAGTACGGCTCGCCGGGCAGCGGGATCGCCGGACCCCACCAGGCGTCGTCCATCAGGTCGAGGGCGGCGCCGGCGCGGCGGCCGGCCCGGATGCCGTCGCCGGTGTTCTCCTTGGCGCCGACGGTCCAGTCCGTGCCGATGGGCTGCCGCTGGAACTCCGTGCGCATGGCCAGGTCGTGCTCGAAGCCGCCCGAGCCGATGATGACCCCGCGCGCGGCCCTGACCAGCACCTGCGTGCCGTTCTGCGATACGAGCACGCCGGTGGCCCGGCCGTCCCCGTCGAAGCGCAGGTCCAGCAGCGGGGTGTTGAGCCACACCGGCACGCCGGCGGCCATCAGTCCCGCGCGCAGGCCGCCGGCCAGCGCCTGGCCCATCGTGAGCGGGATCTCGCCGCGCAGCTTGGCGGCGGTGTACCTGGCGACGCACTCGGCGGAGACGGCCGCGCCCTTGAGGCTGACCGCGGCCAGCGTGAGCCACTTGTAGTCGGCGCTGAAGACGACCAGGCCGGGCGGCGTGGGGATGTAGGAGGGGTTCAGGTGGGCCAGCTCGGGGCCGAGGACCCTGCCGTCGAGCTGGTCGGGCTCGATGGAGCGGCCGTTCGGCATCCCGCCGGGCAACTCGGGATAGTAGTCGGAGTAGCCCTCCATCCAGCGGAAGCGCAGCGGGCTGTTGCGCGTCACGAAGGAGATCATGGCAGGCCCGGCGGACAGGAACGCGGCCCGGCGGTCGGCCGGCACGCCGCCGCCCACCACGGCCTCGAGGTAGGTGGCCGCCTTGGCGGGCGTGTCGGGCACCCCGGCGGCCAGGATGACCTCGTTGTTCGGGATCCAGATGCCCGCTCCCGAACGCGCCGCCGAGCCGCCGAACGTCGGCGCCTTCTCGATCACCACCGTCCGCAGCCCCCGCTTGGCCGCCCGCAGCGCCGCGGTCATCCCGGCGGCGCCGGAGCCGACCACGACGACGTCGTAGTCCGCGACGGCCGCGTGGGCGGTGCCGTCGAGACCACCCAGGACACCGGTGGTGAGGACGGCTCCCGCGGCGCCGCGTAACACCTGCCGCCTGGTGTGCCGTGGTGCGGGCTGGGGGGTGTGGTCCGCGGGCATGGCGCATCCCTTCGACGTGAGGCTGATCCTTGACCGGCACCTCGCGCCCGGCGCCGAACGAAGCATGCGCTTGGTTGGTATGCCTGTCAACGGGCGGGTGGCGAGAACTCCGTCCGCGTGCGCGTGCTCGCGACCACCCGCCCGCCCACGACGACGTGCCGCGGCGGGGCGTGCAGGGCCAGGGCCTGCCGTACCGTCCGGCCCTCCAGGACCACCAGGTCCGCCGGCGCTCCCGGGACGAGCCGGTGGACGGGACGGCCCAGCACGCGGGCCGCCTCCAGGCTCACCATGTCGTACAGCCGGTCGAGGGCGGCGTCGGCGCGGGCGTCCAGCAGGTGGGCGGCCAGGAACGCGACCTCCAGCAGGTTGTGCCGGCCGAAGGGGTAGTAGGCGTCCTCGATGTCGTCCTGGCCGAGCGCCACCGGCAGCCCCGCGTCGGCGAGGGCGAAGACCGGCAGGTGGAGCGGCCCGGTGTGCGGGTCGCTGACGAAGCCCAGGCCGGCCGCCCGGCACAGCCCCACCAGCCGGCGCAGGTAGGGCTCGGGATACAGCGCCATCGCGCGGGCGTGCTGCGCGCTGCCGCGCACCCCGGTGGCCAGCAGCGCCGAGGCGAGCATCTCGGTCGTGCGCAGGCCCGGATCGCCGGCGTCGTCGACCAGCATCGCCACCCGCCTGCCCGTACGGCGGGCCAGCTCGACCATGCGGCGCACGTGCTCGGCGGCGTCGGCGTCGGTGTACTCGATCCACGGGATGCCGCCCACGACGTCGGCGCCCAGCCGTACCGCCTCCGAGACCAGCTCCTCGGTGCCGGGCCGGCGCAGCAGGCCGTCCTGAGGGAAGGCGACGACGCGCACCTCGACCCGGTCGCGGAACTCCTCCCGCAGCGCCAGCAGCGCCTCCACCCCGGTGAGACCGGCGTCGGGGTCCACGTCGGCGAACGCCTGCACGGCCCGGACGCCGTGCCGTACCGACTCCGTGAGAGCCCGCCGGGCCCGGTCGGCGACGGCGGCGGCCGTCTGGTCGCGCTTGACCGCGGCGGCGGCCTCGATCGCCGCCATCGCCGCGCCCATCGAGCCCCCGGTGTACGCCTCCAGCGCCCGCGAGCCCGCCAGGTCGAGCGTGTGGACCTTGCACAGGTGCAGGTGGGCGTCGGCGAACGGCTCGGTCACCAGGTTGCCCTCGGCGTCGATCACCGTGGTGGCGCCGCCGGGGGCGTCGCGGTCCTCGGGCGCCACGACGGTGAGGATTCCGTGGTCGGCGGCCAGCATCCAGCGGCCCGGGCGATCGCGCCGGGCGGCGTTGCGAACGAGCAGGTCCACGTAGCCGACCCTACGGTGTGCGGTACCAGGCGGCCTGGAGGGCGCGGATCTCGTCGGGGGTGCTCTCGCGGGCGATGTAGGGGATGTCGAGGAGATGGCGGCTGCCCGGCAGCTTCCGCCTGACCACGCCGGCGTCCTCGAGCACCTGCGCGTAGACGGAGGCGCCGTCCATGCAGAACACGTCGATGACCGCCACCCGCCCGTCGAGGGCCCGCCGCACGTTGCCGGGGTTCAGGTCGATGCCGTCCCACCAGGGCGTGCGCGCCCGGAACTCGGCGTCGACGGCGGCGGCCGCCTGCCGTACCTCCGCCAGATGCCGGTCGTCGCCCCCGCCCTCCCGCCACCGGCGGGCCACCTCCTCGGCCCGCGCCGGCTCGAGCGGCGCCAGGAACTCCAGCACGGCCAGCGTGCCGCCGCCCTCCAGCGGGGAGTCGAAGGCGACGCGCGGCAGGTAGGGGTTGCCTGGCCGGCGGCGGCACAGCTCCAGGAAGGCGGCATAGGCCGGGTCGAACGGGCACACCCTGGCCACCCACAGCCCGTCGGGCGACCGCAACCCCGTCGCCCAGTCGCCGACGCCGCACGGGGTCCAGCCCGCCAGCACCAGCTCGGCCGTGGCGTGGCGGTGGGTCATCGAGGGCCAGGGCAGGTCGGGCAGCACGGCCGCAGCCTACGAGAACCTCCCGTCCGGCCGCATGCGGGTTTCCACCTGCCCGCCGAGCCGCCACACAGGCCAGCTCCTCCGGGCCGCTCCCTCTCGGGCCGCCTCCGGGCCGCCCCCATGCCCGCCCCGCCGGGCGGCTCCATCGGGGTGCAACGGGGCTCCAAGCCGGGCACAAGTCGGAGGGCGTAGCTCTTGAGGCATGAGAACACTCCTCGGCCTGACCGCCGCCGCCGTCATCGCCGTCTCCGGCGCCGTCCCCGCCGCCGCCGATCCCACCGTCTGGAGGTGGGGCCCCGTCCGCTCCACCGACGGCCACGCCGAGGCCGCCGGCAAGGTGGCCGCCGGCCAGTCGGGCCTCGTCGTGTCCGGCACGCTCGCCGACACCAGGGGCGCCGGCTGCTCCTGGGTCCAGATCAAGGGGATGAGCAGCGAGAACGGGCGCTGGCGGACCGCGTCCGCCGGCGCCTGCGTGCCGGGGACGAAGGGCTTCCGGCGGGACGTCGGCGGTGTCCTGCACATCAGGGTCAGGGTGTGCAGGGGCACCGCCACCGGGCCGACGGGCCGCTGCTCCCGGTGGAGGACCGTCTACACCCAGGGCGGCTGACGTCCCGGGTGCACGCTGTCGTCCCGGTGCACGCTGTCGTCCCGGGTGCGCACGGTCAACGGCCGCAGGCCGCGCACGCGGGGCGGGTGATCAGGTAGTAGGAGACGGAGGCGACGGCGAGCCCGGCGCCCCACACGACGTAGGAGGGGACGGCCACCCACATGAACGCGGGCTCCTCCAGGGTGCCGTCGATCGTCTCGGTCACCATCTGCGTGATGCCGGTGCCGAAGTAGGCCAGCATCGCGCCCGCGATCGCGAACCCGGGGCCGACGACCAGCCAGCGCGGCACCCCCCGCCCCGCGAGGAACGGCACCCAGCGCGGCCAGACCTTGCCCCACCCGTGCACCAGCGCGAGGGGCAGCAGGACGCCCGCGAGCAGGAAACCGAACTCGAAGACCAGCAGTGAGGGGCTGGCGGCGTAGGGGACGGCGACGCCCATGGTCAGCTGGGCGACGATCCTGAGCAGGCAGCCCGCCACCGCCGCGTAGGCGGCGGCGTAACCCCAGCGCGGGGTCGCCTCCAGGCGCGGGAGGCGGACGCAGCGCAGGCAGCCTGCCGTACGGCGGCGCTGCCACGACAGGGCGGTGGCGCCCGCCAGCAGCCCGACGGTCGCACAGCTCGCCCTGCTGAGGAAGGCGGGCAGGTCGCGGGGCAGCCCCAGCCCCGGCAGGATGCCGCCGACGACGTCGAGCAGCAGCACCGCTGACGCCGACACCAGCGCGGCGCTCAGCGCCCATGCCGCCAGCACCAGCGGCAGCCGGCCCCCGGTGGCGCGCAACCCCGCCACCACGAGCACGACGCCGGCGCAGAGCCCGACCACCACCCACGCGGGGAAGGTCAGGTCGAAGCCGAGCACCCAGGACGGTGCGTCGCCCAGCGCCCAGGAGGCCTGCACCGCCCCGTAGGCAACAGCGCCGGCCGCGGCGGCCCACGGGACCCACGTCATCCATCGCGTCATGCTCACGAGCTTCGCGTCCGGCGGCCCCGCCGCGATTCGCCCGGGTGGGGGAGGCGCCTCCCCCTGGCGGGGGAACGTCAGCCGACCAGCTCCTCCACCGCCTCGCGGAACAGCACGCCGTGCCGGTCGACGTCGGCGCGCGTGGTGTCGGGGCACATGAGCGCCATGTTGTGGAACGGCGTCAGCAGGATGCCGACCGGCCACGGCCGCAGCGTTCCCGGCGGATCGGCCACGTGGCAGTCCCAGCCGGCCAGCAGGCGGCGTACCGCGAGGTGGTCCCGGCGCAGGACCGACACGTCCACGTCCCCGTGCTCGCGGAAGGGCCGCCCGACGGCCAGCTCGATCGCGTAGCCGCCGCTCACCCACCACGGCACCGTCGAGGCCCCGAACAGGGCGACGACCTCCTCCAGCGGCGCCGGCTCCCAGCAGCCCCACGGTGTCTCAGGTGTCTCAACGCCTGGCATCAGCCCATTGTCGGGTGAGACCGGCCGTGTCCGCCATCGGTGGAGTCCGCGGGGTGCACCGGCCCCGGGCGAGCCCCGCTCCCACCGCCGTCGGCAGCGGCGTGTGGTGCGGTCCCCGCGAACCGCGGAGGTGACACAGGGGGTAGTGTCACCAGCCATGACGTCCCCGTTGGAGGAGCTGGCGGTACGGCTGCGCGGGTTCGCGAGCGACCGCGAATGGGAACGGTTCCACACGCCCAAGAACCTCGTGATGGCGCTGGCGGGAGAGGTCGGCGAGCTGGTGGCGGAGTTCCAGTGGCTCGCCGAGGCCGAGCGGCCCGACGAGGAGACGATGGCGCGGGTGCGCGCCGAGCTCGGCGACGTGACCGGCTCGGCCCTTTCCCGCCTTGGCCCTGTCCCGCGTCGTCTGTCCGGCGCTGTCTGTTCCGTGCCGCCGCGTCCCTCGGGCCGGGCCGGTGGAGGTGGCGCCCCTGGCCGGACCGTCCGGGGCGGTGGGGTGCCGCCGAATGTCGGCGCCGCGTGGTTGGATCCCGTACGTGGAGGCATCCGTCGAGCACCTGGTGTACGTCAGGGAGGACGCGTACACCGTCGCCCGCATGAGCAGCGAGGCGGGCGGGTCCGGCTTCGTCGCCTCCGGCAGGGCGCTGGCGGGGGCGCAGCCGGGCGAGACGCTCCGCCTGGACGGCCAGTGGGAGGAGCACGCCACCTACGGCAAGCGCTTCGCGGTCACCGCGTGCGAGCGTGTCGTGCCGTCCACCGTCCACGCCATCCAGCTCTATCTCGGCTCGGGGCTCATCCGCGGCATCGGCTCGCGCCTGGCCCAGGCGATCGTCGGCCACTTCGGCGAGGACACGCTCACCGTCATCGACACCGCCCCCGAGCGGCTGACCGAGGTGATCAACATCGGCCCCGCCCGCCAGGCGCAGATCGTCGAGGCGTGGAAGGAGCAGAAGGCCGTCGCCGCGCTGATGGTGGTGCTCCAGGGCTACGGGGTCAGCCCGCTGCTGGCCGCCAAGATCTACCAGGTGTACGGCGACGCCTCGGCGGAGATCCTGGCCACCGACCCCTACCAGCTCATCGGCAGGGTCAGGGGGGTCGCGTTCGCCACGGCCGACAGGATCGCGCTGCGGTCGGGCGTCCCCGAGCGCAGCCCGCAGCGGATCAAGGCGGCTCTCGTCGACCGGCTGGAGGCGGCCGCCGCCCGCGACGGTCACTGCTTCCTGCCGCTGCCGGCGCTGGTCGCCCGCACCGCCGAACGGCTGGAGCTGGAGGAGGAGCTGGTCGGCCGGATGGTCGACGCGCTGCTGTCCGAGCGCCGTGTCGTCGTCGAGGAGACCGACGACGACCTGGTCGTCTACTCCAAGGAGCACCACAGCCGCGAGGTCAAGCTGGCGGCGGAGCTGGCCAGGCTCTGCGCCGCCAGGTCGACGCTGCCGCTGCGCGCCTTCAGCGACGACCCCGGCCTGCACGACGATCAGCAGGCCGCCGTGACCATGGCGTTGACCAGCACGGTCTCGGTCCTCACCGGAGGCCCCGGGTCCGGCAAGAGCCACACCGTGCGAGTGATCGCCTCGACCGTGCGGGCGATGGGCGGCGCCGTCACGCTGTGCGCGCCCACGGGCAAGGCGGCCAAGCGGCTGTCGGAGCTGACCGGGCTGCCCGCGACGACGGTCCACCGGATGCTCGCCGTACAGCCCGATCCTGACAAGCTCTTCGACCAGACCCCGGCGCAGGCCGACCTCGTCGTGGTCGACGAGGCGTCCATGCTCGACCTCCATCTGGCCACCCGGCTGTGCTCGGCCATCCCCGACGGCAGCCACCTGCTGCTGGTCGGCGACAGCGACCAGCTGCCGAGCATCGGGCCCGGCAGCGTGCTGTCCGACCTGCTGCGGGTCGAGACGATCCCCCGGATGCGGCTCACCCACGTCTTCAGGCAGGCCGAGGGCAGCGGCATCGTCCAGGCCGCCCACCAGATCAGGTCGGGTGCGGTGCCGTACACACCGGGCGGCGGCGGGTTCTGGTTCGAGGAGCTCGACGACCCGTCGGCGGTGGCGGCGCGGGTGGTGCATCTCGCGACCGAGGCGATCCCCGCGAAACAGGGCGTCCGTCCCGAGCAGGTTCAGGTGCTGTGCCCCATGCGCAAGGGCGACGCGGGCACCGCCGAGCTCGGGCGGTTGATCCAGGAGCGGCTCAACCCGGCCCGCGACGGTACGGCCGAGCACTGGTCGGGCGCGTCGGTCTACCGGGTCGGCGACCGCGTCATGCCGATCCGCAACAACTACGACAAGGGCGTCTTCAACGGCGAGACAGGCACGATCGTCGCCCTCGACAGGGAGGAGCGCGTCGTCGAGGTGCTCATCGACGAGGGCGAGGTGGTGTCCTACGGGTTCGACGAGCTCGACGACCTCACCCACGCCTACGCGATCAGCGTCCACCGCTCCCAGGGCAGCGAGTACCCGTTCGTGGTGGCGCCGCTGGTGGTGGAGGCGGGCGGGGTGATGTTGCGCCGCAGGCTGCTCTACACGCTGGTCACCAGGGCCAAGGCGTGGGTGGTGCTGGTCGGGCGGCGTGAGGCGCTGGAGCTCGCCGTCCACCGGCTCGGCCTGCGCCGCAACACCGGCCTGGCCCGGCGGCTCGCGTTCGTGCTCGCCCGCTGACCCGGCTCGGGATCCGGCACCGGGCGGGGGTTCCTACGATGAAGCCGTGAGGATCCTCGACAAGCGGGAGTGGCAGGCACGGGCCGAGGCGCATCAGCGGCGGGTCGACGCCTGGGTCGGGCCGCACCTGAGCCGCCGCAAGGAGGGCAGGGCCCACCCGGTCGAAGACTTCCTGTTCGACTACTACGGCTACCGCCCCGGGCGGCTGCGCAGATGGCATCCCGGCGCGGGCGTCGTGCTGGCCGACGCCCAGGGCTACGGAGCCGACTACCTCGACACCGGCGAGGGCGCCACCGTCGACGTCGACCGGCTGCTGGACAAGCGGCGCGCGATGGTCGAGTGGACGGCCGCGCTGCTGTCGGCGACCGCCGCACGGCAGGGCAACTTCGGCTGCTTCGGCATGCACGAGTGGGCGATGGTCTACAAACTGCCCGCCGGCCAGGTACGGCACGCCGCGCAGCCGCTGCGCATGCCGTCCGAGGAGATCGCCGCCGTCGTCGAGCGCCGTGGCGCCCGGTGCAGCCACTTCGACGCCTTCAGGTTCTTCACCGAGGCCGCACGCCCGCTCAACGCCCTGCGGCCGACCCGCGAACGCCAGGTGGAGCTCGAACAGCCCGGCTGCCTGCACGCCAACATGGACCTGTACAAGTGGGCCTACAAGCTGTCGCCCCTCGTGCCGAGCGAGCTGGTCGCCGACTGCTTCGAGCTGGCCCGCGACATCAGGACGCTCGACATGCGCGCCAGCCCCTACGACCTGAGCGCCCTCGGCTACGCACCCGTCCCGATCGAGACGCCCGAGGGCAGGCTCGCCTACGCGGCCGCCCAGCGCGGGTTCGCCGAGCGGGCCGCGCCGCTGCGCCGTACTCTCATGGAGCTGTGCCAGGGGCTGCTCGCCGGCGCCCCTCGCTGACGGTGAAGGTCGCGCGGAAGCGGGCACGGGCGGCGTGCCCGCGCAGGATGAGCAGGCCGAGCGGGCGTCCGTTCGGGTTCCCTTCCGCCGTGGCGGCGTAGGCCGCGAACCCGTCGGGCACGGCGAGCGCGAGGTGCGGGGCGCCGTCGAAGTCCCAGGTGCCGCGCAGGATCCCGTCGGCGGGGACGGCGAGCCGGCGGACATCACGCAACGCCGCCGCCTCCTGACCGAGAACGCCCGCGCCACGGCCCTCGGGTCGGGCGTCGCCACCGTTCCCGGGTCGGGCGTCACGCAGGCTCGCGGAGCCGGCGGCGCCCACGTTCTCGGGTCGGACATCGCGGGGGACCTTGGAGCCGGCGTCGCAAGGGCCCGAGGGCGAGATCGTGGAGGAGCTGGAGACGCCGGTGGAGTGAGCGGCGCAGTCGCTGGGATCACGCGGCTCCCACGCGGGCCGGGAGGAAGAGGGCTCCCGGCCGTGGCGGGCGGAGGCCGAGGGCTCCCGAACCCCCTGGGCGGGAGAGTCGGAGGGTGGGCGGGTGGAGGGGACGGCGGGGCGGTCCGGGGTCGGGTCGGGGGAGAAGAGGCCGTCGCCGTGGAAGGCCCATTCGACGCGCCGTGCCGAGGGCAGCGTGACCGTGACCTCGTCGGCCCATCCGTCGTCCGTCACCGCGACCGAGCGGCGCAGCACGTTGCCCTCCCACGCCGACTCCGCCACGAGACGGCGTTCGGACGACTCCAGCAGGCGTCCCGTGTGCGGGGGCTGCCGGGCCCCGTCGACGATCGCCACGTTGTGCGCGAGGGGCGAGCGCATCCACGCCGTGAACGCCGAGCCGTACCCGCTGGTGCCGAGGTCGAGGCTGCACCAGCCGGTGGCGGTCTCGACGTCGACGTTGAGCTTGTCGCGGTGGTCGTGCCAGCCGGCGTCGGGGCCGAACCGCATCGCCAGCCGTACCGCGGGGGAGCGCAGCACCCCGATCCCGGCGTGCGGCCACACGAAGGACGAGCGACGCCCGGCCACCCGGTCCGGCGCGAAGTCGCGGGCGGCGGCGGGCGAGCCCGCTGGCCTGGGGCCGGTTCCGGAGGCCGGGGCGGCGGGCGAGCCCGCGGGACTCCGGTCGGCTCCGGAGGCGGGGGTGGCGGGTGAGCCCGCGGACTTTCGGCTGGTTCCGGAGGCCGGGGTGGTGGACGGTGAGGCCGCGGGCACCTCGTCCGGGCCGAAGAGCAGGGCGGCGACGGACGAGCGGTACCCGACGTCCACGCCGCCGGGCAGGGCGTCGGGGCGGCCGAACCACGGACGCACCGGGCCGGGACGGCGGCGTTCGTAGTAGGGGGCCAGGTCGACCGCCGCCTCGGGGAGGAGCGTGCAGGCCGCCTCGGCCTGGGCGGCGAAGTCCCCGACGTGGCACTCGGCCCAGCCGTCGCCGTAGGCGGGCAGGCGGGTGTCGGCGTAGGCGAGCGACGGCGGGGCGGCGATCGCGCGCGCGAGCCGTCGTGCCGCCCGCTCGGACAGTCCTTCGGGTCCGGCGGCCTCGCGGTAGGACAGGAGGGCGGCGACCGCGTAGTAGTGGTAGTGAGCGTTGATCTCGTACCAGACACCTTCCGGGTGGAAGCCCTGCATGACCTGGGCTTCCGCGCCGAAGGGCGCGTCGCGGCACCACTCCGTCAGGTTCCGGTCGCCGAGCCGGGCGGCGCACTCGGCCAGCGCGGCCAGCAGCCAGCAGTGGATGTTGTGCACCATGCCGGCCTGCGGGCGCAGCAGATCCGCGATGGCGCTCGCCATGGCGTCGACGGCGGCGGAGGTGGCGGGGCTGAGCACGTCGCCCGCCCAGCGCAGCGCGCGCAGCAGGCCGACGGCCCAGACCGCCTCGTCGAGCGACTGCGGCTGGACCCGGCCCTGGCCCGCGTTGCCGCCGTGGGGTTCGTAGGAGAGGTAGTGGCGGGCGTAGGCGGCGGCGAGGCGCTCGAGTTCGGCGGCGGCCTCTGCGGCGGCGTCCGACAGGCGGATGAGCAGGGCGGCGCGCTGGGCCTGGACGGCCGCGGCGTCGTGCATCGTGGTGCGCCACGCGCCGTCCCACGGCTCGCCCCGGTAGACCCGGTCGCACGCGGGGCAGGCGTGCCGCGCGGGCGTGGCGGCGTCGAACACCAGCGGGGCGCCGTCGGCGTCGCAGAAGTAGTGGTGCGTCCATGCCGAGGGCTGGTCGGGGCCGGGGATGACCAGATCGCGCGACCAGCGGGTGAAGTCCGATCTGATGGCGGTGAGGATCTCCGCCGCCCACGGCCTGGTCTCCAGCCTCTGCCGGATCGCGGGCCACGCGGGCGTGTACGCGGCGCTCATCTCCCCATCCTGCCCACCCTCCCGTCCTGCCCGCCGCGCCGCCGGTCGTCCGGCGACCATCCGGCGATC
Source organism: Nonomuraea sp. NPDC003804 (assembly GCF_040610675.1). Taxonomy (NCBI): domain Bacteria; kingdom Bacillati; phylum Actinomycetota; class Actinomycetes; order Streptosporangiales; family Streptosporangiaceae; genus Nonomuraea; species Nonomuraea sp. NPDC003804. The sequence continues at coordinate 55,165 of NZ_JBEXMT010000035.1, forward strand.
TCCGGCTGCCCGGAGGCGCCCGGCCGCACGGGAGACGCGGGGCAGCGGTGGCAGCGCCGCGCGTGGGGGAGGCGCGCGGCGCATCAGGGCGTCCGGTGTGCGGTGTGGGCTCTCAGCTCGTCTGGCCGCTCTTGGTCACGGTGCCGTCCTTGGCGTCGACCCTGATCTGGTGCCTGGTGCCGTCCGACCCGACGACGTCGGACTCCCAGACCACGGCGCCCTTGTGCCGGTCGAGCTTCAGCTCGGTGATCTTGCCTTCGGGTACCGCGGCGGCCACCTTCTCGGCCGCGTCCTGGTAGGTGAGCTCGGCACCCTTGACGAGGGCGAGGAGCTTGGCCTTGTCCTCGGCGTCGCCTTCCCTGGCCGTGGGCCCCGAGACGACCTTTCCTGAGGAGTCCACTTCGAGCTCCTGCTCGGTGCCGTTCTTCTCGGCCAGCTCGACCTCCCAGATCTTGCCCTCCTCCTCCGCCTCGAGGGAGACGACCGTGCCGCCCTCGACGGCGTCCATGGCGGCGGTGCCCGCCCGGGTGATGTCCTCCATGCCGCCGACTCCGGGACTCGGCTCCCCGGGGCTCATCTCGCCGGGGCTGGGCTCGGGGGGCATCGTCGGCGACGCGAGGCCGGCGACGGCGCCTCCGACGGCGGGTGCGGGCGCCGCCTTGGCGGCGTCGGTCGGCGTGCCGGCGCATGCGGCGGCCGCGAGCAGGGCCGCACCCGCAACTCCGGCACCGATGATGGCTTTTGTCCGTTTTGACCCAGTCATATGGGTGGACTGCCCGGATCGTCGTAAAGCCACGCCCAGAGGGGAGACAACACGAGCCCGGCGACCGTTCACCTCATGGTCGGCCGGCTGCGCGGGAACGGCTCCCCTTCTCCGCCAGGAGGCTGAACTCGGGCCCGACGTCGCGCGTCTCCGCCACCACGTGCGCGTGGAAGGCCCGCACCACAGGGGTGAGCTGGGCGGGCCTGACGATGCCGATCGTGCGGAACACGGCGGGCGACAGCGGGATCTCGACCACGCCCGGCAGCGGCGCGACCCCGTAGCCGGGCAGCAGCGCGACGCCGAGTCCCGCGCCGACCAGTCCGCGCACGGTGTCGGACTCCTGGCCCTCGAAGGTGATCCGGGGCCGGAAGCCGGCGGCGGCGCACAGCTCGTCGGTGATCTGGCGCACGCCGTACCCCTGCTCCAGCGTGACGAAGTCCTCGTCGGCCAGCTCGGCGGCGCGTACCCGGCGGCGGCGGGCCAGCCGGTGCGAGGTGGGGACGGTGAGCACCAGCTCCTGCCGGGCCAGCGGGGTGCCGGTCAGCTCGGCGTCGCCGGAGGGGAGCGGCGCGACGAACGCCAGGTCGATCTCGCCCTCGCGCAGCCGCCGCAGGATGTCCTGCCGCGAGCCCTGCACGAGGCTGAAGCGCACCCCCGGACGCCGCTCGCGGAAGCCGCCCACCAGTGCGGGCACCAGAGAGCGGCCGAGCAGGTGCAGGAAGCCGAGCACGATCCGGCCGCTGCCGGGGTCGATCTCCTCCCGCACCTCCCGGACGCCCGTCGCCATGACCGCCAGCGCGCGGACCGCCGCGTCGGCGAGGGTGTGACCGGCCCTGGTCAACCTGACGCCTCTGCCGTGCGGGACGACCAGCGGGGTGCCGGCCGCCTCCGACAGCGCGGCGAGCCGCCTGCTCACCGTCGGCTGGGGTACGCCGAGCAGTTCCGCCGCCCTGGTCACGTGCTCGGTTTCCTTGATCGCGGCCAGCAGTTCGAGGTTCGGCGCCCATTCATGCATCACGGTATGAATTTTCGCATATTGCGGTATTGGACGTATTTATTAGCGTTGCTTAGTTTCGTACTCGTGGCTATCGCACCTCGAGTGGCTGTCGGCGTCGCGGCCGCGGGCATCTCCTCCTTCGCCCTGCTCTACGCGCCGCAGCCCGTCCTGCCTCAGCTCGCCGCTGAGTTCCACCTCGACCCGGGAAGCGCCTCGCTGGCGGTCGGGGTGGCCACCGGCGCGCTGGCCGTCGCCGTGCTGCCCGTCGCCGCGCTGTCGGAGGTGGTCGGCAAGCGGCGGATCATCCTCGTCTCCGTCATCGCCTCCGCCGTGCTCGGCCTGCTGCTGCCTCTGGCGCCGACGTTCGAGACGCTGCTGGTGCTCAGGGCCCTGCAGGGCGTGGCCATCGCGGGCTTCCCCGGCGTCGCCGCGGCGTACCTGATGGACCTGCTGGGTGCGGCGGGGGTGGCCACCGCGGTCGGCGCGATGATCGCCGGCAACTCGGTCGGCGGCATGGCCGGCCGCCTGGTGGCCGGGCTGGTCACCGAACCGCTCGGCTGGCACGGCGCGCTCGCCGTCGTCGGCGGCGTCTGCGCGGTCTGCGCGGCGGTCGCCGCCCTCACGCTGCCGCCCACGCCCCCGCGCCCGCGGGTCCGACCGGGCGGCGGCCTGCGGGCCGCCTTCAGCCGCCCCGTGCTCCTCGCCCAGTACGGCGTGGCCGCCGCCGGCGTGGGCTCCTTCGTCGCCGTCTACAACGCCGCCGGGTTCAGGCTGATCCGCGAGCTCGGCCTCGCCCCCGCCGTCGCCTCCCTCGTCTTCCTCGCCTACGCCATGGGCACGCTGTCCTCCGGCGCCGCCGGCCGGCTCGTCGCCAGGTACGGCAAGCGCCCGGTCCTCGTCGCCGCGCTCCTGGTCACCGTTCTCGGCACGCTGCTGACCGTCCCCGACTCCCTGGCCCTCGTGGTCACCGGGCTGGTGGTGCTGACCGGCGGCTTCTTCGCCGCGCACGCCGTCGCCAACGGCTGGGCGGCCGCCGAGGCCCCCGAAGGCGCCCGCGGCCACGTCTCCGGCATGTACACGCTCTTCTTCTACGTGGGCAGCAGTGTCGGTGGCACGCTGGGCAGCATCGTGTACGGCAGGGCAGGCTGGAGCTGGCTGGTCGGGTTCACCGCCGCGTGGTTGCTGGCGGCGATGACCGGAGTGCTGACCGAAGGGAGAAGGCGGCGTGGCCATCAACGTCACGGTGTGGGGCGAGAACGTGCACGAGCGGCGGGAGGAGGACGTCCGGCTGCGCTATCCGGAGGGGATGCACGGCGCGATCGCCGCCGGGCTGCGTGAGCGGCTCGGCGAACGGGTCGCGGTGCGGACCGCGACCATGAACGAGCCGGCGCACGGCCTCACCGAGAAGGTCCTCGCCGAGACGGACGTGCTGACCTGGTGGGGCCACGCCGCCCACGAGGAGGTCTCGGCGTTCGTGGTCGCCCGCGTCCACGAACGCGTGCTGGGCGGCATGGGCCTGCTGGTGCTCCACTCGGGGCACTTCTCCCGGATCTTCCGCGCGCTGATGGGCACGACCTGCACGCTGACCTGGCGTGACGCGGGAGAGCGCGAGCTGGTGTGGACGGTCGACCCCGCGCACCCGATCGCGGCGGGCGTGCCCAACCCGCTCGTCATCGAGCAGCACGAGACCTACGGCGAGCCGTTCGGCGTCCCCACCCCTGACGAGCTGGTCTTCATCAGCTCCTTCACCGGCGGCGAGGTCTTCCGGGCCGGCTGCTGCTACCGCAGGGGCAAGGGGCGGATCTTCTACTTCAGCCCGGGCGACCAGAAGTACCCGGTCTTCTACCACGAGGGCGTCCTGCGGGTGCTGGCCAACGCCGTGCTGTGGGCGGCGCCCGCCGAAGGGGCGGGCGAGCCGCTGCGCAACGTCCACACGCCGATCACCTGGTAGGGCGCCGTTCCCCGCCCTCGGGCCGGTGATCGGAGGGGAGCGGATAAAGTCCCATCCTTATGGAGCTGATTGACAAGGTGCGCGAACTGCGCGGCCAGGGCAAATCGCCCAAGGAGATCGCCCGCGCGCTCGGCGTACCGCCGTCGAAGGTGGCGCCGCTGGTGCGGGCGGTCGCGGCCGAGGCCCCCGTCGAGGAGATGGGGGAGGTGGCCGGGAGCTGGGTCACCACCGGCTGGAGCGTCGGCCTCACCGCGCCGGGGTGGGTCGACGAGGCCCCGGAGGAGCACGGCACCAACGGCACCGTCTGCGTGCTGGTCGCCCGCCGGCACAGCTGGGACAAGTACGTGGTCTGCGGCTACCTGGTCGACACCTACTGCCTGGGCGTCAGGCACACCGTCGGCCCCGACGTCATGGACGAGCGCGAGCTGCGCCGCTTCCGCGACTACTTCTTCTCCGACTTCCCCGGCTGGCAGGAGGCGCCGTTCGAGCTGGCCAGGGAGCTGGTGCTGGGCTCGGTCGAGTACGCCAGGAGCCTCGGCCTCGACCCGATCGAGGACTTCGCGCCGCTCGCCCGCCACCTGGGCGAGGAGGAGATCGCCGGCACCGTCACCTTCGGCAGGGACGGCAGGCCGTTCTACGTCGTGGGCCCGAACGACGAGCCCCGCAAGGTGCTCCGCCAGCTCGAACGCGCCGTCGGCAAGCCGCCGAACTTCGGCTACGTCATGGTCTCGCCCGAGGGCTCCTGACCCCGGATCGGCGGGGCGCGACCGCGCGGAAACCCGCCGGACCCGTGGAAGATGCCGAACCCACACCCCCAACCCCATTACGCTGCGGTTGAGGGCGTTATGGGGCGGAGGGGCTGAGTGATCGAGAACGGAGTGGCGAGCCGTACGGCGATGCCTGGGACGGTCGCGTCCGGTGAGGCGGTCGGCAGGGTGCTCGGCACGCAGGCGGCCTCCCCGCTCTCCTTCTGGATCGGCCTCGAACCAGGCCGGGTCGTCCAGCTCGACGACGTCGTGGTCACCCGCAGGGAGGTCCCCGGCTACGGCCAGGTGCTGGTCGCGGGCGTGGTCGCGACCGTCGAGGCCAGGCACGAGGGCGCCGCCTACGACTCCGACGTCTTCCTCATCGCCGACGGCGCGCTGCCCGCCGCCGTCGTCGAGGTGGCCGAGGTGCGGGTCACCAGGGTCGAGCCTGAGGTGTTCGTGCCGCCGCTGCCCGGTGAGATCGTCTACCGTGCCGGCTCCGGCGACCGCGACCAGGCGCTCTACTTCGACGTGATGGAGCGCCGCGTTCCCATGGGCATGGGCCGCGACGGCCAGCCGCTGTTCGTCAACTTCGACTTCCTCGACGGCACGCGCGGCGCCCACGTGTCCATCTCGGGCGTCTCGGGTGTGGCGACCAAGACCTCCTTCGCCACCTTCCTGCTGTACTCGATCTTCCATTCGGGCGTCCTCCAGGGCGAGGCCGCCAACACCAAGGCGCTGATCTTCTCGGTGAAGGGCGAGGACCTGCTCTTCCTCGACCACCCCAACAGCCGGCTCGACGCCGCCTCGGCCGCCGCGTACGAGCGCCTGGGCCTGCCCGCCGAGCCGTTCGGCAGCGTGCACGTCTTCGCCCCTCCGCGCCCGAACGACCCCAACGCGGTCCCGCACGTCGCCGCCCGCACCCACGGTGTCAGCGCCTTCTACTGGACGCTCGAGGAGTTCTGCAAGGAGGAGCTGCTCCGCTTCGTCTTCGCCGACGCCGACGACGAGCGGGCCGGCTACTCCCTGCTCGTCGGCCAGGTCGCGGCGCGGCTGGCGGCGTGGGCCGTCCCGGTGGAAGGCGGCGCGATCAAGCTGCCCGAGGGTGGGGTGTGCCGCACGTTCTCCGACCTGGTCGAGCTGCTCAGCGACCAGCTCATGGACGAGGCGAGCAGGGTCACCTGGGCGGGCGCCCAGACCCCGCTCGGCACCGTCAACGCCTTCCTGCGCCGCCTGCGCAGCGCGGTCAGGCCGCTGTCGCCGATCATCAGGGCCGACGTGTCGGGCGGCCGTCCGCACTCGATCCGCACGTCCGACGCGCAGGTCTCCATCGTCGACCTGCACAACCTGCCCGAGCGTGCCCAGCGGTTCGTCGTCGGCGTGGTCCTGCGCGGCGAGTTCGCCAGGAAGGAGAGCTCCGGTACGGCCAGGCCGCTGCTGTTCGTCGTGCTGGACGAGCTCAACAAGTACGCCCCCCGCGAGGGCGACTCGCCGATCAAGGAGATCCTGCTCGACGTGGCCGAGCGCGGCCGGTCGCTGGGCGTGATCCTCATCGGCGCCCAGCAGACCGCCTCCGAGGTGGAGCGCCGCATCGTCTCCAACAGCGCGGTGCGCGTGGCGGGCCGCCTCGATCCCGCCGAGGCCGGCCGCTCGGAGTACGGCTGGCTGCCGCCGGCCGTCAGGGACCGGGCCACGATCGCCAAGCCGGGCACCATGTTCGTCGCCCAGCCCGAGATCCCGGTGCCGCTCGCCGTCGCCTTCCCCTTCCCCGCCTGGGCCACCCGGCCGTCGGAGGCGGTGCCGATCAGACCGGCGAGCGAGGACCCGTTCCACGGACTGGTCGAAGAAGAGGACATCCCGCCGTTCTGATCGGAGCCCGATGAAGATCCTGCACACCGCCGACTGGCACGTCGGCAAGGTGCTCAAAGGCCGCTCCCGCATCGACGAGCACCGTGCCGTGCTGAGGGAACTGGTCGCGACCGCCCGCGAGGAGAACGTGGACGCCGTCATCGTCGCCGGCGACGTCTTCGACACCTCCGCGCCCACCCCGGAGGCGCAGGCGCTGGTCATGCCCGCGCTGATGGCGCTGCGCGAGGACGGGCGCGACGTCGTGGTGCTGGCCGGCAACCACGACAACCCGCAGCTGCTCGAGGTCTACCGGCCGGTGCTCGGCGCGCTCGGCATCCAGGTCGTCGGCGCCTTCCGCCGCCCCGACAGGGGAGGCACGCTGTCCTTCACCGCCAGGACCGGCGAGCCCGTACGGCTGGCCGTCCTGCCCTTCCTGTCCCACCGGTACGTGGTGCGCGCGGCCGAGGTGCTGACGGGCACCCCCGCCGAGCACAACCGTGACTACGCCGCCAGGATCGGCGAACTGCTCGGCGCCCTGACCGCCCCCTTCCAGGCCGACACCGTCAACATCGTGGCCACCCACGGCACGCTGCCCGGCGGGGCGTTCGGCGGCGGCGAGCGGGAGGCGCAGTCGATCTTCTCCTACTACTTCGAGGCCACCGCGTTCCCCTCCGCCACCCAGTACGCCGCGCTCGGCCACCTGCACCGCAGGCAGCAGATCGCCGGGCCGTGCCCGATCTGGTACAGCGGCTCGCCCCTCGCCGTCGACTTCGGCGAGGAGGCCAACACCCCCGGCGCGCTGCTGGTCGACGTCTCGCCGGGACGGCCGGCGGTCGTCCGCGAGGTGACGTTCAGGCAGGCCAGGACGCTGCGGACGGTCACCGGCACGCTGGAGCAGCTCGAGGCCATGGATCTCGGCGACGCGTGGGTGAAGGTGATCGTGGAGGAGAAACCGCGCCCGGGGCTGGCCGACACGGTGCGGGAGCTGCTGCCGGGCGCGCTCGACGTGGCGCTCGACGAGCGGTTCCGGCCGGTGCGGGCCGTACCGAAGGCGTCGACCGCCTCGCGCAGCCCGCGCGAGCTGTTCCGCGACTACCTCACCAGCGCCGGACGCCACGACGACCAGGTGGCCGGACTGTTCGACCGGCTCTACGACGAGGTGACCGGCTGATGCGACCGCTCCTGCTGCACCTGGAGAACTTCGGCAGCTTCCGCGCGCCCGTCACGATCGACTTCTCCGACATCGACTACTTCGCCCTGGTCGGCCCGACCGGCGCGGGCAAGAGCACGGTGATCGACGCGATCTGCTTCGCGCTGTACGGCACGGTGCCGCGCTGGGGCAAGGAGAACGTGATCGCCCACGCGCTGGCGCCTTCGGCCGCCGCGGGCAAGGTGGCGCTGGTCTTCGAGAGCGCCGGACGCCGCCATGGCGTGGTCCGCGCGCTCCAGCGCGACGCCAAGGGCACCGTCCGCACCAAGGAGGCCAGGCTCGACGAGCTCGACCCCGCCGTCACGGGCGAGCTGGCGCAGGTGCTGGCGGCGGTGCTGCGGCCGGTCGCCGAGGGCGACGCCGTCACCCCGGAGGTGCAGCGGGTCACGGGCCTGGAGTACAAGTTCTTCACCCAGTGCGTGGTGCTGCCGCAGGGCCGCTTCGCCGAGTTCCTGCACGCCGCGCCGCGCGAGCGGCAGGACCTGCTGGTCCAGCTCCTCGACGCCGACGTCTACGAGCGCATCAGGCAGCGGGCCGTCCGCGAGGAGGAGGCGAGCAAGCAGGCCGCCGCCTTCGCCCGCGACCAGCTCGGCAAGCTGTCCGGCGCCGACGCCGACGCCGAGCGGGCGGCGGCCGACCAGGTCGCCACGCTGCGCGCGCTCGCCGAGCGGATCGACCTCGACCTGCTGCGCGCCCGCGAGGAGGAGATCCGCAGGGCGGCGGCCGACCGCGAGGCGGTCGCCGTCCGGGTCAAGGCGCTGCAGTCGCTGCTGATGCCGCAGGAGGTGCCGACGCTCGCCGAGAGCGCCCGGCAGGCCGCGGCGACCGTGACGGCCTTCGCGGAGGAGGTGGCGGCGCTGGAGGCGGCCGAGCACCAGGCCCACGACGAGCTGGCGGCGCTCGGCGACCGGCACACGATCGCCCACCGCCTGGCCGCCCTCGACGAGCGGGAGCGGGTGACCGCCGCGGCCGGCGAGGCCACGACCGCGGCCGCCCGGGTCCGTGACGCGCTGCCGGACCTGTCGGAGGCGGCGCGCCGTGCCACGGAGGCGCTGGCCGCCGCCGAGCGCGAGCGTGACCGGCTGCGCGACGCCCACACCGCCGCCGACCTGGCCGCCCGCCTGTCGGTCGGCGAGCCGTGCCCCACCTGCCTGCGCCCGCTGACCGAGCTGCCGCACCATCCCGCGCTCGCCGACGTCGGCGCGGCCGAGCGCGCGCTGCGCGCCGCCAGGACGGAGGCCGAGCGCGCCAGGACCGGCCTCGGCAAGGCCGAGACCGAGGCCGCCATGCTCGACTCACAGGTCGCCGCGTTCGCGGCCAGGCTGGCCGAGCTGCCGCCGCCCAGCGAGCGGACCGCCCTGGAGGAGCGCATGACCGCCGTGCGCAAGGCCGATGCGGCCGTGGCCGAGGCGCGCAAGGCCGTACGGGCCGGCCGGGCCAGGCTGGAGCAGGCCCAGCGCACCGCCGACAGCACGCGGCGCCGGACGGAACAGGCGTGGCGCGAGCTGGAGCAGGCCCGTGACGGCGTGCTCACCCTCGGCGCGCACCCCGACGGCACCCCTCCTCCTCCCGTCGACCGGGAGGACCTGCACCGGGCCTGGAGCGCACTGATCGCCTGGCGCGACGAGGCCGGGCGGGCGGCCCGAATCGCGCTGACCGAACGGGAGGCGGAACTCTCCCGGGCGGAGACGAGCCGGGCCGAGGAGCGGGCCAGGCTCACCGGGCTGCTGGCCGAGCACGAGATCGCCGTCCCGGCCCAGGCGGGGCCCGACCAGATCGGCGCGGCCCTCGCCACCGCCGTCGCCCGCGCCGAGAGCAGGCTCGACCGGGTCAGGGAGGACCGCGAGCGCGCCCGCGCGCTCGAGGCGCTGGCCGCCGAGAAGGAGCAGGAGGCCAGGGTCGCCCACGAGCTGACCCTGCTGCTGCGCGCCAACGCCTTCGAGCGGTGGCTGTGCGCCGAGGCGCTGGAGCTCCTGGTCGTGACCGCCTCCGACACGCTGCGGGAGCTGTCCGACGGGCAGTACGAGCTGACCCTCGGCGGCAAGGGCGACATCGAGGTCATCGACCACGGCGAGGCGGGCATGCGGCGCAGCGCGCGCACGCTGTCGGGCGGCGAGACCTTCCAGGCCGCCCTGGCCCTGGCCCTCGCGCTGTCGGGCACCGTGGCGCGCAGCCTCGACTCGATCTTCCTCGACGAGGGGTTCGGCACCCTCGACCCCGCCACTCTCGACACCGTCGCCACCACCCTCGAACGCCTGGCGGCGGGACAGGACCGCATGGTCGGCGTCGTCACGCACGTTCCCGCGCTGGCCGACCGGGTGCCCGTGCGGTTCGAGATCGGCCGCGACACCAAGGGGTCGCACCTGCGGAGGGTGGGAGCATGACGGCGTCCGTGACGGAGTTCACCGTCGATCCCTGGGATCCCGGCTACGCGGCGGCGCTGGCCGTCGAGGCGCTGGCCGAGCTGGGCCCGACGAGCGCCGAGCTGGTCCTCGACGTCGAGTGCGACGCGGCCGACTGGAAGCCGGTCGACCCGTCGCCCGGCACGACCGCGCCGCAGGCGCTGCTGATCGCCGACGGGGTCCGCAGGGTCGACGCGCGCGTGTGGGTGCACGATCCCTCCTCGCCGATGCCGATCCCGGGCATCGCCGCCTCCTACGCGGCCGGGATCGTCGAGTGCGGCCCCTCGGGGGCGACGCTCGCGGCCCTCGAGGTGGGCAGGTCGCTGTTCAGCGCCTCGCCGTACACGCCGGAGGTCAAGACACCGCACGCGACCTACCGGGCGGAGCGGGCCTCGGGGCCGAGCATGGACGAGCTGTCGCTGGCCCTGCAGCGGCAGGTCACGCAGCTGGAGGTCGACCTGGCGGTCAGGTACCGCTCGCGGACCGACGACCTGCTGCTGGTCGACGGGCCCCTGCGCGGGCGCACCCATCTGCCGCGCACGGTCGGCTACATCAAGACCCACCACACCGCCTACCTGCCGGGCCCGCAGAGCGCGGTCGTCTCGGCGCTCGCGCCGGGCCAGCGCACCCCGGTCTTCCTCATGGGCACCAGCTGGCGGCGGCACGCCTGGTACGTGCGGCTGCCCGTCCGCTCGGCCGCGCCGTGGGCGGGCATCGCCCGCTGCGAGGCGGGCGCGGACCTGCCCCGCGACGAGGTCGTACGGCTGGCCGACACGCTCACGCTCGTGCTGCCCGCCCTGGCCGGGGTCGACTACAAGGATCCGCGCGCCCCGCAGAACCTCGTGCCGATCGGCGGCCTGGAGAAGCTGCTGCGCCATCGCCTCGGCGATCCCAAAGTCCTCTACCGCGCCCTGCGCACCGCCGCCCATTCTTGACCGCCTTCCTTTCTCGTGTTTCGGTGGTGATCAACACGAGAAAGGAGCGTCATGGGAAACAGCAACTCCGACGGCGTGACCCTGCTCAAGCCAGGTGCCTCCGTCCTGGAAGACGGATTCTCGCTCACGCTCGCGGAAATGGTGCTGCTCGACGAGTCGTTCACGGTCCGCTGACCGTGGATTCGCGCGCCCGGAGAGAGCGCGAGGTGAGCCTCGCCGATTCGCTCGGCATCATCGAGTCCTTGTTCAGGGACGCGGGATTGTCGGTGGAACTGGTGTCCGCCGGCACGTCGGAGTTTCCCGTCCACCGCTGCTCGGTCCTCGCCCCTTCCGGCGAGATCGTGGCCGAGTCGCTCGGCAAGGGGCGTGGCGAACAGAGCAGGGCGAGCGCTCTCTTCGAGGCGTGGCAGCATCTCCAGCACGAACGCGGCCAGGCCGCGCTTCCCTTCGACACCGAGCGCGTCCGCGTGCTTCCCGTCGGCGCCGTCCTGGACCAGGAGGGGATCGGGGGCGACGAGATGCTCGCCAGGCTCGGCCGCGACTTCCCCTCCGCCTCGCCGGCCTGCCTGCTGCTGGAGCCGCTGAACGGTGGGCGGCCGCTGTGGTACCCGGCCTTCACCAGGTCGCCCGCCTGCAGGGAGCATCCGATTCCCGGCGACGACCTGCGGGGCTACGTGCCGTACCTGCGTTACGCCTACGACAGCGGCACCGCCACGGGCGTGACGGAGAACGAGGCGGTGCTGCACGGCCTGCTGGAGGTGGTCGAGAGGGACGCGCTCTCGCACGCCCTGCTCGACTGGTATCTCGGCGACGGGCCGATCGCCGCCGTGCCGCACGAGGCGGCCCTGGTCCTGGACATCACCTCCGACCTGGGGATTCCCGCCTACTGCGCGCTGCCGGTCGGGGCCGGTGACCCGCCTGGCGTGCTGGGGTCGGGGGCGTCGCTCGACCCCGCGTACGCGATCGAGCGGGCGGTGACCGAGCTGGCGCAGTCGCGTTTCAACATGTCGCTCGGCGTGGACCTCACCCTGGAGCGCAGGCTGGAGTCGCTGCGGCCGTGGCCGCTGCTCGACAGGTGCGCGCGGGTGGACCCGGTGCCCCTGCGGGAGCGGCTGACGTACACCGGGGCCCCTCCGGGCGCGCCGGCCGCCGCCGGCGTCGAGGCGCAGATCGCGCTCGTCCTCGACACCCTGGCCGCCGCGGGGCTGTCGGCCTACCTGTTCCGGTGGAATCCCGGCGGCCCCGGCTGCCCGGTCGTGACGGTCGTCGTTCCCGGAATGGACACCTTCTCCATGGTGCACAACGCGATTCCCGTCCTGCCGACGGGCCGGGCCATGCGCCGGTTGGTTTGATGCGTGCCGTCCTCGGCCGCCGGGATTTCCGGCTGGTGTTCTTCGGAATGGCCGCGAGTCTGCTGGGGGACGCCTCCCTGCTGCTCATTCCGTCGATTCTGGCGAAGAAGATGACGGGCTCCGACGGGGCCGCGGGGCTGGCGTTGTTCTTCTTCACCGCGCCGATGTGTTTCGCGCCGTTCTTCGGCATGGTGATCGACCGGGTGGACCGGCGGCGGTTTCTCGTCGGGGCCTGTCTCGTCTCGGCCGTCGCGCTGCTGCCGCTGGCACTGGTGACAGGCCGGGCGACCTACTGGCTGGTCTACCCGGTGTCGGCCGCGATGGGCTGCTCCTACACCGTGATCTTCGGCGCGCTGAGCGGCCTGCTCAAGACCATGCTGCCCGACGCGCTGCTGGCGCAGGCCAACAACGCCCTGCAGACCACCCGCCACGGCGCCAGGCTGCTCGGCCCGCTGCTCGGCGTGGCCGTCTACACCAGTGCGGGGCTGTGGGCGGCCGTCGCCTTCGACATGGCCACCTTCGTCCTCGCCGCCGTCGCCTTCGCCGTGCTCCCCGCGCCGGCCCGCGGCGCGCGACGTCCGCCGGGCCACTGGCGGGAGGAGTTCACCGCGGGGCTGCGGCACATCAGGCACGAGCGGACGATCCGCCCGGCCGTCACCGCGTTCGTGCTGATGTTCCTGGCCGCAGGGCTGACCGAGTCGATCATCTTCGCGGTCATCGAGGGCCTGGGCCGCCCGCCGGAGTTCACCGCCGTCACCTCCACCGCCATGGGCGTCGGCGCCATCGCCGCCGGCTTCGTGGTGGCCCGCCTGGTCGACAGGCTCGGCGAGCTGCGCATGGTCGGCGCGGGCATCGCCCTGTACGGCGTGGCCATCGGCATGTGGCTGGTGCCTGCCGAGACCGCGATGGTCGCCTCGATGGCGCTGGCCGGGATCAGCCTCACCCTCGCCGGCGTCGCCGTCCGCACCCTGCTCCAGCGCCGCAGCCCCGACGAGGTGGTGGGGCGCGTCTCCACCGCCTTCGACGCCCTGAGCGGCGGCGGGCAGCTGCTGTCCGTCGCGGCGGGCGCCGTCGTCGTGACCCTGATCGACCATCGCCTGCTGCTGCTGGTGGTGGTCGTGTGCGTCGTGCTGTCCGGGCTGCACGCCGTCCGCGCCTCCACCCGGATGTCCCTCGGCTGACCGGTCCTTTGGTTCGAAAGGATATAACCTACTGAACAAACCTGAAATATAGGAAAACTGGAGGACGCGTGGCCCTCAGCCGCCTGACGGTCTATCCCCTGGGCAGCATGAGCATCACGACCTTCGTCGGGATCATGCTGCTCGTCCAGTGGCCAGAGGGCGACCCCGGCAAGGCCCGCGAGGTGGCGGCGGTGTGGCGGCGCATCGCCGCGCGCGTCGACACCAGCCTGCGCGACATGGACGAGGTCGCCGAGGCGGTGTGGAAGACCAACACGGGCGAGGGCGTCGACGCGTTCGAGGCCTACTGGCGGGATCGGCTCAAGCCGTACCCGCCGCAGGTCTCCGCCTACGCGCGCGGCCTGGCCAAGGTGTGCGACGACTACGCCGACGTGCTGGACGACACCCAGCGCAAGGTCCTCCAGATGGCCATCATCTCCTACCTGGAGATGCTGATGTTCATGGCCTGGCCGGAGATCGGCGGGATGACGACCTGGTTCGCGCGCAGGGCGATGCGGAAGGTGCAGGCCAAGCTCCTGCTCAGGCTGGCCGAGTACGTCTCGGGCAGCCTGTTCTACGCCATCGCCGACCAGATCATCGTGGACGGCGTCAAGCTCGCCTTCGGCGACGACATCGGCTCGCTGGAGGACAACCTCGTCGCCATGGGCAAGAACTTCGCCGCCGCCATGGTCTTCTACAGCATCGATCCGGCCAACTTCAAGCGCGTGGGCGTCGACAAGATCCTGCCGAAGAACGCGGACCTGCAGAAGTACGTGGTGTTCCTGGCCGGGTCGAGCGTGTTCACGGTGACCGCGAACGCCCTGAACCGGCCTGGCGACATCCTCGACGACCCCGCCGGCCTGCTGCCGACCTGGCAGCAGATGATCAGCAAGTTCCTGGTCGGCGCGGGGCAGCTCGGCAAGGGATGGAGCCGCCAGGGAGGCTAGAGGGAGTCGTAGAAGCGCCTGGCGTCCTCGATGTAGGGCGCCATGGTGTCGTCGATCGTCTCCGACACGCGTGTCGCGGCGTCGGCCGCGGCGGCCCGCGCGGCTTCGAGCACCGCCTCGGCCAGCGCCGCCGAGCCCAGCCTCATCGCGCGCGGATCGATCGTCAGGCCGGACAGGGCGCCGCCGGGGACGACCTCCAGGCGGACCAGCCCGTCCGCGGCCTCACCGTGGCCGCGGACGTCGGCCATGCGCTGCCTGGCCTCGTGGAGGGGGCGCATCTCCGCCTCGAAGTCGGCGAGCAGCCGGCGAACCTCGGTGTCGATGGTGGGCTCGGTCAAGGGAACTCCGATCACGGCTGGTAGGTGGGCGGTGCGGGCACCTTCGGAGTCGCCTTGATCGTGGCCCAGGTGGCCACGTCGAGGCTGACGGTCGACAGGCGCAGGCGGGCGGCGATCTCCGGGTAGGCGTCCCGCAGCGCCTCGATGGAGGTGGCCGCGTCGGTGGCGTGCTTCACGTAGTCGCGCTTGAACTTCACGCCTCTGTCGTCGTCGCCGGCGAAGTCGCCGATGGCGGTGATGGCGGCCACCAGGCCGATGAGGTCGGCGCCGAACAGGTCGTGCTCGTCGGCGAAGGCCTTCGCGGCGCTCTCGAAGGAGGAGAAGTGGGCATCGGTCGTGGTCGGTCGCGCGCCGGAGGGGGCGGGCTCGTCCGGGGGCATGGAGTCCTTTCCGACAACATGTTTGATATTGCCTACCTTTTTAATAGGTTAATCACTCGGCTGGCAAGCCGTCGCACAAGGACATCGCGCCCCTCCGGCCGAACGCGGCGGCGCGCACGCCCCGCCGTACCAGGGCGGGCAGGCACAGCGCCGTGCCGAGCGCGCCGATCCACACCGCGGCCGACAGCCCGGCCAGCGCGGTGGCCGCGGCGGACAGCAGCGCGCCGACCGCCACGGCGCCCCAGATGAGGAAGCGGTGCACCGCGCCGACCCGGCCGAGAAGCGCGGCGGGGGCGGCCGTGTGCCGCAACGTCAGCGAGGTGGGGTTGAAGGCCCCCTCGCCCACGCAGTGCAGGATGCTCGCCGCGACCAGCCCGGCCGCGCCCACCGTGGTGCCGAGCACCGGCATGGACACGATGCCCGCCACCGACACGACGGCCGCGCCGACCAGCGTGCGCGGCGCGCCGAACCGGCGTACCAGCCGCGCCGAGGCGAGGGTGCCGATGGGGTGGCCCGCCGCCGCGGCGCCCAGCACCACGCCGATCCACTGCGGCGACAGGCCGAGCACGTCGCGGCAGTAGAGCACCAGGCTCGTCTCGAGCATCGACAGGAAGAGCACGTAGCTGGTGCCGCAGGCGATGATCGGCTCCAGCAGGGGGTGGCCCGCCACGAAGCGCAGGCCCTCCACGATGTCCCTGCGCAGCCAGCCGCGCTCCCGGGCGGGGGCCTGCCGTACCGGCTCCCGGTGCCTGATCAACGCCAGCGACAGCACCGACGCGGCGAAGCTGAGCACGTTGGCGGCCACCGCGCCCGCCACACCGAGCGCCTGGATGAGCGGGCCCGCCGCCATCGGGCCCACCGTGTTGGACACCGACTCCGACAGCGCCAGGCGGGCGTTGCCGGAGTGCAGGCGCTCGCGGTCGCGGATCAGGGAGGGCAGGTAGGAGGAGTAGGCCACCTGGAAGAACACCACCGCGCAGCCGCTCACCAGCACCAGCCCGAGCAGGAGCGGGAAGGTCAGCGCACCCGTGGCCAGCAACCCCCAGACAGCGCCGAACGCGGCAATCTGGACACCGTCGCAAACCAGCATCACCGTACGGCGCGGCAGCCGGTCCACGATCGCCCCGGCGGGCAGGCCGAGCGGCAGGAACGGGAGGAAGAGCGCGAACGGCAGCAACGCCGCCTGCGCGGGCGACACGTCCAGCGCGGTCACCGCCACCAGCGGCAGCGCCAGCTTCATGAACTGGTCGCCGAACAGGGAAAGCGACTGCCCTGCCCACAGCAGGCCGAAGTCGCGACGCACATCATCGATACGAAGCAGCACGGCTCCGTAGCCTGCTGCGCCGGTACCCGGCCCGGCTCGCGGGATTCGGACCCCGCGTTACGAGGTCCGGATCCCGCCATCGAGCTCGGCCCGGGTGGGCAGCCCCTGCCAGTCGCTGGCGCTGGTCACCGCGGCGGCGCCGAGCGCGGCGCCCCTGCCGAGCCGCTCCTGCGGGGTAAGCCCGTCGAGCACGGCGCTGAGGTACCCGGCCGCGAACGCCGCCCCGGCGCCCATGGTGTCGACGACCGGCACCGGCAGCGCGGGCGCGTCGTAGCGGACTCCGCCGGAGCGCACGCTGGCGCCCTTCGGACCGCGCGTGACGACGACCTCCCTGTCGGGAGTGAGAGCCGGCTTGACCAGGTCGAGCTCGTCCTGCCGGACGAACAGGAGCGAGCTCCTGCGCGCCAGCGCGCCCAGCACCTCCTCGGCCTCGGTGAGCGAGGGCCACAGGGCGGCGTGGTAGTCGACGGACATCGACACGGGGACCCCGGCGGTCAGGGCGGCGCCGACGGCTGTCTCGACCGCGTCGCGCGGGTCCAGGCCGAGCGCGGGGGTTACTCCGGTGATGTGCAGCAGGCGCGAGGCGGCGATCCTGTCGATGGGCACGTTTCCCGGTGACAGCCGCGAGCCCGCCGACCTGACGCGGTAATGGGTGACGCGGGGATCATGGCCGACTCTCGACTCCTTCAACAGCAGGCCGGTGGGCGCGGTGCCGTCCTCGCGCATGTCCGAGACGTCCACGCCCTCGCCGCGCAGCACCGTGGTGATCCGCGCGCCCAGCTCGTCGGCGCCCACCTTGCCGAGGAAGCTCACCCGGTGACCCAGCCTGGCCAGCGCGATCGCGAGGGTGAGCTCGGGTCCGCCCACGTCGATGCGCGCCTCGCCGTCGTGGCGGATCCGGCCGCTGGACACCACACCGAGGGGCTCGCCCATCGTGTAGACGTCACTCATGTGATCAACACTACAGAATCATAATTTTTCACATCAGAATCCCAGGTCACACAAATGATCGTTTTGTGAGCAAAACTTTCCCCTCTCTCGAGTCAACCTTTTCTCGTTAGTGTGCCTCTAAGTGGTAGAGGGGGTCGGGCAATCCCGAGCCTGACCCCATCAACACGGGGAGAGGAATCAGCACCCTCATGAAGAAGATCGCAGCAGGCCTCATCGCCGCCGCCATGGGTGGCGCTCTGCTTGTCACCGGCGGCACCGCCGCCCAGGCTCGCACCACCCTTGACGTCCAGATCCACGACATCCAGCCCGACCCCGTCGTCGTCGCCAAGGGCGGCGAGACGACGGCCACGTTCTTCGTCGAGGCCACGAAGGACGCCAAGGTCGAGCTCAGGGTCGAGCCGGTGAGCGACATCCGCACGTTCGCGGCCAAGAACGTCAGCGTCATCCCCAACGGGGACAACTGGAAGTTCACGGTGCCCTTCAGCTCCGGTGACGAGGGCAAGTGGCGCGCCATCGCCACCGCCACCAAGGGCGGCGAGACCGACCGCGACAAGGCCACCTTCGACGTCGAGGTGAAGGGCGGCAAGGCCGACACCCGCATCACCAGCTTCAGGGCCAACCCCGACCCGGTGAAGAAGGGCCGCAGCATCTGGTTCTCCGGGCGCCTTCAGGTCGACGACGAGGGCTGGGACGGCCTGCGCGGCGGCGAGGTCGAGATCTACTTCCGCGCCAACGGCTCCAGCGGCTGGAAGTACGTCACGAGCACCGAGACCCGGTGGGGCGGCAAGTTCAGCGCCAAGACCCGCGCCTGGAAGAGCGGCACGTTCAAGGCCGTCTACGACGGTGACGACGAGACCAACGGTTCGGAGAGCCGTACCGACTGGGTCCGCGTCTACAGCTGGCACCACTGAGCACCACTGAGCTCGGCTGAGTACCACTGAGCACCACTGAGAAAGCCGGTCCGCGCGCACGCGGGCCGGCTTTTTCGCGCGACGATGCGGGGCATCGCCGAGCCCGAGGCTCCTACCTGCGGTGAGTGCCCGCCGGCAGGCGTGACGGCCCGGAGCCGGGGTAGCGCTCTCAGTATGGAGCAGTTGAAGGAATTCGATCCTTTCGACATCTTCGACACCGAGGCGGCCAGACTCGACAGGTTCTTCTCCTCGCTCGACGAGGAAGAGTGGGACCGGCCGACCCGGTGCGCCGGCTGGTCGGTGCGTGACGTGCTCGCGCACCTGGCGGGGGAGGAGCTCTACAACCACGCCTGCCTCGACGGCGACGTGGAGGGGTTCTTCGACCTGGTCGAGCGCGAGGGTGTCAAGGGGTTCGACCAGTTCAACCAGTGGTGCGTCGAGCAGCGCCGCGAACTGCCCGTCGAGCAGGTGCTGGAGGAGTGGCGGACCAAGAACGGGGAGACACGCGAGCGGATGCGCGCCCTCGGCCGCGAAGGCGTCCTGCAGACGTCCGCGGGGCCGTACCCGGTCGACATGCAGACCTACCACTACGACTCCGAGTACGCCACGCACGCCGACGACGTGGGCGCGCCCGTCTCGGACGACGAACGCGACCAGCGCACCTGGTGGCGGCTGCAGCTGGCCAGGCAGGTGCTGGCCGAGCAGGGTGCGAAGGTGCAGGTGGAGACGATGGCCGACCACGTGTGGGTGTACACCGACGGGGCCAGCGACAGCCTGTCGTTCCCCGCGTTCGTCGAGGCCACCGTGGGCAGGACGACTCCGGAGCACGCGGTCGACCAGAGGATCGCGACAGCGCTGCGCTGCCTGGCGTGAGAGGAGCCGGAGAGGAGCGGTCATGTGGCAGCGGCATCCTGAGGGCACGGAGCCCGTCAGCGCGCGGAGCCCGCTGCGTGCCAGGAAGATCATGTCGAGTGTCGCGCTGCCCCTGGCGCTCGTCGGAACGGTGGTGTTCACCGTCCTGGCGATGCGCACGGGCCGGGAGGTCTGGTGGTGGGAGACGGCCATCGCCGCGGCGGTGGCCCTGTTCGCCGCCATCGACCTGGGGGTGCTGCACTATCACCGCACGCGCCGCTGATCGCCCGTCGCCCTGCGGGTGCCGCACTATCGCCGCTGATGGCCCGTCGCCCTGCGGAGCGCGGCGGCCAGGCCTGCGGCGGAGAAGGCAGGCAGTACGGCGGCCAGATGCCCGTCCGGCCTGACCAGGTGCACGCTGTCGGCGCCCGCGTCGAGCAGGCCCGCGTCCATGCCCAGGCCGGGTAGCGCGACCACCTCGGCTGGCGCGACTCCGGCCACGGCCTCCGCGGCCGGCTCCACCCGGTCCGCGCGCGCCACCAGCACCGTGAAGCCGGGGCCGAAGCGCTGCCGCAGCCGCCCGCCTGGCACCCGCGCGTCGGGACAGATCACGCCGGGCACCGGGGGCCGCGCCGCCCCCGGTTCGGCCGGCACCGGCACGGGGGAGGGTGTCGTCAGCGGCGAGTCGACGTACCAGTACGGCTCGGCCAGCTTCCCCGAGTCGATCGACCGCCGCGCCTGCGGGTCGCGCACGGCTCGCTCCAGCACCTGCCTGCGCCACTCCCACTGCTCGGCGCTCTGCGGAACCAGGAACTCCATCGTCCTGCCGGTCACCGCCAGGTTGACCAGCGCGGCGGCCCGCCGTTCGACGTCGTAGGAGTCCAGGAGCGCGGCGGGGGCGCCCCGCCGTACCAGAGCGAGCTTCCACGCGAGGTTCTCGGCGTCCTGCAGGCCCGAGTTCAGGCCCCGCGCGCCGAAGGGCGCGAACAGGTGGGCGGCGTCGCCGGCCACGAACACCCGCCCCCGCCCGAAGGCGGCCGCCACCCGCGAGTGAAAGCGGTAGACGGTCAACCACACGATCTCGTACGGCAGGCTGCCCGTGATCCGCCTGATCATCGCGTCGACGTCGGCCGTGCCGGGGTCGAAGCCGGGCGGCACCTGCCAGTCGATCCGCCACACCGAGTCGGGGCACTGGTGCACGAGCACCTGCCGTCCGGGGTTCCACGGCGGGTCGAAGTAGAAGCGCCGCTCGCTGGGGAAGGGCAGCGTGGCCTTGATGTCGCAGATGAGGAACAGGTCGGCGAACGACCGGCCGGGGAAGCCGATCCCGGCCAGCCGGCGTACGGCGCTGCGCGGACCGTCCGCCCCGACCAGGTGGCTGCCGCGCACCGGCCCGTCGCCGGTGAGAACGTCGACGCCGTCCGCGTCCTCGCGGTAGCCGATCACCGCGCTGCCGTACCTGAGGTCGACGAGCGGCTCGGCGGCGACACGGGCGCACAGCAGTTCCTCGACCCGCGCCTGCGAGATGTTGATCCACGGCGGCACCTCCGCCCTGGGGAAGGTCACCGAGAACAGCTCATGATCGCGGAAGTAGGTGCGGCCGGTGGTCCAGGTGACGCCTTCGGCGACCATCGGGGCGGCGACGCCGACCCGGTCGAGGATGTCGAGCACGTCGCGCTGGAAGCAGATCGCCTTCGAGCCCGTGGGGTCGCGGCGGGCCGCCGCCTCCAGCACCACCGTCGGCACCCGCCACCTGGCCAGCAGCAGGGCCGTGGCCAGCCCCACCGGGCCGGCCCCCGCGATCACGACTGGAGCTGGTTCCATACCGCCCTGTCCCGTTCCGCCGTCCAGATGATGGGCCGTTCGACGCCGTCCAGTTCGTCCCAGAGCCTGGAGACGTTGAACGGCAGGCAGTGCTCGAAGATCGGCCAGCGGCCGTACCGGGGCGCCAGCGCGGCGTGGGCGGCCTCGAACGCCTCCTTCAACGTGCCCGACCGCCGGTGGACCGTACCGACCTCGCGCAGCATCACCTCGAGGAAGTCACGGGTCTGCCCGATCGCCGCCGGCACGTCGCACGTGACCGCCCCGCGTCCGCCGATCAGGGTCGCGGCGCCGAGCGCGGCGACACGGTCGAGCGTGGTCGTCGACCACTCGCGGTGGAAGGCGTCGCCGGTGTAGAGGGCCGCCTGCGCCTCGACCAGGTCGCCGGCGAACAGGATCCGCTGGTCCGGCAGCCAGGCCACGATGTCGCCCTCGGTGTGCCCCCTGCCGAGGTGCCGGAGCTCGAGGAACCTGCCCCGCCCGAGGTCGATCCGGACCGTCTCGGTGAAGGTCAGCGTCGGCCTGGTCAGGCCGGGGATCGAGCCGGGATCCTTGAACAGGCGCGGCATCCTGCCGTACTCCGACTCCCAGTCCTGCAGGCCGCGCTCCTCGATGAGGAACCTGGTGTTCTCGTGCGCGACGATGACGTCCGCGGCGAACGCCGAGGCGCCCAGCACCCTGACGGCGTGGTAGTGCGACAGGACCAGGTAGCGGACGGGTTTGTCGGTGTGTTCGCGCAGCCGCTCCAGCCACTGGCGGGCGGCGGCCGGGGTGGCCATGGCCTCGAAGCAGATCAGGAAGTCGTCGGCCTCGACGGCGCCGACGTTCGGGTCGCCCTCGGCGGTGAGCGCGTAGACGCCCTCGCCGACGATCTCCAGGGTCTGGGTCTTGTCCGTCAGGTCGGCGGACGAGGCGAACGCGCGCATACCGGGATCTCTACCCCGCCCGCGCGGCAAGCCACCGCCCCGTCCCGCCGGAACCCGTCCCGCGTCCGGGTACGGCTCGGCCAGCCGTTCGGCAGCTTGAGCACGACCTGGTCGACGCTCACCGGCGAGCCGAGGTCGACCTGGATCCACTGCGGGAAGGCGTTGTCGGCGCTCTCCCCGTAGGTGGCCTGGTTGCCTTCGTCGGCGTTGGCGGCGGGATAGACGTCGGTGTGGCTGCTCTCGGACATCTGCCTGCCCGCGGCGAGGTCGGGCCCCGCGGACCACGGGGCTGAGGAACCGCCGGACAGCCGTTGTCGATGAGAACGATCTCGCTAGGGGTGCCAACGGGCGGAAACGGTATGCGAGTGGGACAGCTGCTGGTCAGCGTCGCGCGAGCGCTGCGTAGGCGGTGGATCGGCCGATCTTGAGGGGGCGGGCGCAGTCGCGCACCGATGTTCAAGCGTCGATCCGACCGGCTCCGAAAGGATGAGGCACGACCTGCAGGCCAGGAAAGGACGACGATGACGGAACAGCCGCACGGGCACACTTTCGAGATCCTCCACCGCGATCCCCAGATCACGGCGAGCATCAGGATGACGGTCGCGATCGCCCGCCTGTCGGAGGCTCAGGGCGAAGGGTTCTCGGAACTGTGGAAGTACACCCAGCAGCCCGGCGTGAGCGTGGAGGGACAGCCCTTCGTCAGGTACCACACCTTCGAGGAGGGCGAGACGGACGTGGAGGTCGGCGTGCCCGTGGCCGGACGTCCTGTCAGCGCGGGACGTGTCGCCTCCGCCGAGCTGCCGGGTGGCACGGCCGTCGCCACGTGGCACCTCGGATCGCACGACAGCCTGGGCGACACCTACGCCCTGCTGGGCGCATGGCTGAAGGAGCACGACCGCGAGCCTGACGGCGGGGCGTGGGAGGTCTACCATTGGTTCGACCTCAGCACACAACCCGATCCGTCCAGCTGGCCCGCCCCGGCGACCTGGCGTACCCAGCTGATCCAGCCGATTCGCTGACGCCGGTCGTTCGCCATCACGGCGTCCGACATTCGCATCCTCGGCTCGCCGCCGGCCCTCACCGCCGGCCGCGCCAGCGCCTCCCGCCGCGAGAGCCTCACCGCGGCCGTCGCGGGCGTGGCGCTCTGTTGGAAGATCGCGCGACTGGTCCATGTGTTGCCGAACCGCGATGATTTCGACGGCGGTGAAGGCGATCGGGCGGCGAGTCTGGATGTCATGTGGCGACAGGAGCTCGGCAAGGATCCCGGCTTGGGCATGTCCGTTCATGACATCCGCAGTGGAGGGCAGGTCAAGGGCTGGTCGTCGTGGGCTCCGGACGTCGGCGACGCCGTGGTGCTGATGCGGATGGGGGGCTTCCGCCGGCACGCGTCGGGGCAGGACTCCTTCCTCGACGCGGCCAGCGGTTACCTGACCAGAAAAGGGCTGGAAGAGCGCTTCGCCTATCCGTCGGCGAGCGAGATCCGCTACACCTGGATCATGTTGACCCCTGACGCCTACGACGAATACGTCGCGGGCGTCCAGGGCGCTCCAGGCTGGATGCTGGCAATCACCGCCTTGCTCGACCTGCGCCATCGCGAGCTGCTGTCAGCCTGCAGGAGAGGCGCTGACCACCTGGAGGTGGGTGAACGGTTGCAGAGCCTGCTGGCGGCTCTCCCGCCGCGGACCGAGCGGCCCGGCCCCGGTATGCCGCCCACGACGCGGGTGATCCACCGCCGCATGACCATCGCCGTGCAGGAGGCGCTCTCCTGCGGTCACCTCAACGACAGTGTCACGGACCTGGCCCGGCTGGTCGGCGCCTCGCCCAAGCATGTCGGAAGGATCTTCCGCCACGTCACCGGGCGCACGATCAGCGAGTATCGCAACGAACTGAGGGTGCGGGCCGTGCTGGAGCACATGGCCGACGGAGGCGCCCAGTTCGCCGAACTGGCCACCATGTACGGCTTCGCCGATCACGCGCACCTGACCCGGACGGTCCGCAAGCATCTCGCCGAGACGCCCAGCGCCCTGCGCGCACGCCTCGACCTCGGCGGCCTCTGACCGTCGCGTGACCCGTTGACCACCGCGCCGACCACCCCGTTCGCAGGCAGGTGCGCACAGCCGGCATCGGGGCCGGTGTGACGGAGGGGTCAGCGCTTGCGCACGAGGGTCACGCGGTCGCGCACGGGCAGCATCACGGACTCGACCCGCTCGTCCCGCTGCGGCGCTGGCGGGCGGCCTCGTACAACACCACGGTCGCCGCGCTGGCGGCGTTCAAGGAACTGGCCGAGCCGGCCATCGGGATGCGCGCCATCGTGTCGCATGCCTGCCGCCATCCCGCGCTCAGCCCGGTGGTCTCGTTACCGACGACCAGCAGGGTGGGGCCGGTCAAGTCCAGTTCGGCGACCTCGCGACTGCCGTTCTCGTCGGTGCCCACCACCATCAGCGGCAAGCCCCGGCCGCGCAGCTCTGCCACCCACGCCAGTACCTCTCGGTGGGAGTGGGACCGCACCACCGGCAGCGCCAGCAGCGACCCGGTGGAGGCCCGCACCGAACGAGGATCATAGGGGTCGGCGGCGTGCCCGGTGACGATCAGACCAGCGCCGCCGAACGCGTCCAACGAGCGTGCCATGGTCCCGATGTTGCCGGGAGTGTTCGGCCGGTCGAACACCGCGCCCAGGAAAGACGGCCCCACCTGGATACGGGACAGCTCATCGTCGGGCAGCCCGACCACCGCCACCAGTTCGGGTACGTCCTCGTCCTTGCCGCCCAGCTCCCGCAACAGGTTGGGGGCCATGGACACCCGCTCGCCGCCCGCCTCCTTCAGCATCTGCTTCGCCCAGTTCGACAGCGGTCGCTCGGCGTCGTAGATGAGCGCATGCACCGGCCAGCCGAACTCGATTGCCAGGCTGATCGGGCGTACGCCCTGGATCAGGAACTCCTTGGCCCGCTGCCGTTTGGCCCGGTTTCCCAGCAGCGCCTGCCACTGCTGGAACCGCGCGTTCGCCCGCGTGATGCGTAACTGCGCCGATAACGATGGGCTCCGATCAGTCACGCTCTACAGAATGATCAGTTCCTCAAGCGATGGCAAACCAGGTGAGGCAGGCCGAGGACCGCGAGCGCCAGCGCGGCGAGTAACGCGAGGGTGCGTCTGTCATGGGGGGTAGCTGCACTATAAGATGATAGTCCGCAATATTTCGACTAGTTTTCGCAAATTCATGACAGGATAGCGGGATCGATTCCACGGAACATCGGCGCAGCTGAGGCTATGGACGGGCGCGTCCGGATCGTTCTCCATGAACGCAAGCGAATCTGCAAGCACTTGCAATGACTTACGTGGATCGGCGTATAGTTTGCGCATGACGCGTCGACTGGCAGAGGTGGCCAAGAAAGTCGGGGTGAGCGAGGCCACCGTGAGCCGGGTGCTGAACGGCAAGCCGGGCGTCTCCGAGGCGACCCGCGAAGCCGTGCTGACCGCACTCGACGTGCTCGGCTACGAGCGTCCCACCCAGCTGCGCGGTGACCGCGCCCGGCTGGTCGGCCTGGTCCTGCCCGAACTGCAGAACCCGATCTTCCCCGCCTTCGCCGAGGTGGTCGGGGGAGCGCTGGCCCAGCAGGGCTTCACCAGCGTGCTGTGCACCAGGACCGTCGGCGGGGTCTCCGAGGCCGACTACGTCGACCTGCTCCTGCAGCAGCAGGTCTCCGGGGTGGTCTTCGCCGGCGGCCTGTACGCCCAGGGCGACGCCTCGCACGAGCACTACGAGCTCATCCTCGAACGCAAACTTCCGACCGTGCTGGTCAACGCGGCCGTCGAGCACCTGGGCTTCCCGCAGGTGTCCTCCGACGACGCCGTGGCGGCCGAGATGGCGCTCGGCCACCTGCGGGCCCTCGGCCACGAACGCATCGGCATGGTGCTCGGCCCCAAGGACCACGTGCCGTCCAGGCGCAAGCTCGACGCCTTCCTGGCAAGGGGCGGCGACTACGACCTGGTCGAGTTCACGATGTTCTCGCTGGAGGGCGGCCACGCGGCCGCGACCAGGCTGATGCGCAAGGGAGTCACCGGTGTCATCTGCGCCAGCGACCTGCTCGCGCTCGGCACCATCAGGGCGGCCAGGCGGGTCGGGCGCAAGGTGCCCGACGACCTGTCCGTGATCGGCTATGACGACTCGGCGCTGATGACCTGCACCGACCCGCCGCTCACCACCGTCCGCCAGCCGATCGACGCGATGGGGCGGGCGGCCGTCGACCTGCTCGTGGCGTTGATCGACAAGGCGGTGGTCCCAGCCGACGAGCTGCTGTTCGAACCGGAGCTCGTCGTGCGCGCCTCCACGGCCCGCGTGCAGTAGGCCCGCACCCCTCCACGCCTCGCGCCCCCAGTAGGCCCGCGCGCCTCCACGGCCCGCGCCCCCAGTAGGCCCGCGCGCCTCCACGGCCCGCGCCCCCAGTAGGCCCTCCGCCCCTTCATGGCCCGCGCCTCCAGCAGGCCCGCGTGCGCGACCCCGCCGGTAGGGAGCGGGCCGGCTTCCTGCCCGTGCTCGACCGCCCGGGTACCGCCGTGCACGGCTGCCTGCCCTGACGCTTCTCGGCGTCCCCGCACACCCGCCCATTGGCCCCCCTGTCCCCGTCCTCCGGCGGCGGCGGGCGGGTGTGCACATGGGTCGCCACGAGCTACAGCCGTCATGGAGTCGTTATATTTCAATCAACTGTCAAAATCTTGCAGTCATCTGTCGGTGCTGCTTATCGT
Organism: Nonomuraea sp. NPDC003804; assembly: GCF_040610675.1. Classification (NCBI taxonomy): domain Bacteria; kingdom Bacillati; phylum Actinomycetota; class Actinomycetes; order Streptosporangiales; family Streptosporangiaceae; genus Nonomuraea; species Nonomuraea sp. NPDC003804. The sequence goes on from NZ_JBEXMT010000035.1 coordinate 81,737, forward strand.
GTGGGCCTCCCCATCCCCATCAGAAGGGTCCAGACCGATGAGCAGCTCCCGCAGAGCACTCGGCCTGCTGATCGTCACCGGCCTCAGCCTGTCGGTCGCCGCCTGCGGCTCCACGCCCGACGAGCCGGCGCCCGCGGCGAGCGGGACGGCCCAGGCCGCGCCCGTCACGATCTCCGTCGGCTGCCAGCCGCCCAAGACCAACCCCCTGCAGCGCAAGGACTGGGACGACGACGTCGCCGCCTTCCAGAAGCTGCACCCGAACATCACCGTCGACAGCAAGGACGGCTTCCCCTGCCACGACGTGAAGACGTACGACGCCAAGCTGGCCGGTGGCCAGATGGAGGACCTCTTCTACGGCTACTTCGGTGACGTCCAGACCGCGATCAAGGCGGGCCAGGCCGCCGACATCACCGCCTACGTCGACACCGTCAGCACGCTCAAGGACATCGACCCCAGCGTGATGGCGGCATACACCGTCAACGGCAGGACTTACGGCGTTCCGCGCGGAAATTACAAGGTCGGCCTCGTCTACAACCGCAAGCTGTTCACCCAGGCCGGACTCGACCCGAACACGCCGCCCAAGAGCTGGGCCGAGATCCGCGAGGCGGCCACGCTCATGATCCCGCCGATGGTCCTCATCCTGCCCCTCTACGTGACGGTCGTCGACCTGGACCTGCTCAACACCCCGTGGGCGATCTGGCTGCCGGCCGCCGCCAACGGCTTCAACATCTTCCTGCTCAAACGCTTCTTCGACTCCGTCCCCCGAGAGCTCATCGAGGCGGCGGAGATGGACGGCGCGTCGCCCGCGCGGATCCTGTGGTCCATCGTGCTGCCGGTCTCGCGGCCCATCCTCGGCGTCGTGTCGATCTTCACCGTGGTCAACGTGTGGCGCGACTTCGTCTACCCGCTGCTCGTGCTGCCCGACACCGATCGCATGACGGTGAGCGTCGCCATCAACTCGCTCTCGCAGACGATGCCGACCAACGCGCTCACCGCCGCCCTGGTGATCGCCAGCCTCCCGACGATCGTCATCTTCCTGTTCTTCCAACGGCACATCATGGCGGGACTCACCGCCGGAAGTCTCAAGGGTTAGGAGCGCAATGTCCGACACGTGGTGGCGGGGCGCCGCGATCTACCAGGTCTACCCGCGCAGCTTCGCCGACGGCGACGGCGACGGCGTGGGCGATCTGGCCGGGCTGCGGGAGCGCCTGCCGTACCTGAAGGACCTGGGGATCAACGCGATCTGGCTCACCCCGTGGTACCCGTCGCCCATGGCCGACGGCGGCTACGACGTGGCCGACTACCGCGACATCGAGCCCGCGATCGGCACGCTGGCCGAGGCGGAGACGTTCATCGGGGAGGCACACGGGCTGGGCATCAGGGTCATCATCGACGTCGTGCCCAACCACACCTCCACCGCCAGCGCGTGGTTCCAGGAGGCGCTGCGGGACCGGTCGAAGCGCGACCGCTTCTGGTTCCGCGACGAGCCCAACGACTGGCGGTCGATCTTCGGCGGGCCCGCGTGGACGCAGGTGGCCGACGGTCAGTGGTACCTCCACCTGTTCGACCCGGGCCAGCCCGACTACAACTGGGACAACCCCGAGGTGCGTCAGGAGTTCCACGACGTGCTGCGCTTCTGGTTCGACAGGGGCGCCGACGGCATCCGCGTCGACTCCGCCGCGCTGCTGGTCAAGTCGGCCACCGCCTACGAGGACCTCGACGGCGTGCACGACATCTACCGCGGCTGGCGGCGGGTGGCCGACGAGTACGACGACCGGATCCTCGTCGGCGAGGTCTGGCTGCCCGACCAGGAGCGCTTCGCCCGCTACCTGCGTCCGGACGAGTTGCACACCGCCTTCAACTTCGACTTCCTCGCCTGCCCGTGGGAGCCCGCCGCGCTGCGCGCAAGCATCTCGCTGACGCTGTCGACCCACGCCTCCGTGGGGGCGCCGCCCACCTGGGTGCTGTCCAACCACGACGTCGCCCGCGTGGTCACCAGGTACGGCAGAGCCGACACCTCGTGGGACCACGCCGACCGCAGGGACGGCGTGCCCGCCGACCTGGAGCTCGGCCGCCGCAGGGCCAGGGCGGCGGCGCTGCTGGCGATGGCGCTGCCCGGCGGGGTCTACGTCTACCAGGGCGAGGAGCTCGGCCTGCCGGAGGTCGACGACATCCCCGACCGCCTGCGCCAGGACCCCATGTGGACCAGGTCGGGCCACACCGTCCCCGGACGGGACGGCTGCCGCGTGCCGCTGCCGTGGTCGGGCGACGCGCCGCCGTTCGGGTTCGGCCCCGGCGTGGGAGAGCCGTGGCTGCCGCAGCCGCCGGAGTGGAAGGAACTGACCGCCGAGGCGCAGGCCGGCGACCCGGCATCCATGCTCACCCTCTACCGCACGGCCCTGCGCCTGCGCCGCGACCGGCTCGGCGACGGGTCGCTGACCTGGCTGGACCTGCGCCCCGACGTGCTGGCGTTCACGCGGGACACAAGGGTGGTGTGCGTGGTGAACCTCGGCCCCGACCCGGTACGGCTGCCGCCGCACTCGGCGGTGTTGCTGGCCAGCGGGCCGACGGGGGACGGGCTGCTGCCGTGCGACACGGCGGTGTGGCTGGAACCCTGACCGGCCCGGGGCCGGGGGAGGCTAGCCGCGGGCGGCGATGTCGCCGAGCGTGGTGACGGTGTCGAAGTCGTTGGTCAGCCGGTTCTTGGTGACGGCGAAGGTGAGGCCGGTGGCGGTGTCGGCGTAGGCCACGCTGCCGCCGGCGCCGGCCATGCCGAACACCGTCGGCGTCTCCTCGGGCGCCGACCCCGGCCGGCCGATCGCGTAGCCGAGGCCCCACGCCGACGGCATGCCGAACACCTCGTCCACGCCGCTGAAGGAGGTGGCCGTCACCTCGCGCAGCCTGTCGGGCGAGATCAGCCGCGTGCCGTCCACCTCGCCGAGCAGGGCGGCGTACATGCGGGCGATCGCCCTGGCCGAGGTCTTGCCGCCCGCGGGGATGTCGGCCGACAGGTAGTCGGGGCGGCTGCCCAGCCCGGCGGTGGGCATCAGGTCCATCGGGCCGGCCTTGAACATCGGCAGGTCCTCGGGCATGTCCGCGAACGCCGACATGTCCATGGGGGCGTCCTCCAGGCGGGCGAGCCGGTGGTGCTCCGAGGTGGGCATGCCGAAGTAGAGCTCGTCGGCCACGCCGAGCGGCCCGCTCACCTCTTCGCGCAGCACCTGCGAGATCGGCTTGCCGGTGGCCCGCCGGACGATCTCGCCGACGAGGAATCCGAACGTGTAGGCGTGGTAGCCCATGCGGGTGCCCGGCTCCCACCACAGTTCGGCGTTCTCGAGGGCGGCGACCATCGTGTCCCAGTCGCAGACGTCCTCCGGCGTGGTGTCCAGCGGGAGGCCGGGCACCCCGGCGGTGTGCGTCAGCACGTGGCGCACCGTCACGCCTTCCTTGCCGTGCGCCCCGAACTCCGGCCACAGCTCCGCCACGCGCGTGTCGTAGCCGAACAACCCGCGCTCCACCAGTACGTGGGCGACGGTGGCGGTGGCACCCTTGCCGATGGAGAAGTTGTAGAACGGTGTGCCGGGCGTCACGAGCCGGCCGGTCTCCGGGTCGGCCACACCGGCGACCACGTCCACGACCTGCCGGCCGTCACGGTAGACGGCCACCTGGAGGCCCCGCTCCCGGCCCGACTCGACCAGGTCGTCGGCGGCCTGCTGCACCAGCTTCTGGAGTTCGCTCATCATGTCCGTCCTTCAATGTTTGGAACTAGACGGTACAGTACTGAGACCGGTACGGAACTGTCTAGTACTATCCGGACCATGACAACGGAAGTGGGTCGCACGGCACTCAAACGCAGGCAGATCCTCGACGCCGCCAAGGCGGTCTTCCTGCGCAACGGCTACGTGGGCGCGAGCATGGACGAGGTCGCCGCCCTCGCCGCGGTGTCGAAGCAGACGGTCTACAAGTACTTCACCGACAAGGAGCAGCTCTTCACCCACCTCGTGCTCGACACGACCGGCGAGATCGACCACCTCACCCGGATGGTCACGGCGGCCTTCGACGACAGCGACGATCCCCGGCGGGCCCTGGGCGAGCTGGCCCGCGCCTTCCTCGGCTCGCTGCTGCGGCCCGAGGTGCTGAGCCTGCGGCGGCTGATCATCGCCGAGGCCGACCGCTTCCCCGACCTGGGCCGCACCTGGTACGAGCAGGGCTTCGAGCGGGTGCTGACGACGCTGACCGGCTGCTTCGGGCGCCTGGCGGAGCGCGGCCTGCTCCACCTGGACGACCCCCGGCTGGCCGCCGACCACCTCATGGGCCTGCTGCTGTGGATCCCGGTGAACAGGGTCATGTTCTGCGGTGGGGACGCCTCCTACACCGACGCCGAGCTCGACCGGCTGGCCGAGACGGCGGTCGCGGCGTTCCTGCGCGCCTACGGAGTCAGCGCACCGCTTTCAGGTTGAGGATCCACAGGTCGCGGCCGTCGGTGTCGCTCCAGGCCAGCAGGGTCCCCGGATCGTTCTTGTCGCCCAGGCCGACCGCCATCGACGGGTCGGCGGGGTCGAAGGTCGCCAGCGTCCCCGCGCGCAGATCCTTGATGACCTGTAACCCCGCGCGCAGCCGGAGCACCACGAACCGGTTCAGCACCGGCCCGCTCGCCGTCGTCCCCGGCAACTCGACCGTGCCGGACCCGTCCGTCCTGCGCGCGAGCGTCACCCCCGAGATCGGGTGGCGCTCCACGCACCAGTCGGGCGAACACCGCGCCACCCCCTGCCCGCCGGTCACGAACGCTCGCGAGCGCCCCGACTCCAGGTCGGTCAACGTCCCCTTCGCCAGGTCGGCGGCCCACGGCCAGGCCAGCAGCCACAGCCCCTCGCCGGCCTTCTCCCTGCCACCCCTGCCGGACAGCGGCCGGCGGTAGACCGCCTGGCCGGTGTTCCAGAACAGATGGCCGTCGCCCACCTGGAAGCGGGCCTCCGGCGGGGCCGACCGGTCGCCCTGCGCGGCCTTGGTGACCAGGCGCGGCCTGCCGCCCTTGACCGGCACGCGCCAGAACCGCGTCTCCAGCGTCTCGTCCGCGCGCAGCCCGAGCGAGCTCCACACCACGAGCCGGCCGTCCGTGGCGAACCCGCGCACCTCGTCGCCCGCCGGCAGCTTCGCGAACCGGCCGATCCGGCCGGTGGCCGCGTCGTAGACGTCCAGCCGCACGTCGCCGTAGCCGAGCCGGTTCTGCGCCAGCAGCACCACGCGCCGGTCGTCGATCGCGATGGCCGGCTGGTAGACCAGCCCGTCGGCGGACCGGGCGGGTAGCCTGGAGACCGCGCGCGGCCACACCTCCTGGGCCGCCCTGGCCAGCCCGACACTGGCGGGCACGGGCCTGGCGGCGGCCGACACGTGGTCGGCGGGCGCCGCGACCGTCGGCCTGACCAGCACGACCAGGCCGGTGACCGTGGCCAGCGCCAGACCCGCGGCGGCGGCCGACCGCAACCGCCTGCCGGTACGGCGCCGCCGCAACCGCGACAGGCCCGACAGCAAATCGGCGGGGCGAGCCGTCGCGGCCGCCGCCTCCAGCGTCCTGACCAGGTCGTCCTGCCGGACGGCGACGCTCTGGTCGCGCACCCTGGCCGCGGGCAGGTCGAGCACGCGCGCGATGTCCTCGTTCGACAGCCCGCCGTACGAGCGGAGCACGATCACCGCCCTGGCCAGCGGAGGCAGCTCGGCCAGCTGCCGCCAGACGTCCGGATCACCGCCGTGCCCGGCGATCTCGGCCTCGGGCACCCCCTGGCCCGCCCGGCGCCGCCGCCGGCGCACGAACAGGCGGGCCATCGCCGTGCCGACGAAGGTGTCGGGGTGGCCGGTCCTCGCCATGCGTAGCCCGGCCAGCGCCTCCTGGGCCAGCAGGACGCCTTCGCGCTGGTCGCCGGTGAGCACGAGGCCGTAGCGCACGAACCCCATGCCCTTGATGAGCACGAAATCGGTGAAGCCGTCCGGAGGACCCATCCAGCCACCTCCGTGGCCAGCATCTCAGGAGGATTCGCGGATGACCAGTTCGGTCGGCAGGATGACCGGATCGGCGGGACCGCCCTCGAACAGCCCCAGCAGCAGCCGTGTCATGGCCGCGGCCTGCTCGAAGATGTGGTGGCGGACCGTGGTCAGCGGCGGGTCGGTGTACTTGGCGGCCTCGATGTCGTCGAAGCCGACCACGGCCACGTCGTCGGGCACCCTGCGCCCCGCCTGGCGCAGTGCCTGCAGCGCGCCGACGGCCATGAGGTCGTTGCCGCAGAAGACCGCGTCGAGCTGGGGGTCGTCCTCCAGCAGCTGCCGCATCGCGACGGCGCCCGACTCCCTGGTGAAGTCGCCGATCGCCACGATGGAACGCCGGTCGGAGCCGCGCAGCACGGTGCGGTACCCCTCGAGCCGGTCCAGGCCGGCGATCATGTCCTGCGGGCCCGCGATGGTGGCGATCCGGCGCCGGCCGCTCTCCACCAGGTGCCGTACGGCCTCGGCCGCCCCGCCGACGTTGTCGTTGTCGACGAACGGGATGTCGATGGGGACGGCGGGCCTGCCGTACGAGACGACGGGGATCCGCATCCGCGCGATCGCGGCGGGCAGTGGGTCGCCGCCGTGCATGGAGATGAGCATGACGCCGTCGACGTGGCCGCTGGCGATGTAGCGCTCCACCCGCGCGTGGCTCTTGGCCGAGCTGGTCAGCATGAGCACGATCTGCTTGTCGGCCGCCTCCAGCTCCACGCTGGCCGACCTGATGACGGTGGAGAACATCGGGTCTTCGGAGAACACCCTGGTCGGCGGTTCGGAGAAGACCAGGGCGATCGAGTCGGTCCGCTGGGTGACCAGGCTGCGCGCCGCCGGGTTGGGCACGTAGCCGAGCTCGTCGACCGCGCGCAGCACCGCGTCGCGGATGTGCGGGGCGACCGTCGACTGCCCGTTGACCACCCGGGAGACCGTGGCACGCGACACTCCCGCCCTGGCGGCGACCGCCTCGAGGGTGGGGCGCTTCACCCTTTGACGCTTCCGGCCAGGAGCCCGCGGACGAAGTAGCGCTGCATCGACAGAAAGACCACGAGAGGAATGATGACAGACACGAAAGCGCCCGCGGTCAGCCGTTGCCACTCGTTGCCCTTGGTTCCGGCCATCTGCGCCAGCCGGACGGTCATCGGCGCGCTCTCCGCGGTGCCGCCGCCGAAGATCAGCCCCACCAGCAGGTCGTTCCACACCCACAGGAACTGGAAGATCGCGAAGCTGGCGAGGGCGGGTGCCACCAGCGGCAGCACGATCCTGCGGAAGATCGTGCCGTGGGTGGCGCCGTCGACCCTGGCCGCCTCCATCAACTCGTGCGGCAACTCGGACATGAAGTTGTGCAGCAGGAAGACGCCGAGCGGCAGGGCGAAGCAGGTGTGGGCGCACCAGACCTGGACGAACCTGCCGGTGCCCTCCAGGTTCCAGGCGGGCATGAGCTGCAGGCCGAACACCTCGACGCCCTCGGAGAAGAACGACAGCAGCGGCACCAGCGCCATCTGCAGCGGCACGACCTGCAGCGCGAAGATCCCGATGTAGATCCAGTCGCGGCCCCTGAACGGCAGCCAGGCCAGCGCGTAGGCGGCGAAGGCGGCGAAGGCCAGCGGGAAGAGCACCGACGGGATCGTGATGACGATCGAGTTGAGCAGGAAGCTGGCCAGCTGCCCGGAGGAGGAGGACGTGCCGAACAGCACCTCCTGGTAGTTCTCCAGCGTCAGCACGGGCGCGGAGAAGAACGTCCACCAGCCGGTGGTCTTGATCTGGTCCTCCGGCCGGAACGACGACAGCAGCAGGCCGACGGTGGGTGTCGTCCAGAGCAGCGCGATCAGCAGTGCGGCGAGGGAGGCCGTCCTGCTCGACAGGCGGGCGCGCACCCGGGCTGGCGCGGTCGTCATCGAAGGGCCCTCCTGCTGCGGATCTGGTAGATGACGATCGGCGTGACCAGCACGAACAGGAAGACCGCCAGCGCGGCGCCCTTGCCGGTCTCGCCGTAGCGGAATGCCTGGTTGTACATCTCGTTGGCGATGACGCTGGTGTCGAACTGGCCGCCGGTCATGGTGCGCACGATGTCGAAGAGCTTCAGCGTGCCGATCGACTGCGTGACCAGCACGACGATCACCGCGGGCCGGATCGAGGGCAGCGTCACCCTGAAGAACATCTGCGCCGCCCCGGCGCCGTCGAGCTTGGCGGCCTCCACGATGTCGGCGGGGATCCCCTTGATCGCCGCCGACAGCACGACCGTGGCGAAACCGGCCTGGATCCAGACCATCACCACGATGAGGAAGAGCGTGTTGAGCGGCGGGTCGAGCAGCCACTGCCGGGGCTCGCCGCCGAGCCACACCACCACCTGGTTGAGCAGGCCGATCTGGTCGACGCCCTCGGGCCGGTAGGCGTAGACGAACTTCCAGATGATCCCGGCGCCGACGAACGAGATGGCCATCGGCAGGAAGAGCAGCGACTTGGCCAGCGACTCGAACCTGGCCCGGTCCACGATCACCGCGTAGACCAGGCCGATCGCGGTCACCAGCAGCGGGACGAGGACCACCCAGACGAGCGTGTTGCGCAGCACCGTGACGGCTTCCGGCTGGGTGAACATCCACGCGTAGTTGTCCAGGCCGACGAAGGCGGTGCCGTCACCGCTCATGAACGACAGCAGCGTGGTGCGGACGGCCGGGATCACCAGGCCCACGGCGAGCAGGACGACGGCGGGGGCGAGCAGGATCGCGGCGTGCAGGCGGGCTCTGCTGCGCATCGGGGCCCGGTCGAGAAGCAGCAGGACCAGGCCGACGACCGCGAGGAACGCGACGACGCCGATGACCAGCTGGATGAGTTTGGGCGACTCGGCGGCCAGGTCGAAGTCCAGGTCCAAGGGTCCTCCTGGGGGCCCTCGGGCGCGGGGGTGGCGCCGGAGGGGGCGGACGTGAGCGGGCTGGGGCGGGCGTTCCCCTGACCGGTACGGCAGGCGCCGCGCGGGCTGCCTGCCGTACCGGGGACTTCAGGAGGTGGGCCAGGAGGCGTCGATGAAGTCGAGCACCGTCTTGGTGTCCTTGCCGTTGATCCAGTCGGTCATGCCCTTCCAGAAGGTGCCGGAGCCGACGGCGGCCGGCATGAGGTCCGAGCCGTCGAACCTGAACACCGTCGCCTCGTCGCGCAGCATCTCCATCGACAGCCTGTCGATCGGGTTCTGCGCGTTGGCGAGGTCGACGCCCTTGTTGGCCGACACGTACGTGCCCAGCTTCATCCTGGAGTTGGCGTGCTCGGGCGTGGCCAGGTAGCGCTGGAACGCCTGCACCTCGGGCCGGTCGGCGAAGGCGGCGACGAACTCGCCCGCGCCGAGCACCGGCTTCGTGGCCGGGTCGTTGCCCGGCAGGTAGAAGGCGAAGACGTCACCGTCCTGGGCGACCTTGGTGCCCTCGGGCCAGAAGTTGGCGTAGAAGGAGGCCTGGCGGTGCATCGCGCACTTGCCCGTCGTGATCGGCACGCCGCCCTCCTGGAAGGCGGTGCTGGCGATCGACTTGACGGGCCCGTACCCGCCGTTGACGTACTTGTCGTTCTTGAGGATCGCGCCCACCTTGTCGACCGCCGCGACCACCTTGGGGTCGTTGAACTTCAGTTCGTGGGAGACCCAGCGGTCGTACTCCTCGGGTCCGAGCTCGCGCAGGATGACGTCTTCGATCCAGTCGGTCGCCGGCCAGCCCGTCGCCTCGCCCGACTCGATGCCCGCGCACCACGGCTTGGTGCCGGCGGCCGCGATCGTGTCGCTCAGCTTCATCAGCTCGTCCCAGGTCTTCGGGACCTGCCAGCCCTTCTCCTGGAAGGTCTTGGGCGAGTACCAGACGAACGACTTCACGCTGGCGCCCAGCGGGGCGGCGTAGAAGGTGCCGTCCACGGTGCCGTAGGCGATCCAGTCCTTGGACCAGCCCTGGTCGGCCAGCGCCTTGACCTCGGCCGGGGCGGGCTTCAGCTTGCCCGCCTTCGCGAAGCGCGCCAGCAGGCCAGGCTGGGGGAAGAAGGCGAGGTCAGGCGGGTTGCCGCCGTCGGACCGCACCTGGATCTGCGCCTCGAACTCGCCCGTGCCCTCGTAGGTGATCTTCATGCCGGTGCACTGCTCGAACGTCTTCCAGTTCTGCTGGAAGAGGTCGGCCTCGGTGTCCCTGATGGGGGAGTAGACCGTGACCTTCTTGCCGTCGTGCTTGCCGTACTGCTGGAAGGCGGCGCAGTCGGCCGCGGGGGCCGCCTGGCCGGTGGAGGACCCTGACCCGGTGGAGCCGCAGCCGGTGACGACGAGCGCCAGCGCCGCGGCTCCGACGAGAAGTCGAGGGGCGGTGGTCATGTGCATCCTCCTGTGCCGGTGAGAGCGTTCTCTGAGAATTGATGGCGCACATGACGAGGTCAATATCGGGGGGATCACGGTTTGTTGGGACCCCAGGTAAACCCGTTGTCGCTGATCACGGACCTGTACCAGAGAGCGCTGTCCTTCAGGGTGCGGGCCTGGGTGGCGTAGTCGACGTGGACGAGGCCGAACCTGCGGCGGTACCCCTCGGCCCACTCGAAGTTGTCCAGCAGCGACCAGACCAGGTAGCCGCGCAGGTCGGCGCCGGCCGTGATGGCCGCGTGGGCGGCGCGCAGGTGCCCTTCGAGGTAGGCGAGCCTGCCGTCGTCGTGCACCCTGCCGTGCTCCACGACGTCGTCGAAGGCGGCGCCGTTCTCGGTGACCATGAGGCCGACCCGCGGGTAGTCCCGCGACAGCCGTACCAGCAGGCGCGACAGGCCGCTGGGCACGATCGGCCAGCCCATGGCGGTGACGGGGGCGTCGGCGGGGGCGAAGCGCACGCCCTCCGAGCCCGGCCACGCGGCGTCGGCGGGCAGTCCGGGCGCCGCGTCGACCACGCAGGGGTTGTAGTAGTTGACGCCGACCAGGTCGATGGGGGCGTTGACGATCTCCAGGTCGCCGTCGCGGATGTGCGCGGTGCCGCCGTTGCGACCGGCGGCGCTCAGCACCTCCTCCGGGTACCGGCCGGCCAGCGCGGGGTCCAGGAACTGGCGGGTCAGCAGCGCGTGGATGCGCTGGACGGCCTCGGCGTCGGCCGCGGACGGCGCCACGTCAGGGTCATTGACCTGGGCGGGTGTCAGCACCGGCGCCGAGTTGACCACCAGCATGATCTCCTCGGCGCCCTTCGCGCGCAGCGTCCTGGCCGCGAGCCCGTGGCCGAGCAGCAGGTGGTGCGCGGCCCTGAGCGCGTCGTGCGCGGAGGTACGGCCCGGCGCGTGCACGCCGTTGCCGTAGCCGAGGAACGCCGCGACCCACGGCTCGTTGAGGGTGGTCCAGTGGCTGACCCGGTCGCCGAGCCGGTCGTGCATGATCGCGGCGTAGTCGGCGAAGCGATGGGAGGTGTCGCGGACGGTCCAGCCGCCCAGGTCCTCGAGCGTCTGCGGCAGATCCCAGTGATAAAGCGTGACATATGGGGTGATGCCGGCTTCGAGGAGCTCGTCAACGAGCCTGTCGTAGAAGCCGAGGCCCGCCGAGTTGGCCGGTCCGGAGCCGGTGGGCTGGATCCTCGGCCAGGCGACGGAGAACCGGTAGGCCCCGAGGCCCAGCTCCCTCATCAGCGCCACGTCATCGCGGTAGCGGTGGTAGTGATCGCAGGCCACCTCGCCGGTGTCGCCGTCGCGGACCTTCCCCGGCGTCGCGGAGAAGGTGTCCCAGATCGACGGGCCGCGCCCGCCCTCCTTCGCGGCCCCCTCGATCTGGTAGGACGCTGTGGCCGCGCCCCAGACGAAGTTCTCAGGGAAGACCACGGTCCCCCGCGCCTCCATGGTCGTGATCGTCATCCCTTGACAGCTCCTTGCATGATTCCTCCGATGATCTGCTTGCCGAGCAGGACGAACACGAGGATCAGCGGCAGGGTACCCACCGCCGTCCCCGACAGGCCGAGGACGTAGTCGTTGACGTACCCGCTGGCAAGCGTCGACAGCGCCACCTGCACCGTCGGGTTCTCCGGGGTGAGCACCACCAGCGGCCAGAAGTAGTCGTTCCACGCCGACATGAACGTCAGCATCCCGAGCACCGCCGCGGCCGGCCGCGCCGCGGGGAGTACGACGTGCCAGAACAGCCCCCAGGTCGTCGCGCCGTCGACCCTGCCCGCCTCCAGCAGTTCCGTGGGCAGCGCGCGGGAGAGGTACTGCGTCATGAAGAACACCCCGAAGGCGTTCACCAGCGCGGGCACCACCAGCGCGTACATCGAGCCGGTCCACTCGATCTTCGCCATGAGCATGTAGAGCGGGATGATCCCGAGCTGGGCCGGCACCATCATGGTCGCCACCGTGATCAGCAGCAGGATGTTCCTGCCCCTGAAGGACAGCTTGGCGAAGGCGAACCCGGCCAGCGTCGAGAAGAACATCACCGCGATCGCGATCGACCCGGCGACCAGGAAGGAATTGAGCAGGGCCAGGGCGAACGGCACGGTGTCGAAGACGCGCTGCACGTTGGCGAGGAAGTTGCCGCCGGGCAGCAGCGGCGGCGGCACCTCGGCCAGCGCCGAGTTGTGCCGCGAGGCCACGACCACGCTGTAGTAGAGCGGGAAGACCGAGAAGAAGGCCACCGCCAGCAGCGTCAGATGGGTGAGGCGTCGTCTCACTTGAAGGCCCCTCCCAGCCGGCGGGTCAGCAGGTAGTTGACGCCCGCCGCGACCACGACGAACAGGAACATCACCCACGAGGCCGCCGAGGCGTAGCCGAAGTCGAACTTGGTGAAGCCCAGGTCGTAGACGTAGAGCGCGAGCGTCTGGAACTGGCGGTCCGGTCCGCCGCTGGTGATGCCCCCCGCGCCGCTGCCCGCCCCGAACAGCAGGGGCTCGGCCAGGATCTGCATCGCGCCGATCGTCGAGACCGTGACCACGAAGATGATCGTGGGCCGGATCATCGGGATGGTGATCTTCTTGAGTTGCGTCAGGTTCGACGCGCCGTCGATCGTGGCCGCCTCGTACAGCTCCCTGGGGACGGCCTGCATCGCCGCCAGGAAGATCAGCGCGTTGTAGCCCGTCCACCTCCACATGATCATCACCGAGATGGCCACGTGCGAGGTCGCGGTGCCCTCCGCCCAGGCCACGCCCTCGATCCCGAACCACGACAGCATCCAGTTGATCAGCCCGTAGTCGCGCCCGAACAGCTGGCTGAAGATGACCACGACCGCGACCACGCTGGTCACGTTCGGCACCAGCAGCGTGATGCGGAAGAACGTCTGCGCCCGCAGCGGGCGGTTGAGCAGGTGCGCCAGCCAGATGGCCAGCACGAGCTGCGGCGCCGTCGACAGGACGCCGATGGAGAAGGTGTTGAACGTGGCGTTCCAGAAGTAGCCGTCGCCGAGCAGCGTGCCGAAGTTCTCCACCCCGATGAAGGTGTGCGTGTCGGAGGTGAGCGTCCACTCGTGCAGGCTCACCCACGCCGTGAAGATCAGCGGGAACACCCCGAAGGCGCAGAACAGCAGGAAGAACGGGGCCACGTAGGCGTACGGGGAGAGCTTGAGGTCGAGCGCGTGCCTGACGAGGCGGCGGCGCCTCCCGGGCACCGCGGCCGGCAGGGTGGCCATGCGGAGGTCCTCCAGGTCGATGCGGTACGGCGGGACGGGCGCGCCCCGCCGTACCGGGGGCTACTTGATCTTCTCGACGTCCGCGACGACCTGCGCCCACGCCTCGTCCGGCGTCTGCTTGCCCTGCTCGACCCGGCCCAGCCCGTCGCCGACGGCCACGCGCACGTCGCCCTCCTTGGGGCCGAGGTGCTGGGGCTTGAGGGTGCGCGCCGCGTCGGAGTAGATCTTGCCGATCGGCGCGTCACCGAAGAACGGCTTGGTGAAGCTCTGGATCGACGGGTCGTCGTAGAGGGCGGGGATCGAGGGGAAGGTGCCCTCCTCCTTGAAGACGCGGGCCTGGTTGTCCTTCGAGGTGAGGAAGTCGATCAGCTCGGCCGCCTCCTCGGGGTGCTTGCCCTGCTTGGGGAGCAGCAGGTGCGAGCCGCCGCTGTTGCCCGAGCCGCCGGGGACCTTCGCGATGTCCCACTTGCCGGCCGCGTCCTTGGCCTGTTCCTGGATGTAGCCGGTCATCCAGGCCGGGCAGATGATCGTGGCGAACGAGCCCTTGGCGAAGCCGGTGTTCCACGGCGGGGAGAAGGCGGCCAGCTTGGCGCTCAGGCCGTTCAGGCTGAGCTGGTTGGACAGGTCCCAGGCCTTCTTGACCTCGGGGTTGGTGGCGACGACGATCTGGTCCTGGGCGTCGTAGAGGCCGACCGGCGCCTGATTGACGATCGCGCGGAAGATCTCGCCGGGGGAGTCGACGAACTTGGCGTCCTTGACGTTCGCGGCGAACTTCTTGCCGGTGTCGATGTACTGCTCCCACGTCGGCCAAAGCTCGGCGACCTTCTCGCGGTCGGTGGGCAGCCCGGCCTTCTCGAACAGGTCCTTGCGGTAGCACATGGCCAGGCCGCCGACGTCGGTGCCGAGGCCGAGCAGCCGGGAGCCGTTCTTCGACAGGCCCTGCTGCCACTTCCAGTCCAGGTAGTCGCCCTGCCGCTTGTCCAGGCCGTACTGCTTGAGGTCGTGGAACTTGTCGGGCTGGGAGGTGAAGGAGCTGATGTAGCCGACCTCCACCGCCTCGACGTCGGCCGCGCCCGCGTTGGTGGCCAGCCGCTTGACCAGGTTGTTGTGGTGGTCGTTGAACTGCGTGACCCGCTCGACGATCTCCACGTCGGGATGCGTCTTCCTGTACTCCTCGTACAGCGGCTTGAAGCCGAAGTCGCCGAAGAGCGCGACGCTGAGGGTCACCTTCTCGGCGGTGCCGCCGCCCGTGTCGGCGGTCTGCTGTGATCCGCCGCCGCAGGCGGCGAGCGCGAGCGCGAGCGCGGAGGCGGTGAGCACCGGTACGGCGAGCCGCCCGAAGCGGCGGGCCTGGGAGTACGGCGTGGCCATGGAACCCTCCTCGAGGGCGGTGGGGAGTGGCGATGAGAGAGCGCTCTCTCAGAGGTTGCGGGTCGGGGGCCTGCCATGTCAACGGAGGGTTTCAGGGGTGCGCCAGAGAGCGCTCTCTCATCCATGGCGGCGTTTCCGCAGGTGACGGCCACGCCTTGGAGTGGTGGGAGCGCTCCCAGACGGTTGGCCCGTTTCCAGAGTGTTACCTGTAGTGGGAGAGCGTTCTCTCAGCCGAGGACGCGGCCGAGCACCTTGGCGTACATCCGGCCGGGGCTCGGCGTCGCCGGCGGGGTCAGGAACCCCGGCAGCATCGGCAGATCGACCGCGAACGCCTGCAACCGTTCGTACAGCACGTTGGCGTCGCGCGGCCGGTCCTCGACCGACTTCTCCAGCAGGTCGGACAGCACCTTCCCGAGCGCGGCCGGAAGCCCGGGCACGGGGGGCGGCCGCTCCTTCACCTGCTTCTCGAACACGACGTACTCCGTCGGGCCGGTGAACAGCTGCCGCCCCGTCAGCATCTCGTGCAGCACGCAGCCGAGCGAGTAGAGATCGCTGCGCGGCTCGGCGACACCCCGCTGGATCTGCTCGGGCGCCATGTAGGCGGGAGTGCCGAGGATCTGCCCGATCCTGGTGAACTGCGTGCCGTTCGCCTCCCGCAACATCGCCAGGCCGAAGTCGAGCACCTTGACGCTGCCGTCGCGACAGAGCATGAGATTGGTCGGCTTGAGATCGCGATGGCAGATCTCCAGCGCGTGCGCCGCCGACAGCACCGCGCACGCCTGCGCCGCGATCGCCACCGCCCACGGCACCGGCAGCGGGCCGTGCTCGCTCAGCAGGTCGGCGACCGTGACCCCGTCGATGAACTGCATCACCTGGAACAGCCGCTGCTCGTGCGTCCCGAAGTCGTACAGGACGGGCGCCCCCGGATGCTCCAGGCGCGCCAGGATGCGCGCCTCCCTGGTGAAGCGCCGCTCCAGTTCCTCGTCGGCGTCCTTGCCGGGCAGCGGGTACAGCAGCTTGACCGCCACCCGCCGGTCGAGATGCCGGTCGTGGCCACGGTAGACGGCGCTCATGCTGCCCCGGCCCAGAGGAAGGTCGTCGAGCACGTAGCGGTCACCGATGACCATCCGCCTCTCCTGCCCCCTCCACGACCAGCCCGCTTGAGACCCTCCGGGGAATCTACAGCAACCAGGTGGATCTTGATCGCCGTGCGGCGCGGGCCCGGTCCCGCGGGCGCCGGACGTGGCCGCCGACGATCGGCCCATGGGGCGTCAGGAGATCACGGCGGTGCACGCGGACGCGGGCGGCCGTTGCCGCCCGCGGCTCGTCGTCGGCCTCCCACGGTTCTAGACTCGAGCGTGGACCTCGTCGCCCGGACGAGAGGCAGGTGCGCCGCGTGTCCGACGAGCATCTCACCCATGGCTGGGAGCAGGACCTCGACGCCGGAGACTCCCTGGTGCGCAGGTTCGTGCTGGCCAACGCCGACCGCAACGCCTTCGTCGCCGCCTACGCGGGCGGGCGCGCCGAACGCTGGCAGGACCTCGCGGTCGCCGACCCCGCCTCGCCCGTCCTGTTCGACAACGCCGCCGTGCTGCTGGCGCCACCGCCGTACATCGACCTGGCGGACACGCTGCGGCGGCTGCTCGCCTTCTACCCGCCCGAACGCCACTTCGTGTTCCTGTCGGTCTGGCCGACGCCGGACCTGTCCACGGCGGGCCTGCGGCTGATGGGCCATCCTCCGCTCATGCTGCGCCCGCCGGGCGGGAGCCCGCCGCCCCTTCCCGACGGGCTCAGGATCGTCCCCGTCACCGACCGCCGCGGCCTGGCGGACTTCGTCCGCACACTCGTCGAGGCCTACCCGATGCCGGAGGCGGAGGGCACGGTGTTCGGCGACGCACGGGTCCTGGACGGCCCGATCAAGCTGTTCGTGGGATACGCCGGCGACCGGCCCGTCGCCACGTCCGGATCCCGGCTCGGGCACGGCATCGTCGACGTCGAATGGGTGTCCACGCTGCCCTCCCATCGCGGCAGGGGCATCGGCGCCGCCGTCACCTGGGCCGCCACGTTCGCCGAGCCGTACCAGCCGGCCATGCTCATCGCCAGCGACGAGGGCCAGCCGGTCTACGAGGCGATGGGATACCTGCGGCTGATGCGGCTGACGATGTGGCACCGTCCGCCGGCGACCTGACGCTCACCCTCCCGGACGGACGAGCGGGCCGCCGGGCTGGCGTGCCGGGTGCGGGAGCCGGGTGGTGGGGCCGGTCGGTCACGGCCGCAGGACGAAGTCCCTGATCGCCGCGCCGATCTCGTGCGGGGAGTCCTCCTGGACGTAGTGGATGCCGCGCACGCCGACCTCGCGCTGGTTCGGCCAGGTGCGCGCGAACTCCAGCGCCCTGCCGACCAGGATCGCGCCGGGCTCGGCGGAGATCAGCAGCTTGGGGACGGCGCTGCGGGCCAGCCAGCTCCCGTACGCCTCCACCACCTCGGCCACGTCCCGAGGCGTGCCGTCGATGGGCAGCTCACGGGGGAAGACCAGCGTGGGCAGGCGCGAGTCCCGGTCGCCGAACGGAGCGCGGTAGGCCGCCATCTCCTCCTCCCGCAACGGACGCAGCACGCTTCGGGGCAGCACCGTCTCGACGAAGAAGTTCTGGCCCAGCAGCAGTTCCTCGCCTTCGGGCCCGCGCATCGCGCGGAACAGCGTGTCGCGGCCCTCGGGGAAGTCGGCCCACAGCCGCGGCTGGACGATCGCCTCCATGTAGGCGATCGCGCGCACGCGCTCGGGGTGGCGGCGCGCCCAGTGGAAGCCGAGCGCCGAACCCCAGTCGTGCAGCACCAGCGTGACCTGCCCCTCGGGCAGCACCGCGTCGAACCAGGCGTCGAGGTGGCGGGCGTGGTCGGCGAACCGGTAGGCCCCGTCGGCCGCGGGCCCGGAACGGCCCATGCCGACCAGGTCGGGCGCCAGGCACCGGCGGACGTCGGCCAGGTAGGGGATCACGTTGCGCCACAGGTAGGAGGAGGTGGGGTTGCCGTGCAGGAACACCACCGGCTCGCCGTCGCCGGTGTCCACGTGGCTCAGGTGGGTGCCCAGCACGCGCACCTGCCGCCGCGGGTGCGGGTCGGCGGCGGAGATGGTGCCGGTACCGGTGCCGGCGGCGGAGATGGTGCTGGTGCTGGTGTCGGCGGCGGAGACGGTGTCGGTGCCGGCGATGGTGTCGGTGCCGGTGCTCGCGGTCATGGGTGTCGTCCTTCGGTCGGTGAGGTGGAAGGGGCCAGGAGGGTGCCGAACACCACGGTGGTGAAGCGCTCCAGCGGATCGGACGAGCGCTCCACCTTCATCCGCAGCATCGCCCCCTGCCAGGAGGCCATCAGGAAGTCGGCGAAGTCGGGCGCGGGCAGCGGCAGCGTGATCTGGCCTGCCCGCTGCGCCTCGTCCAGGCAGCGTGCGAACGGCTCGTGCCACTCGGTGAAGATCTGTGCCAGGTGCGTGCGGATGGCCTCGCTGGTCTCGGTCGAGTCCAGGCTGGTGTTGCCGATCAGGCATCCGTCGTGCCACTCGCGTGCCCGCAGCCGTTCGGTGATGGCGTCGAAGTAGGCGCGCAGCCGTTCCAGCGGAGGCCTGCCGGTGTCGTCCAGGGTCGCGGCGACGATCGCGCGGACGTCGGTGAAGTAGCGGTCGATCACCGCCAGCCCGAAGTCCTCCTTGGAGGCGAAGTGGTTGCTGAACGAGCCGAGCGGGACGCCGGCCGCCGCCGTGATGGTGCGGACGCTCGCGCCCACCAGTCCCGTCCTGCGGACGGCCTCCATCCCTTGGTCGAGGAGTTGGTCTTTCTTCGATGGTCTCGCCATGAGTCCAATATGGACGTTCATATTGGTTTCGTCAAGCCATAGGCTCCACAACCGGAAAGGCCTCCCGGGAGCGCGTGACGCGCCCCCGGGAGGCCTGTCGTTCCGGCGGGATCAGACGTTGCGGCGGTACTGGCCGCCCGCCTCGAAGAGGGCCTCGGTGATCTGGCCGAGCGAGCACACCCTCGCCGCGTCCATCAGCACCTCGAACGCGTTGTCGTCCGACATGGCCACCTCCCTCAGCCGGCGCAGCGCCGCCGGCGCGGTGGAGCGGTTCCTCGCCTGGAAGCCGCGCAGCCGGTCGAGCTGGGAATGCTTCTCCTCCTCGGTCCCCCTGGCCAGCTCCAGCGGCCCGTGCTCCACCTCGCCGCGCGGGTTGCGGAAGGTGTTCACCCCGATGATCGGCAGCGAGCCGTCGTGCTTGCGGGTCTCGTAGAGCATCGACTCGTCCTGGATCTTGCCGCGCTGGTAGCCGGTCTCCATCGCGCCGAGCACGCCGCCGCGGTCCGACAGGCGCTCGAACTCGCTCAGCACCGCTTCCTCGACCAGATCGGCCCCGCTTAATGCGCTCAACGAATTTTTCAGAACACTCGATCCGCAGCCCTTCGTCTTCGTCATCATACAGAGAAATTTCGTTAGAAAATGCTGAAACTCCGCTCATGAATTCACCCCTTGTTATATTAAAATCCAAGTCTAACAAAAATCAAAAATCACCAGATGATCCATCCCCGCCATCAGTGACCCAATACTCACACAACCGCAATCAGTAATTCAGACACACTTGCACCCAAATGCACTGCAGTGCCCATGCTATCGAGGCATAAGTCCGGATGTGCCGAGAAGCAGCCTTCCAATGGGTTGAAACTGGCATCCAGGAACCTCCAATCGTTGTGTGCCCGCGCATCCGAG
>NZ_JBEXMT010000036.1:0-99947 GCF_040610675.1 Nonomuraea sp. NPDC003804
CAGCGCCTCCAGCGGCCGCCCCGCGTGGTAGTGGCGCAGGCCGTGGATGAGGTCGGCGGCCACCGCCGTCAGGTCGTCGGACAGCCGGTACGGCGTGACGGCGGTGTCCTTGTAGGGGTCGAACACCTCGACGTAGTCGTCGACCGCTTCCATCCGCTCGGCCAGCGCCGTACGGACCCCGTCGACGTCGGGGTCCTCGCTCAGCGGCGGCTCCCAGTTGCCGGACAGGATGATGTCCTGGCTGGCGCCGAGCTGGGCGCCGGCCAGGCTCACCTGCGCCACCTCGACGAGCAGCAACGACCAGATGGCGTCGCCGCCCTCTCCGCCCGCCACCCTGCTCAGGCCGTCCAGATAGTTCTGCGCGTGCCCTGCGATCTCGTCGGCGAGAGCGCTCCACTGATCAGACATCCAGCAGCCTCCGTCCTTCGAACGCGCGGCCCAGGGTGACCTCGTCGGCGTACTCGAGATCACCGCCCACAGGCAGGCCGCTGGCCAGTCGTGTCACTTTCACGCCCATCGGCTTCACCAACCGGGCGAGATAGGTCGCCGTCGCCTCCCCCTCGAGGTTGGGGTCGGTGGCGAGGATGAGCTCGGTCACCCGGCCGTCGGCCAGGCGGGTCATCAGCTCACGGATGCGCAGGTCGTCGGGGCCGATGCCGTCGATCGGGCTGATCGCCCCGCCGAGCACGTGGTAGGTGCCGCGGAACTCGCGCGTCTTCTCGATCGCGACGACGTCCTTCGACTCCTCCACCACGCAGATCACCTGGGGGTCGCGCCGCGCGTCGCGGCAGATCCGGCACTCCTCCTCCGAGGCGACGTTGCCGCACACGCGGCAGAACCGGACCTTCTCCTTGACCTCGAGCAACGCGTGGGCCAGCCGCTTGACGTCCACGGGATCGGCCGCCAGCAGGTGGAAGGCGATCCGCTGCGCGCTCTTGGGACCGACGCCCGGGAGCATCCCCAGCTCGTCGATCAGGTTCTGGACGACCCCCTCGTACATGGCCTAGAACCCTGGAAGCTGGCCGAGACCACCGCCGCCGAGCCCCTGGGCCAGCGGGCCCAGCTTCTCCTGCTGCAGGTCGGACGCCGCGCGTACGGCGTCGCGAACGGCCGCGATGACCAGGTCGGCGATCGTGTCGGCGGTGTCCTGCGGGTCGTCGGCGTCGATGACGCTCGGATTGATCTTCAGCTCGAGCAGCTCGCCAGATCCGTTGACGACAGCCGTGACCAGACCGCCCCCGGCCGAGCCCTCGATCTGCGCATCGTTGAGCTCCTGCTGGGCGCTCACGAGCTGCTGCTGCATGAGCTGAGCCTGCTCCAGCAGCTGCTGCAGGTTGACATCCCCTGGGTTCACCTTCGTGCGCTCCTCGTCGGCTCCGCGTTCATAACTGTCACGAGCCTACGGTGTCTGAGCGCCGACATGTACTGGTGGGCACATGCGTTGCGACTTTGTCGACGATCGCGGCGTCATGGCCGGGTCCCAGCCCCCCTCCAGCGTCCGGGACCCGGCCATCACGCCGACAGGAGCGGCCGCGCCACGCCGGCGTGATGGGAGGAAGCTAGCGCCCACAACGTTGCACACACGTTGCGAGCGATCAATCACCCTTAGCAATCCCCCGAACGGCTTGCGCGAGAGAGGTGATAACACGGATGCTTCGCCGTACAGCATGACTACCTGGAGTGGCCAATGAGTTACGGTCGGCGGCTACGCCGGATCCTGGAGACAGGGGTCGGTGCGCCGCGCCAGCTGATCAACGCCTCCTGGCAGCGCTCGATGGAGGCCGGCGTCGACCCCGAGAGCCAGGCGGCGCCGCTGGTCTACGACGGCTCTCTCATCAAGGACGTCCGCCAGGCGCATCCCCTTCAGCCCGTCCTGCCCATGCTCGCGCACACGCTGAAGCGGATGGCCGACGAGTCCGCGCACATCATGATCGTGACGGACGCCGAGGGCCGCATCCTGTGGCGCGACGGCGACTCCGGCACCATGCGCCGCGCCGACCTGGTCGGACTGGCCGACGGGCACCACTGGTCGGAGATGTCCGTGGGCACCAACGGCATCGGCACCGCCCTCGCCACCCGCAGACCCGTCCACGTCTACTCGGCGGAGCACCTGTTGCGCGTGCTCCACTGCTGGTCGTGCAGTTCGGCGCCGATCCTCGACCCCGACAGCGGCGGCGTCCTCGGCTGCGTCGACGTGAGCGGCACCACCCGCAGCCTCCACCCCGCCACCGTCGCGCTGGTCGACACCACGGCCAAGCTCGCCGAGGCGCAGCTGGCGCTCATGATGCACGAACGCGACGAGCGCCTGCGCCGCCGCTACGACTCCCTCATGCGGCGCTCCGGCGTCCTGGTCACCGCCACCGGGCGGGTCCTGTCCGGCGACCCGGGAGGCCTGCTCGGCTCCCGCATCCGGCTCCCCGAACCCGGCACCACGGTCTGCCCCGACGGGATCCTCGAACCGTTCTTCGACGGGTACCTGCTGTTCCCTGGCGAACGGCCGGAGGCGCTGCCGCTGCGGCTCACCTTCCTCGGCGAGGGACAACCCACGGTCCGGTACGGCGACCACACGATGACCGTCTCCCTGCGACACGCCGAGATCCTCACCCTGCTGGCCCTCTACCCGCGAGGGCTCACCTCGGAGCAGCTCTCCTGTCACCTCTACGGCGACGACGGCAACCCCGCGACCATTCGCGCCGAGATCTACCGCCTGCGCGCCCAGCTCGGCGGGGCGGTCGCGGCCAAGCCGTACCGGCTGCTCGTCCCCGTGGCCGCCGACTTCCTCGAACTGAAGCGGCTGCTCGCCGGCAACGACCCCGCCGCCGTGGCCCGCGCCTACACGGGGCCGCTGCTGCCCCGCTCCGAGTCGCCCGAGATCAGGTGCGCGCGCGACGAGCTCGAGGTGCAGGTACGCGCCAGCCTCCTCACCGGCGGTACCGCCGACGACCTGTGGGCGTACGCGCAGACGACCAACGGCCGCGACGACCCCCAGGTGCTGGAACGGGTGGCCGCCACCCTGCCCTCCAGCGACCACCGCGCGGCCGCCGCCCGCGCCCGCCTGTCCCCCTGACCGCGGTCCTCCTGAACCGTCCTCCACGACACCGGCAGTCGCTCACCTTGCCCGCGAACGGCGCCTTCACGCTCGCGTTCTCCGGTCACCGCGTCTCGACCGACGGACGCCCGGCCCCTGCCTGACGGGCGCCGCCCCCTCTGATCAACGGCTCCACGCGGACCGCAGGACCGGAATCCCGTGCGGATCGCAGGACCGGTATCCCGGAACATGCCGATCGGCACGGCACGATCGAGCCCCAGCCGTCCGTGCGTCTCACCGCTCCAGCGCCTGTCGGCGAGGTCCGAGCCGTCAACGCCCCCTCGCCCGGCGGCCTGCCCGAGTGCCGATGTCCCCCACCACCGGGCCACTCCACTCCCTGCCCGGTCTCGACCCGACCGCCGCGGGCGGCTCGAGCTCCAGCACCTCCGCCCCGGCTCCGACAGGGCCCGACGCGACCTCCCTGGCAAGTCGAGCTTCCCGGGTCAACCGCGGGCCGGTCAGGTGTGGTCGATCTCGCCGATCATCTGCGCGCCGAGCTCCCGCTGCAGGAGGGCCATGCCGCTGAGCTCGTCGACGTCCGCGTCGGCGTCGTTGAGGGGATCGACCTCGTCGACCTCCGAGCCGCGGTTCCGCCCCGGGATCGCGTCGGGCCAGCCACCCGCCTGCCCGCCGGCTTTTCCGCCGCCCTGCCGCGATGTGGGCTGGCGCGGGCCTGCCTGCGCGGCCGCCTGCGCCGCCGACCTCGCCGCGGCCAGTCCAGGGCTGGATGTACGGCTGGTCGCCTGGGCGGGACTGGGCATGGGCGGCGTGCCGTAGTCGTGGTCGTCGGGCGCCTGGGGCCACGACTCGTCGGTCGTGAGTCGCTCCCCGGCCCCGCCCGTGTCGCCGGCGGCCTGTGCCGCCGACCCTGACGCCTGGTCGGATCCGGCCCCGGCCGACTGGCCCGCGCCGCCTGACCAGTCGCCCTGAGCCTCGCCGCCGCCCGGCCGGTCGCCGCTCTGCGGGCCGCCCGAGACGTCGCCCTGCCCGCCACCCGCCGGCCCGCCACCGGCAGTACCCCCGGAACCGCCGGGGCCGCCAGGGCTGCCCTGTCCACCAGGACCGGCAGGCCCACCGGCACCGCCTGGTCCACCGAATCCACCGGAACCGGCAGCGCCGGCTTCGCCGGCCCCACCAGTACCAGGCCCGTTCGCCCCACCAGCGCCGGGACCGCCGAACCCACCACCACCGGGACCTGCACCGCCGGAAACCCCGGCACCGCCAGGCCCGAGGCCACCGGGACCAGCCCCGCCCGGCCCGACCCCGCCGGAAGCACCGACGCCGCCAGGTCCGCCGGGACCACCCGCATTACCGGCTCCGCCCGGACCACCGGGGCTGCCGGGACCGCCGGGTCCGCCCGCATTACCGGCTCCGCCCGGCCCACCAGCGTTGCCGGGACCGCCGGCACCGCCGAAGCCGCCGGGACCGCCGCCCTGGCCGCTCTGGATCGCCGAGCCGTCCGGCTGCGTGGAGCCCATGGACCCACCCGAGGCGTCCCAACCGCCCGCCGCAGGACCGCCCGAAACAGCACCGCCCGAGGCGGGACCGCCCGAAGCGCCAGGGCCGCCCGGCACGCGGGGGCCGGCTTGGGCGTTGCGGCCGCCCTGGGGAACGGGCGCGCCGCCCACGACGGCCTCGACCCGCCACGTGCCGCCCAGCACGTCGCCGAGCGCCCCGGCCACGACGGCGTCCTTGCCGCCACCGGTGAAGTTCTTCATCGCGCCGACCTGGCTGAACCCGAGCGTGACCAGGTTTCCCTCGACGCCGACGACCTGGGCGTTGGTGTTGACGTTCGCCCAGACGACGATGCTGCGCTTCTTCAGCGCGGCCAGAACGGCGGGCCACTGCTGCTGGAGCGGGCCGACGCCGCTGCCCGTCGCGGCAGGGGCGGAGGCAGGAGTGGGAGCGTGGTGGACGGGCTCGGATTGCTGCGCGGGTGCTCCTGGCCGCACGGGCTCGGGCCAGTCGACGTCGCCCCCGGTGACCCCACCGGAAGCGGCACCACCCGACGCCGCACCATCCGATGCGTGACCGCCCGACGCGGCACCACCGGAAGCATGACCCCCTGGAGCGGCACCAGCGGAAGCGGCACCGGCCGCGGGGGCGCCGTCCATGACCGCGCCGCCCGGCCTCGCGCCGCTCGAAGCCGGGCCATTCGTCGCGAGATCACCGGCAGCCGCGCCGCCTCCAACGGGTCCGCCACCGGCGTAAGAGTCACCGGCGGAAGCGCGGGAGGAAGGGCCGGGAACCGTGGCCGCGGGGCCGCCTGCCGTACCGGAAGACGAGCGGGCGGCCATCTGGGCGACGACCCCGCCGCGCTCCAGGCGTTCGAGGCGGGCCAGCAGGGCCGCCTCCCCCTGGGCGGCGGCGGGCAGCAGCACCCGCGCGCACATCAGCTCCAGCAGCAGCCGCGGCGAGGTGGCGCCGCGCATCTCGGTGAGTCCCGCGTTGAAGACCTCCGCCGCGCGGGTCAGCTCGGCGGGGCCCATGGAGGCCGCCTGGGCCACCAGGCGGTCGAGCTCGTCGGCGGGGCGGTCGAGCAGCCCGCTGGAGGCCGCCTCGGGAACGTTGGCGAGGATGACCAGGTCACGGAAGCGCTCGAGCAGGTCGGCGGCGAACCGCCGGGGATCGTGGCCGCCCTCGATCACCCTGTTGACCGTCTGGAAGACCGCCGCTCCCTCACGCTTGGCGAAGGCGCCGACCACCTCGTCCAGCAGGTCGCCGTCGGTGTAGCCGAGCAGGGACACGGCCTTGGCGTAGGTGATGCCGTCGTCCTCCGCGCCCGCGAGCAACTGGTCGAGGATGGACAGCGAGTCACGCGCCGACCCCGCGCCCGCGCGCACGACCAGCGGCAGGGCGGCCGGCTCGAACGGCACGCTCTCGGAGGTGAGGATCTCCTCCATCAGCGCCTTGAGCGTGGCCGGCGGCATCAGCCTGAACGGGTAGTGGTGGGTACGCGACTTGATGGTGCCGATGACCTTTTCCGGCTCCGTCGTCGCGAAAATGAACTTCAGGTGCGGCGGAGGCTCCTCGACGAGCTTGAGCAGCGCGTTGAAACCCTCGCGGGTCACCATGTGCGCCTCGTC
This sequence comes from Nonomuraea sp. NPDC003804, assembly GCF_040610675.1. NCBI lineage: Bacteria > Bacillati > Actinomycetota > Actinomycetes > Streptosporangiales > Streptosporangiaceae > Nonomuraea > Nonomuraea sp. NPDC003804. The sequence goes on from NZ_JBEXMT010000036.1 coordinate 6,175, forward strand.
GATGATGTAGATCTTGTAGCGCGCGGAGACGGGGGCGAAGAACGCCCGCTCGCGCAGGTCACGCGCGTCGTCGACGCCACCGTGGGACGCCGCGTCGATCTCGATGACGTCGAGGTGGCCGGGACCCGTGGGCGCGAGCGCCACACAGGACTCGCACTCGCCGCAGGGGTCGGGCGTCGGACCCTTCTCACAGTTGAGCGAGCGCGCCAGGATGCGGGCGCTGGACGTCTTACCGCAGCCCCGAGGACCGCTGAACAGGTAGGCGTGGTTGATCCGGCCGGTGCGCAGTGCCTGCCGCAAGGGGTCGGTGACGTGCTCCTGACCCTTGACCTCGGCGAAGGTTCCGGGCCGGTACTTGCGGTAAAGCGCAAGACTCATGCGACCATCCCGCCTGGGAGGGGGCTTCCAATGAAGAGACCCCTCGCGCACCCGCCAGAGCCCGCTTATCCTTGCTGCCTTCCGGCCCTGGGGAGGTTCACAGGATGACGCCGCGCGAGGGGTCCTCCGACAGTCTAGCCCCGTACGGCAGTGCTCGCTCACGTTGAATGGTGGTCTCTTCAGTGTGAAGAGTCCGGTAAGCTTCTCGACGGAGGATTCGCCTAGTGGCCGAGGGCGCACGCTTGGAAAGCGTGTATAGGGCAACCTATCGGGGGTTCAAATCCCCCATCCTCCGCGCCTGGTTGAGGCAGTAAAACGCGAAGGGGCCGACCATACCCAGTCGGCCCCTTCGTCCTGTCCAGTCTCAGTTTTAGTCTCAGTGGGCCTCTTCGGAGGGCTCGTCCCCCTCCGCGCCCGGTTCCCAGAGCAGGCCGTCAACCTCGTGGTCATCGATCTCGACCTGCCAAAGCCCGGACACGCTCCACCGCCAGAATTGGACCGTTCTGGCATCCGTGACGGTGCCGACGTGTTCGCGGCCCTGTGCGCCGAGCAGGGGCAGGAACTGCCCCTGGAGACCTTCCAGGTACGCCTGATCAGCGAGGTCTCCAGTAATGGCAAGGTCCCAAAGGGAAGATCACCAGGGTTCCGGCTCACGTCGAGACGGAATCAGGTGGATGGGTCAGCCTTGTCCACACACGTAGTAGAGAGCCGGCACCTCTCGCAGACCTTGAGCTCACTCGGGTCATGGGCCCTTCAGTAGCGGTCACCACGGCCGGTTCCGGCCTCGGACGTCGACGGCCCCGCCGTACCCGCAGCGTCTCCTTGTCCAGGTCTGTGGTCACCCACCGGGAGCGACCCGCCCGGGGGCGGCATCGGTCCAGGGCCCGATCGGGTGAAGGTCAACCCCGCGCCTGACGAAAGACGGCCGTGGCGATGCGGGTGAGCGAGCGGATCAACGGGTTGTCGTTGGCGCTCTTCCAGGCGACGACGAGGGGGCTGGGCGGCATGTCGGCCAGGGGGACGGCGGTGACCGTCCTGGTCGTCGAGACCGGGATGGGTCCAGGCAACGCGGAAACCGTCCTCGAGTTCGCCACCGCGTACGCGCGCGGCCGCAAGCTGTACCTGACCACGACACACTTCCACCCCGAGCACGCCTTCGGCGCCCAGGTGTTCGCGGGGGAGGCGACGTTCCTGATCAACCGCGCGCAAGCCGAAGACCTGGCCGCGAAGGGCCCCGGTTACCTCGACATGTTCAAGGGACTCGGCGAACCGGTCGCCCGGCAGCTGGAGGGCGTCGCACTCGCCACGCCGGACGTCGTCTATGACGACTCCTACGACCTCGACCTGGGTGGCCGGGTGGTACGGCTGCGGGCCACCGGACGGGCGCACAGCAAGGGCGACCAGGTGATCACGGTGCCCGACGCCGGGGTGATGTTCACCGGCGACCTCGTGGAGGCAGGGCAGTTCGCGATCTTCCCGTGGTTCCCGCCACACGACACCGACGTGTCCGGCATCCGGTGGATCGCGGTGATGCAGCGACTGGCCGAGCAGAGCCCGCGAGTGGTGGTCCCGGGCCACGGCGACATCGGCGGCCCGGAGCTGCTGGCCGATGTCCGCGACTATCTCCAGCTGCTGCGCGACGAAACCTGGGTACGCCGCGACTCGGCCATGAGCGAGGAGACGATCAAAGAGGAAGTCACGGCCCTGATGATCGCGCGCCACCCGGAATGGGACGGGCAGGAGTGGATCGAGAAGGGCGTCGGCTGCCTGTGCGCCGAACACGTCGGCGGACCTCAGCAACGGCCGCAGGGCCAGGTGGACACGCTCACGGAGTAGTCGCCTCCCGCGTCCGGCGGGAACCAGACCGACATCACGACCTGAGCGCCCTCGACACCCTTCACCACACATTCCTCACCCTCAGACGAGTCCTCGCCGGCGTGATGCGCGCGTGTCATGGGGACTGGTGTTGTCGTGGGGAGACGGCCAGGTGCCACAGCCGGCGCCAGTCCAGGCGTGGCCGGGCGCGGGCCGTTCCGCGTCGGCTGCCGGCCGGTACGCGCACGCGCAGGACCCCAGGCTGGATACGGCAGTGCACCGGGGTCGCGACCATGAGCGCCTCCCCGTCGACCCCCACGGGGATCTCCGGCACGTCGGCATCGATGACGGCTTCGCGGGCGGTGAGCGAGGTCAGCCCGCCCGACCGGCCCCTGCGGATCAGGCCGACGGCCTGCACGGCGTTGTCCACCTTGACGCTGAGGACGCCGAGGACCCCCGAGTCCAGGCGGGCACGACGGCCGAGGCCGGCGGGGTCTCCCACGTGGTAGGGGTTGTTGCTCACCAGTACGGCCTGCGGATCCTCGACGGTCACGGTGTCGGTCCGTACGGTGAGGCGGGGGCCGCGCTGACCCGTAAGGAGTTCGGGCAGCATCTCCAAGGTGGTGTGCGTCTTGTCATCGCGATAGGCGGGGCTTTGCACGATGGCCGCGTAGGCGCCGAAGGACGCGTTGTTGACGAAGACCCGATCGTTGATGCGTCCCAGGTCGACGCGGATCTCCACGCCTTCGTCGAGCGCTGCCAGGCACGTGGAGGGGTCGTTCCGATCCAGCCCGAGGTCCATGGCGAAGTGATTGCGGGTGCCCGCGGAAATGACCATGAAAGGGACGCCGTGCTCGGCCGCCACAGCGGCCACCAGGGCCTGCGTTCCGTCGCCACCCGCGACGCCCAGGAGGTCCGCGCCTTCGGCCACGGCCTTGCGCGCCAGCTCGGTCACGTCCTGGTGATGGGCCGGGTCGAGAAGCGCGACCTGCGCTCCACGTTCTCGCGCCTTGGCCACCAGGTCGAACGCGCTCACCTTTCCCCCGCCCGAGCGTGGGTTCATGATCAGGAACGGACGCCTGAGCGGGAGCGCCGGGAACTCCCGTGAAGAGGCAGGCTCGGAGCCCATGCCGAGAGCGACCCGGCCGGTGAGCACGGCCAGCATCATCAGGACGCCCGACATGACCACCGGCCCGAGCATCCCGACGATCGCATACCTGACGAGCACGGCGACGGGGACGGCGATGACCAACACGGCCGCGCACGCGCGTGCCACGCCGCGATGGGTGAGCGCCCACCACAGCGCGGCGACGGTAAGGGCCAGCCCCGCCACTCCGAGGCCGAGGAGCGTGATGCTGCGGAGCCCCGCGGAGGCCATCGGAATCACCGCGGCGGCCGCCGCCGTGACAAGAGAGAGGCGGGCGATCCAGGTCCGCGTCCGGCTGGTGCGGCTTGTGGCGGTGTTCACGGGCGCTCCTGAGACCTGTATCCCCCCATGGCACCGCCATCACGCCAACCGGGCGTCACCCGGCTGAGGTGACTCCCGCGGTACGGCCCGCCGCTTCGCGTAAGTCCGGGGCGGCGCCACGGCACGGTCCGGGCCAGGAGCCGGACGCGACGGCGTGCCCGAACAGTCCGCCGGCCGTCCACCCGCCCGGCCCCGGCCGCAGGGCCGCGACTCGTACGGGTCTGCCGGCTCGTCGCCTGACCGGCACGCGCTCAGGCCGCGACGGGTCCTCGGGGGCCGGGTGTGAGGTACGGCTGGTCCGCGTAGCGGTAGAGCTGCACCACGAACCAGATGGCGGCGACGAGGGCGGCGAGCGCCACCCAGGGCGTCCCGGGGATCACGTAGCCGGAAAGAAGCTCGGCGGACAGGGCGACCGTGACCACCCATCGCAGCGTGTCGAACGTCGAGGCCGTCGGCGGGTCGTTCTGGGCGCGGGCGCGTTTGACGATCCCGTCGGCGATGAACCAGATCGTGAGGATGACGGCGATGCTGTGCAGGAGGCCGATGAAGAGGAACCGGCCGAGCCCGACGAACATCGCCAGCGACAGCACCATCGCCACCACGGCGCTCGCGTGGGCCGGGCCGAACACCGTGTCGTTCCCGGCCTTCATGCTCGACAGCCCGAGGACGACCAGGAGCCAGCCGACCGGGTCGACGAGAATGTCGAACCCGAACAGGCTCAGGGTGAAGAAAGCGATCAGGAGACCGGCCGCGACCCGGCGGAGGGGGAGCACACGGAAGATCGTCTCACTGTCCGGCCGGATTCTCCAGAGTGGAGATGTCTTCCGGGCTGAGCTCGAGGGTGCCCGCGGCGACGTTCTCCTCCAGGTGCTCCAGGGAGCCGGTGCCGGGGATCGGGAGGATGTTCGGTGACCGGGCCAGCAGCCAGGCCAGCGCCACCTGCGGCACGGTCGCGCGGTGGCGGGCGGCGACAGCGTCCAGGCGCTCGGTCGTGATCGGCTGGAAACCGCCGACCGGGAAGAACGGGACGTAGGCGATGCCCGCTTCCGCGCAGGCGTCGACGAGCGGGTCGTCGTCACGCCTGGCCAGGTTGTAGAGGTTCTGGACGCAGGCGATCGGCGTGATCGTGCGGGCTTCGGCGAGCTCGGCGGCGGTGACGTTGGAGACGCCGAGGTGGCGGATCAGGCCCTCGTCGCGCAGCGCGCACAGCGTTTCCAGGGGGCCGGCCGGCGGTGTCACGGCACGGTCGAGGTCGCCCAGCCGCAGGTTCGCCACGTCCAGGCGGTCGACGCCGAGCGAGCGCAGGTTCGCCTCGATGCCGCGGCGCAGGTTGTCAGGGGTGAGACCGGTCTTCTCCGCCGCGGGCAGGGCCAGGTCGGAGCCCTCGACCAGTGCCCCGACCTTGGTCACGATCACCAGGTCGTCCGGGTAGGGGTGCAGCGCCTCCCTGATCAGCTCGTTGGCCGCCACGCCGTCGCGCGCGTAGTAGTGCGAGGTGTCGATGTGGTTCACCCCGAGTTCGACCGCCCGGCGCAGGATGGCCAGGGCCGTCTCCCGGGTGGGCCGGTCGCCTTTCGGCCAACCGGTCAGCTTCATCGCGCCGTAGCCGATCCTCGCGACGCTCAGATCGCCGCCGAGTGCCCATCGTTCCGTCGTCACGTTCACCCACCCTAGACGTCGTGCGGGAGGCGCCGACAAAGGCGCCGTGATCAACTGTCCCCATGGAAGCCGTCATAGCGGGGCTCATCGCCATCGGGGGAACGCTGTTGGGTTCCCTCGTCACCTACCTCTTCCAGCAGAGAGCCACCCAGCGGGCCGAACAGTTCACGATCTCCGCCCGGCTGCGCGAGGAACGCATGACCGTCTACAGCGGTTTCGCCGGTGCCGTTCTGCAGTTCAGGACAGCGCAGTACGACCGCGCCCTGCGCGCCTTCGAAGGCAAGCCGACGCCGGCCTACGACGAGGCCAAGGCGACCTCCTACCGGCTCCGCGCGTCCGCCTGGCATGCTTTGCCGCAGCGGTCGCGGCCGTCCGTGACCGGATCCCCTGGCGTTACTCGGGAGCTGCCGGAAGACGCGTGAACGGCCGGCCGCCGGCGGGCCGGCCGAGGAGCGCCCGGCCCGTTCTCAGGGCGCCATCGGTGGGGTGACCGAGGAGCGCACGATCAGTCGCGACCTCAGGGTGTGCATCTCGCCGCGCGGCTCCGCGCCGCCGATCGTGTCCAGCAGCACCTGGGCCGCCTTGGCCCCCAGCTCGTGCACCGGCTGTTCGATCATCGTCAGCGGCGGCTCCATGACCGCCGCCCACGAGCTGTCGTCGAACCCGATCAGCGCCACGTCGCGCGGGCAGGCCAGCCCCGCCGTCCGCAGCGCCCGCAGCGCTCCGGTCACCGCGTCGGTCTCGGTGCAGAAGACGGCGGTGATGCGGTCGGGCAGGGCGAGCATGCGGGTGACCTCCTCGGTCGCCCGCTCCTCGGTCTTGGGCCCGACCATCACCAGTTCGGGGTCGAAGGGGATGCGGGCGTCGTCGAGCGCGTCGAGGTAGCCGCGCAGCCGCTCGCCGTCCGTCCACAGGTTGCGCGACGCCTCGGCCAGCAGCCCGCGCCTGGTCGCGGGCGCTTCGGGCGCGGGCGGCCCCCACACGAACCCGATCCTGCGGTGGCCCGCCGCGATCAGCGCCTCGACCGCCTCCCTGGCCGCGTCGCGGTTGTCGATGACGACGGCGTCGAGGTCGAGGGCGGCGACCGCGCGGTCCACGAGCACGACGGGGATGCCCCGCTCGACCGCCGCCTTGATGTGGGCGACCTCGCCCTTGCCGATCGCCGCCGAGGCGACGATGAAGCCGTCGACGCGCTTGTCGATGAGCACGTTCGTCGCCGCGACCTCCTCGTCGAGGTCCTCGTACGTGCTCAGCACGATCGTGTCGAAGCCTCTGGCGCGGGAGGTGTCGCAGATGCCGCGCACCACGCCGGCGAAGAACGGGTTGCCGATGTCGGCGACGATCACGCCGAGGGTGTGGCTGACGCCGGTCGACATGCTGCGCGCCAGCGCGTTGGCCCGGTAGCCGAGCTTCTCGGCGGCGGCGAGCACCCGTTCCCGCAGCTCGGGGCTGACGTATCCGTACCCGCCGAGTGTCCGGGCCGCGGTGGCCCGGCCGACGCCGGCCTCGGCGGCCACCTCGGAGATCGTCGGCGGTCCCGCCGCGCGGCCCCGGTCAGCTGGCATGGATGACGTCCCTCATTTCTCGCGTTCGGAGCCTGGCCACATGCTAGCCAGGGCCCGCCGTTCGACGGGCCGCCCGTGGCCGAACGCGCCTTCGACGAAGCACTGCCGGTAGGCGCTGTCAGCGCCGTCGTGCAGGGCCCGCTCGATCATGCGCTCCGACGGTCGCCGGCCGGCCGTCCACCCGGCGCGCAGCAGGGAGACGGCGAAGCCGGCCAGGAAGGCGTCGCCGCAGCCCATGGTGTCGACGACGGCGTCCTGCGCGACGGGGCGGGCCGGGGCCGCGACGGTCACGCGGCCGTCGTGGGCGATCGCGCCCGCCACGCCGCGGGTGGCCAGCGCCAGGCCCGCGCCCCGCCGTACGGCGTCGGCGAGCAGCGCGCGGGTGGCGCCCTCGTCGAGGTGGGAGCACGAGAGCAGCACCAGGTCGGCGTGCGGGCAGACGCGGTCGAGGTAGGCGGGGGCGCGGTAGTCCTCCTCGCTCGACAGGTCGAAGCTCACGAGCGTGTCGAGCTTGGGCAGCTCGCTCTCGCTGCGGGAGTAGACGCTGGAGTGCACCAGGTCGAAGGACGAGGCGTGGTCGAGCAGTTCGCCGTCGAGCGCGAGCGGCTCCCGGACCGTGACGCCGCCGCCGTTCCAGCCGAGGAAGACCCGGTCGCCGTCGTCGACGCGCAGGGTGGAGACCCCGGTCTCGCCCTGCCGTACGACGCAGTGGTCGACGGCGACGCCCTGCGCGGCGATCGACTCGCGGAGGAAGCCGCCGAGGTCGTCGTCGCCGAAGACCCCCAGGTAGGCGGCTTCGACGCCGAGGCGGCCGGCGTAGACGGCGACGTTCACGCTGTTGCCGCCCGGATAGTCGATGCCGCGGTCGACGAACCGGTCGACGATGTTGTCGCCGAAGCCGAGGACTCTCATGGAGGCTCAGTAGTCCATGACGCGGTAGTAGCGGCGCAGGTCGAGTGAGTGGTCCCGGACCCGCTCCAGGTGCTTGCTCACCCTGCCCATCACGGTGTCGAGCACGAGGGGCGCGAGCAGGCCGCGGAACTCGGGGCTGATGCCGTCGAGCGGGTAGTCGCGGGTGTCGAAGACGGTGACGTCCTTGGAGATGCGCCTGGCGAAGGACTCGACGCGGTCGGTGAGGGCGCGCGTCTCGTCCTCACCCTGGAAGACGATCACGCTGGTGTCCTCTTCGAGCAGTTCGAGCGAGCCGTGGAAGAACTCGGCGCTGTGCACCCGCGTGGTGCGCAGCCACTGCATCTCCTCGAGGATGCACATCGAGTAGAGGTAGGTGAAGCCCCAGAGGTTTCCGCCGCCGACGAGGAAGTGGTAGTCGGTGTCCTGGTGGGCCTCGGCGAAGGCCGCGGCCACGGGTTCGGCCTGCTTCGCCACCTCGAGCAGGACGCCGGGGATGCCCGCGAGCTCGGCGGCGAGCTTGTCGTAGCCGTCGAACTCGCCCCTGCGCGACAGCAGGCGTCCCATGAACAGCAGCATCTGGGGGTCGAACGGCCAGGCCTTCGGCTCGGAGACGAGCGCGACGTCGACCTTGGTGGCGACGGGCGAGTCGGGGTAGCCGGTGAAACCGATCGTGTAGGCGCCCTTGGCCTTGCAGTACTCGATGGCGCGGACGCTGTCGTCGGTCGTGCCCGTCACCGAGGTGAAGATCGCCGCGGTGCGCTCGCCCAGGCCCGCGTCGCCCGAGGCGATCAGCTCGGCCGCGATCACCGCCCGTACGGCGAGGCGGGACGAACGCCTGGCCAGGTGCTCGTACGGCCACATCTGCGCGTAGGTGCCGCCGGCGCCGACCAGGAGGAGGTTGTCGAACCCCTCCTCCACGAGGCGGTCGGCGACCTCCTCGATCCGCGGGCGCAGGGCCACGGCGCTCGCCAGCTGGGAGAGGAATTCGGGCTCGTTGAAGCCGAGCATGTTCGGGTCCTTTCGGGAGTGACGCGACCTGATACCGGTATCACGCGGGGATCACGCTGGCACAGCGCAACCTTCTCCGTCAACTGTTCAGCAGGTCAGAGGTGGCGAGCCGAGAAGGAAGATCTTTTCGACTTCCCTCTGGTACCGGTATCAGATCGGCTGTACAGTCGGCCCTCACCACGCGGATCCGAGGTGCCGAGGCACTCCGAGAGAAAGGAAGCCCATGCGTCCTCGCCCATTGACGACGCTGGCCGTACTGGCCGGGTCACTCGCCCTCACCGGCTGCTCAGGCGGTACGGCGCCGGCTCCGGCCGCCGACGTCGCGGCGAAACCGGACTTCTCCGGCACGCTCAGCGTCCTCACCAAGTTCGCGGGCGATCCGCTGAGCCCGTACTTCGAGAAGCTCGCCGCCGCCTACCAGAAGCGGCACCCTGGCGTGAAGGTCGAGCTCATCCAGGAGACCGACCAGAGCATCAAGGACAAGACCAAGACCCTGACCGCCTCCGACGCGCTGCCCGACGTCTACTTCACCTGGACGGGCAACTGGGCGGAGAACTTCGTCCGCGGCGGCAGGGCGGCCGACCTGACGAAGGTGATCGGCCCCGGCACCGAGTGGGGTCGCACCTTCGGCGAGTCCTCACTGTCCGCCTTCGCCTTCGACGGCAAGTACTACGGCATCCCGCTCTACAACAACGGCAAGTTCATGGGCTACAACAAGGCCGCCTTCGCCAAGGCGGGCGTCAAGGTGCCCACCACGTTCGAGGAGCTCGTCGGCAGCTGCCGGGCGCTGCGCAAGGCGGGCTACGAGCCGATCGCGTTCGGCAACAAGGACGGCTGGCCCGCGCTGCACTACCTGCAGCAGCTGTTCGCCTACGACGTGCCAGGCGAGACCCGCGAGGCCGACGTCCGCCCCGCCACGGCCAAACTCGACCACCCCGGCTACCTCGCCGCGCTCAAGCAGTTCAAGACCCTCGTCACCGACTGCACCGACACCGGCAGCGGCACCAACGGCGTCCTGTACACCTCGGCGCAGGAGGCGTTCGCCAACGGCAAGGCCGCCATGTACTACCAGGAGATCCTGGAGTTCGACAGCACGACCGCCGGCCGGGGGCTCACCCCCGAGGACTTCGGCATCTTCCCGCTGCCCGTCCCCTCGGGCGCCGCGGGCGACCCCAAGGTCATCGAGGGCGCGCCGGAGGGCTACCTGATCAACGCCAGGTCGCCGCGCGCCGCGCTCGCCGTCGACTTCATGAAGTTCGTGACCGAGGTCGAGAACGCCAAGGTCCTCTCCTCTCCCCCGTACGGCCAGCCCAGCACCGTCGTCGGCGCCGTCACGCCCGAGACGTCCAGCAAGGCGGTGTTCGAGGGCATCGAGCTGGTCAACGCCGCGCCCCGGCTGGCCAGCTGGCTCGACATGGTCACCGTCCCCGAGGTCGCCGACGCCTGGCTGGCCGGCGGCGAGGCCCTCATCAGCGGCGGCCGGACCCCCGAGCAGGTGCTCGAGAGCGTGCGCCAGGCCTCCCGGACGGCCCGGTAGCCGTGCGCGCCGTCACTCGCCGGGCGGCCGGGCTCGCGTGGGTCGCCCCTGCCCTCGTGCTGGTCGGGGTGTTCGTCTACCTGCCGCTCGCGCAGAACATCGGGTTCAGCACCCTCAAGTGGGACATCTACAGCGGCGGCCAGGAGTACGTCGGCCTGGACAACTACCGCAGGCTGCTCGACGACCCCGTCTTCTGGTCGTCGTTCGGCAACAACCTGCTGTACGCGGTGATCTCGATCGTGTTCCAGGTCTTCGGCGCGCTCGTGCTGGCCGCGCTCATCGAGAGCATCCGCAGCGAGAGGTGGCGGCGCGGCCTGCGGGCGGTCTACTTCATCCCCTCGGCGATCTCGCTGACCGTCGCGGGCCTGCTGTTCTACTTCATCTACGAGCCGAGCCTGGGCCCGCTCAACCACGCGCTGGAGGCGGTGGGCCTGGGCCGGTTCGACCACTCGTGGCTCGGCCAGGAGAGCACGGCGATGCCGGCGGTCATCGCGATGAGCCAGTGGCAGGGCTTCGGCTACTCCACGCTGCTGTTCGCCGTCGCCATCCAGCGCATCCCCGCCGAGCTGTACGGCGCCGCGGCCATCGACGGCACCGGACCGGTCCGCCGCTTCACGCACGTGACCGTGCCCCTGGTGCGCGAGATGACCGGGCTCATGACGATGGTGACCATCTCCGGGGCGTTCCAGGTGTTCAACGAGGTCATGGTCATGACCAGCGGCGGCCCGAACAACTCGACCCAGGTCATGGGCACGTGGCTGTACCGCAGCGGCTTCGTGCGCAACAACTTCGGCTACGCCGCCGCCATCGCCACGCTGATCTTCGTCATCACGCTCGGCATCGCCATGGCGCAGCTGTGGTTCACGCGCAAGAGAAGGGTGGACTGGTGAGGCGACTGAGCTTTCTCGGCCTGGTCGCGCGGGTGTTCATGTGGGCCTTCCTGCTCGCCCTCGCGGTTGTCGTGGTCTATCCCCTGCTGTGGATGGTCCTCAACGGGTTCAAGTCGAACGCCGAGCTGTTCGGCGACCCGTTCGCGCTGCCCGTCGACTGGAGCTTCGCCAACTACCGGAAGGCGTGGAACAGGGGGGTCGACGACTACCTGACCACCAGCGTGCTGGTCACCGTCACCTCGACGATCGCCACCGTCTTCGTCAGCGCGTGGGCCGCCTACGGACTGACCCGCGTCAGCATCCCGTTCCCCAAGGCGGTCACCGCGGCCATCCTCGGCGGGCTCATGCTGGCTCCCACCGTGGCGCTCGTGCCGCTGGTGAAGATGTTCCAGGCGATGGGGCTCTACAACAGCTTCTGGGCGCTGCTCATCCTGTACACCGCCTTCCGCGTGCCGTTCACGACCTTCCTCATCCGCGCCTACATGATCGACCTCCCGCGCGAGGTGGACGAGGCCGCGGAGATGGACGGCGCGGGCCGCTGGACCGCCTTCTGGCGCGTCATCCTCCCCATGAGCAAGCCGATCATCACCTCGACGATCATGCTGCACGTCCTGTTCGCGTGGAACGAGTACCTCTTCGCGATGGTCTTCACCAGCGGCAGCGGCGTGCAGACCCTGCCGGTCGGGCTGACCAGCCTGATGAGCAAGCACGGCACCGACTACCCGGTGGTGTTCGCGGGGATGATGATCGCGGCGCTTCCCGTGGTGCTGCTGTTCTTCCTCGGCCAGCGCTACATCGTCAAAGGCCTCGCCGACGGCATCGGAAAGTGAGCGGCCGCGGGCCGCCGAGCTGTGTGGTGGAACGCTGCCTGTCCGCGCTCGCCTGACCGCATGGGGAGCGCCGCCCGCCGGCGAGGAGCTCCCCAGGCGGGCGATTGGACAGGTCAGCGGGGTGCGCTTGATGCTGGGCGCATGGAACAGCGGACATTCGGCAGGACAGGCCGGCGCGTCTCCGTCGTCGGCCTGGGCACGTGGCAGCTCGGCGCCGACTGGGGCGAGGTCGCCGAGAAGGACGCGCTGGCGGTTCTCGACGCGGCCGTCGAGGCGGGCGTGACCTTCTTCGACACCGCCGACGTGTACGGCGACGGCCGCAGCGAGCAGCTGATCGGCGCCTACCTGCGCGAGCGTCCCGACGCGGACGTGCTGGTGGCGACCAAGATGGGCCGGAGGGTCGCGCTGGACCCCGCTCTCTACACGCTCGACAACTTCCGCGCCTGGACGGACCGGTCCCGCGCGAACCTGGGCGTCGACCGGCTGGACCTGGTGCAGCTGCACTGCCCGCCGACCTCCGTCTACTCCTCGCAGGCCGTCTTCGACGCTCTCGACACGCTCGTCGAGGAGGGCGGGATCGCCGCCTACGGGGTGAGCGTGGAGACCTGCGACGAGGCGCTGACCGCGATCGAGCGGCCCGGCACCGCCGGCGTACAGATCATCTTCAACGCCTTCAGGATGAAGCCGCTGGAGCGCGTGCTGCCCGCGGCGGCGGACAAGGGGGTGGGGATCATCGCCAGGGTCCCGCTGGCCTCGGGGCTGCTGTCGGGCAGGTACACCAAGGACACGGTCTTCCCCGCGGACGACCACCGGTCCTACAACCGGCACGGCGAGCGCTTCGACCAGGGCGAGACATTCTCCGGCATCGACTTCGCCTCCGGGGTGGAGGCGGCGGCGGAGTTCGCGGCGCTGGCTCCCGAGGGGGTCTCGCCCGCGCAGGCGGCGCTGCGCTGGGTCATCCAGCAGCCGGGCGTGACGGCGGTCATCCCCGGCGCCCGCTCGCCCGAGCAGGCGCGGGCCAACGCGGAGGCCGCCGCGCTGCCGGCGCTGCCCGAGGCGACGCTGCGGGCCGTACGGGACCTGTATGACCGGAGGATCCGCGCCCAGGTGCACCACCGCTGGTGACCTCCCGTCACGGGGACGTCAGAAGGTCACCGGCGCCGCCGTCAGGCGGCGACCACCGCGCGCGAGCGGTCCATGGCCAGGTGGATGGCCATGCCGCCGAGGACGGTGCCCATGAAGTAGCGCTGGACGCGCACCCACAGCGGGCGACTGGCCAGGAACGCGGCCAGCGTGCCGGCGGAGATCGCGATCAGGCCGTTGACGACGGTGCCGATGGCGACCTGGACCGAGCCCAGCGCGAGGCTCTGGAGCAGGATGTGCCCGGCCTGGGGGTCGATGAACTGCGGCAGCAGCGACAGGTAGAGAATCGCGATCTTCGGGTTGAGCAGGCAGGTGACAAGCCCCATGGAGAAGAGCCTGCGCGGCGAGACGGGCTCCAGTTCCCTCGGCTCGAACACCGAGCCGCCGCCGGGCTTGAGCGCCTTCCACGCCAACCATCCGAGGTAGGCCGCGCCGGCCAGCTTCAGCGCCGTGTACGCCGCGGGCACCAGCGCGAAGATCGCGGTGAGGCCGAGGCACGTGGCGGTCAGGTAGAGCGTGAAGCCGAGCATCACGCCCATCAACGAGATGAGGCCCGCCCGCCTGCCTTGGGTGATCGAGCGAGAGATCAGATAGATCATGTTCGGTCCCGGGGTGAGGACCATGCCGAGCGACACCAATGCAATCCCGATAAGTCCACCCATCATGTGCCCCATTTTGCACAATTACGGAGCGTATTTGACCAATGACCCGGGAAGGGCATCGACATGCAGTTCGAGGACGATGCCGAGCTTGACCCCTCCCAGGTCGAGGACGTCAGAGCCGCCGGGCCCGGACCAGGGCCGGGCCGGGGGCCGAGCGGCGGCATGCTGCCCGGCGGCTGCTCCGTCCCGGTCGGCGGCAAGGGCGCCGGCTGCCTGCTCCTGCTGGTCGGCATCGCCGCACTGTTCCTGTTCCAGATCGTCCCGACGAACATCTCCATCGACGAGCCCGCCCGCCAACCCCAGCAGTCGCTGCCCGCGCCACAGGGGTCGCCGAGCGGCAACCTGGCCGCCCGCTGCCGTACCGGCGCGGACGCCGACCAGTCGGAGGACTGCCGCATCGTCGGCACCGTCAACAGCATCCAGGCCTACTGGCGGCAGGCCTTCGCCGAGCGCGACCGCACCTACACCCCGGCCAAGACCGTGCTGTTCTCCCGGGCCGTCAACACCGCCTGCGGCCCGGCCGACGCCTCGGTCGGCCCGTTCTACTGCCCCGCCGACCAGAAGGTGTACCTCGACCTGACGTTCTTCGACACCCTCCAGCGCGACTTCGGCGCGAAGGGCGGCCCCTTCGCCCAGGCGTACGTGATCGCCCACGAGTACGGTCACCACATCCAGAACCTGGTCGGCACCATGGACAGGGTCGGCCACGGCCGACGGGGCGCCACCAGCGGCGCCGTCCGCCTCGAACTGCAGGCCGACTGCTACGCGGGCGTGTGGGCCCACAACGCGGTGCGCACCGGCTTCTACACCCAGCCGTTCACGCAGGCCGACATCGACGAGGCCCTCAGCGCCGCCTCGGCCGTCGGCGACGACAGCATCCAGCGCCGGACCACGGGCATGGTCGTGCCCGACGCCTTCACCCACGGCACCTCCGCGCAACGCGAGAAGTGGTTCAGCACCGGCTACGAGAGCGGCGACCCCGGCCGCTGCGACACCTTCACCGGAGGCATCTGATCCTGATGCCATCTGATCCCGGTGCCATCTGACCCCGGCGGCATCTGACCCCGGTGCCATCTGAGCCCGGTGGCATCTGATCGGGGCCGGTCGGCCCGGGTGCCGGACTGATCACCCCGGCCCCGGGCAGATGCGAGGGCATGGATTTCCGAGACCAGGCCGACCTCGACGCCTCACAGGTCGAGGAGCGCACCGGCGGCGGCCGTTTCCCCGGCGGCGGGCTCGCCGTGGGCGGCATCACCGGCATCATCGCGCTGATCGCGGCCCTCGTCTTCGGGGTGAACCCCGGGGACATCATGGGCCGCGAACCTGAAGGGTTACCGCCCACCGCCAACCTGTCCGCGCAGTGCAGGAAAGGCTCGGACGCCGACCAGTCGGACAAGTGCCGCGTCGTCGGCGTCGTCAACAGCATCCAGGAGTACTGGAGCGGGCTCGACGGCTACCGGCCCGCCAAGACGGTCCTGTTCTCCCAGGCGACGAACACCGGCTGCGGAGCGGCCGACTCCTCCGTCGGGCCGTTCTACTGCCCGCGCGACGAGCAGGTCTACCTCGACCTGAGCTTCTTCGACGTCCTGCAGTCCAGGTTCGGCGCCGAAGGCGGGCCTTTCGCGCAGGCCTACGTGATCGCCCACGAGTACGGTCACCACGTGCAGAACCTGACCGGCCAGATGGACCGCGTCGGCCAGGACCGGCAGGGCCCCGACAGCGGATCGGTGAAGCTCGAACTGCAGGCCGACTGCTACGCCGGCGTCTGGGCCAAGCACGCCGTGGACACCGGGTTCTACGAGAAGCCGTTCACCCGCTCCGACATCCAGCAGGCGCTCGACGCGGCGGCGGCGGTCGGCGACGACCGGATCCAGGAGCGCACCCAGGGCAGGGTCGACCCCGAGGCGTTCACGCACGGCACGGCGCAGCAGCGCGTCAGGTGGTTCACCACCGGATACGAGACGGGCTCCCCGGAGCAGTGCGACACCTTCCAGAGGGGCGTCTGACCGTTCCAAAGGGCGCCTGACCTGCAAAGAAGGCGAAAAGGTGGAATCTCTTCTAAAATCGATGGGGTGATCTTTAAGTTGGTCGGCGACGGTCGCCCATATCCAGAACACGGTCTGAGCAATCGCGAATGGGCGCAGATCCCTCCGCGGCAGGTCCGGCTCGACTCGCTGGTCACCACCAAGGCGATGCTCGACCTGCACTCGCTGCTGGCCGCCGACTCGACGTTCTACGGCGACCTGTTCCCCCACGTGGTGCAGTGGCAGGGCGAGCTCTACCTGGAGGACGGCCTGCACCGCGCCCTGCGGGCCGCGCTCCACCAGCGCTCGATCCTCCACGCCCGGGTCCTGGAACTGCCCTCGTGACCCACGACGAGGACGACGCGAAGGGCCGTTGATCGCTGACGATCGACGGCCCTTTCCACGATCCGCCACGACCGTGACGATTCCCATGGCCCGCGAGCGGCAACGTTCCAGGTGACGGTTTCCCTGGTCATGGGGGTTCGCCATGGGTCACCCACCGCCTCAGCCCGGCACGCCACCGCCGTACGTCCGCATGGTCGTGCCCGTCCATCCGCGGCACGTCAGGTCGGTCACCAAGCGGCGCGGCCTGAGCCCGGCAACCCACCTGGCGCACTTCGCGCTGACCGTGGCCACGTGCGGTCTGTGGGGGCTGTTCGTGTGGCTGCCCTGGTGGGCCTTCCGCATGCTCGTGCGGCGGAAGTCGACCACGCACTACTACTACTCGTGGCAACCGAAAAGGGCCGCCCGTCGGCGACCCTTCCCAGAAGCGGTCGTGGTGGGATTCGAACCAGAACCGCACGCCTTCTTGGCCTTCGGTGACGCGGATCGTAGCCCGCAGAGGCCGGGATGAGGCCACATGGTTCCGGACGAACTCGAACGGTCTCGGCCGAGCCGTTCCCCCGAATCGCGGGAAGCTTGGACCACACCGGCCGTGACGCCGGGCACGCCGCGGCGATGCTGGTGTCCGGGCGAGTGGGATGAGCAGGCGACGGCCGACTTGATCGAGGCGCGAGCGGAGCGGCTGCGGCTGTTTGAGGTCCCTCGCGGGCTGCCGTGACGGGGCACCGTGCCACCCACCTCGGACGCCGAGAAGCAGCGGATCGCGGCCCGCGCCTGAGACAGAGAACGCCCCGCCCATCGGGGCGAGGCGTTGGTTTTGCCATGTGCTGGCTATCGGGTGCGGTACTCCACCCAGGCACAGCCGGCGGAGACAGCGCGACTACGGAACTCGCGACCCTCCTCGACGTACATGGCCTTGTAGAGACGGAACAGCGTCCACAAGGCGGCGAGCCCGGTCACCGCACGCTCTGGCGCCGACGCCCATGCGGGCGCCAGGAGCTCCTCGGCCTGGGCGGGCGTGTGCCCGGCCTCGATCAGGCGCGGCGCGAGCATGACCGCGTCCACCCAAGGGGCGCCGCCGGCAGCGAACCCCCAGTCGATGACCCGCACGCCCTCAGCCGTGACCATGAGGTTGCCGGCGTGCAGGTCGTAGTGCAGGAGCGCGCCACCGGCCAGGGCGGCGACGTCGAACCCCTCGATGGCGGCGGTGTACATCGCCTGGTCGGGCACCTCGTGAGAGGGCTTGGCCATCAGGTGCCTGCCTTTGGCCAGGAGGAACTCGACGTTGTCGGCGACGAGGGGCGCCCCCTGCTCAGGTGCCTTGAGGGTGGCGAGCTTGCTGAGCGTTGCGAGGACCGCGGGCACGTCGGCCGAGCCGGGGGACAGGTCGGCGCGGCGGCCGGCGAGGTGCTCGAACAGCATCGCGATCCAGCCGTTGTCGTCGCCGCTCCACGTCATCCGCGGGGCCGGCGCGCTGGCGGGCAGGATCGTCCCGGCCCAGCGCTCCCGCTCGTACAGGTGGGCGGCCGGGCTGCCGAGCGGGACGGCCTTGAGAAACGCCTTGCCGCCGTCCTCCGTGTACAGGGTCGCGGCGATCCCCGGCATGAGGCCCTGATGCGCCGCCTCCGACTTCAGCACGAGTCCGACGACGTCCTGGACTTCGGCGCGCACCGTCGCGGGCAGTTGCTCCCACTGGGGCCTATCCAATTACCCCCATTAGTTGTCGCTAGTGGACGGCGAGCTGTTCGAGATCCTGGCGGTCGAACAGGCGGCGCAGGTGTTCAGCTGAGCGCCAGACCGAGGCCGGCCAGCTGCGATTGCGGTTCGGCCCGCCGCTGGAGGCGTGACCGCGTCGTCGTCCGTGAGCTCAGCATCGCGCTGGCGCGGTTCTCAGGTGAGCGAACGACGCTTTATCCGGGTCTGGAACGCCTATCCGACTGGACGCACGTGCAGCAAATCAGCAGGGACAGGGGCAGGTCATGCCCAATCATGCGCGTTCAAGGTGCGGGCGGGCTCGGTGGCCGAGACACCCGTCGTCGAGCGCATCACTGGTCGCAGCGTGTGAACATTTGTACGTATGTGTTGGCTGGGGTGGTGGACCCGTCGGCTGGGTCTGCGCTGCCCAACGCGATGCCGACGTACATGGTGGTGAACACCGGGCTGAGGATATTGGCTCGATGGTCGGGGCTATTCATCCACCAGTTGACGGCTGCCCGGGGCGTCACGCTCTCACGGCCTGCGCCCGTGTAGGTGTTCTCGGCGAGCCAGAACTGCTTGCAGGGGACGCGGATGCCGAAGCCCGCGTCCCGCGCACGGATTTCTGGGGTCGTCTTGGTCTCTGGGTTGATGTGTGGATCGCACAGATCGGGCTGTTTCTCCCTTGGGACGCAGTTCCCGACTTGCGCGACGGTTCCCCACCAGCGGAGTCTGGCTGCGTCATCAGCATGCCGCTGGGCGGCAATCTTGGCGGGCGGCGTCCCTCTGATCATCCGGCCTATCACGAGGGGGCGCAGCCGACGACCCACCGGCCTGAGGTGACGGGCGCGCGCCTCATTGACGAGACACAAGACCGCTTGTTCCATGTGGTATCGCTGCATTTTGTACGTCACACGTCCTACTGGCGTGTCGGGGAAAGCGGACTTATCGGGGTTGTACACCCAGTCCGCAAACTCGCACTGAGTGCTCTTGAGCTCAGCGAACGTATTGGCGGGGATCCCGGCTGTTGACTGGGCTGCAGACGTGGATGCCAGGGTCAACGCGACGGCGCCGGCCGATGTGAGAATGACGGCTTGCCGAAGACGCGATATGGGGCGCATCGCTTGCCTCCCTTCTGGGGGGCCTCGCTGGCAACTTAACAGCGGTCAGCTATCAGCCGAAACATGGCACTTATTCGGGTTGGGCAGACTGCTCTTTACCTAAAGGCCAATGGCACCCCACCGGCACCGAGCACCTCCCTTCGTGACCGCAATGGGTACCCGTCGTCGTCCATGAACCCAGCATCAGCGCCGGAGCCGCGGCCAGGTGGGCGTACGGCGCTTTGTCCGGGCGTATCCGGCCGTCCAGCGCAGCAGCCAACGCGCGTCGACCTCGCCGCGGAGGTGGGCGCGCTCGAACGCCCACATCTCGGCGGCAACCGCGACGTGCTCCAGCAGCTTCTGCCGCCAGCGGACAACGCGATCGCTTCGCGCCACGCCGCGCACCGTGACCCTGCCGAAGCCTGGAAAGTCGTTACCGACCTCGATGCTCACGATCTCCAGCTCAGCCGAGGCGCCGAAGTATCGGCGGCCGATCGCGAGACCGCCGGCGCGCAAGTCCCACTCGTCTTCGCACCTTGCACAGTGACCTTGATGACGTTCGATGGCAGGCCTGTCATGTGCTGGGCTCCTGCTCGTTCTCGTCGGGCTCCTGCCGCGTGTCCGCAGATTGGAGCCGCTGCAGCGTTTCCCGGATGCGCGCCATCGCCGCCTGTCCGAGGGGCCCAACCTCGGTACAGTCGGGCCAGCGCTGGGTACCGTCCGGAAGCCGGTGGCGTCGCCGCAGTTCGTCCTCAGGCACAAGCCCTCCTCAGCTGCAGGAGTCGGGGACCGGGGACCCGGTGTAGCCTCAACTCCCTGACCAGACCGCCAGGCGTGGGCGCGGCCAGCGTGCGCACGCACCTGCCGCACGTTGGGTCGGGGCACCTGCCAGCGGCCCACCACACGCCGTCGCGGCCCACTGTGATCCGCCAGCTCGGGTAGGCGGCGCGCAAGATCAGCGCCCGCAGGTTCTCGGACTGCGCGGGGGTCAGCCGGGAGACGGCGGCGGCGCATTCAGCACAGCACGTCATGCCGCCACCCCCGCTGCGGTGATACCTCGGCTCGGCGCGTTACTGCCCGGAGGAGCCCCACGAGGAGTAGACAGCCGAGGTGCCGCGCGGGCGGCCGTGCGGCGTCGGCGATGCATCGCGCTGGCGGGTGCGGCTCGATCACGCTCGGCATCCACCGCCCGGCGCGCGGCAGGTCGCGGCCACGCCTGATGGTCAGTGGCCAGGAGTGCGGCCGGGGCGCGGCACGCCGCGGCGAGGCTCCGGTCGAAGGGTGCGGCCGCCGTTGTGTCGACCAGTTCGAGGCGGGGCGTCGGCTGCTCGAGCGGCGCGACCTCACCGGCAGTGGCAGGCGCGGGAGACGCGAGGGCCTGCTCGGCGGGTTTCGTGGCGCAGTCGACCGGCGGAAACCAGTCGGTCGCCGGCATGTGCCGCCCCTGGATGCCCGCCGCGCGAATCAGGTCCCAGCGGGCGGCGATTGCCTCGGCGCTCGGCGTCACGTACGCATGCGCTGGCACGTGCCCGCAACCGGTCTCCCCGTGCTCGTAAGGGGCGTGACCGCAGACGCCGCAGCCCAGGGGAAGGGGCGGCCTCGAGGTACTGAAGCACGGGCCGTACACGGGCGTGTGAGTTGTATGTCCGGCTGTGGTGGAGCCTCGGTCGGGGGTCTAGGGTTGTCCACGGGTCGCACCTCCACGTGCGATCAAGGGCCCGTTCCGGTCGTGTGCAGCGCCGGTGCGGGCCCGTTTCGTGCCTGGAGCAGCGCGATGTGCCGAGCCACCCCAACTACAGAAGGATCAACGTTTCATTGCGCCAACCTTACTGCAATTCGCGAAAAGCATCAAGGCTGATACGGTCCATCCTGATATCCCCTTGATCGGTGGGTCACGTGCCCAACCGGTACGGTGGCTGGTATTGGCCTTCTGCGACCTCTGGAGGAGCGCATGCCAGACCTGCGCTGGACCAGCGTTTCTGCGCCCTACATCAGACCGCGCGCCTCCGGGGAACGGGATGCCTGGTCCGAAGAGGCCTCCCAGCACGGACATGTCGGCTCGAACCAGCTTCGAGAGGTGGCCGAGGTGGTACCTCCGCCAGGCGTAGCGGAGGCGCTACGGCTGGGCCCCAACGAAACCGCGGTCGTTCGGCGCCGCCTGGTGCTCCTCGATGACCAACCCACCGAGCTCACGGATTCCTACTACCCGAGCGCTCTCGCCTTGGGCACAGCACTGGCCGAGCAGCGGAAGATTCCGGGCGGGGCGGTGACGCTTCTCGCCAAGCTGGGCTATGAAACGCACAAGGTCGAGGAGCGCGTGCAAGCCCGCCCCTCGACCGAGGAGGAGCAGGAGACGCTCCGGATCGCGCCGGAGGAGTGGGTGTTCGTTCTCACCCGCACGACTCGCGCGATCGACGGTTCGCCGTTCGAGGTCGCCGTGATGACGATGATCGCCACCGGCCGCGAGCTCCAATACGAGATGACCGTCCAGTGAAAGGCCTGACGAAGGTGGTACGGCGGGTGGACCCTCGCCCTCGGCATCAGCAGATCGCCGCGGAACTGCGCGCGGAGATCATGTCGGGCGACATGAAGGCCGGCGAGCAACTGCCGTCCACGGCGCATCTCGTCGCCCGTTTTGACGCCGCCAACGCGACCATCCAGCGTGCACTCCAGGCACTCAAGGACGAGGGGTTCGTTCGCGGACACCCAGGCAAGGGCGTCTTCGTGCGGGACCGGAAGGCCTTCGTCGTCGACGCCACTCCCTACAAGTCCCCCGCCCCACACGGGTACAGCTATGAACTGCTGCACGTCGGTGAGCTCCGGCCGCCCAACGACGTCGCCAGTGCGCTGGGCCTGGACGACGGCCTCGCGGTCGTGCGGCACCGACTCCTGCTACACGACGGCGAACCCGTCGAGCTCTCGTGGTCGTACTACCCACTGACCATCGCGGCCGGCAGTCCTTTGGCCGGACGGAAGAAAATCCGCGGAGGCGCGCCCCAGGCGCTCGCCGAACTGGGATTTCCCCAGCGACGCTTCGTGGACCACATCTCTACCCGCCAGCCAACGCCCGACGAGGTCGAGGGCCTGAACCTGCCGACCGACGTGCCAGTGTTCAGGCAGTTCCGTGTCATCTACACCGACGCGGGGCGCCCGGTCGAGGCCTCGATCTTGATCAAGGGTGGCCACCTCTATGAGCTGGAGTACCGGCAGCCCATCAGCTGAGCAGCAGGGAGCCCAGGACCCGGGGATGGTCCTGGGCTTCTTCGTCCTGCCGGCTTCTACGCTGTCTCCTCCAGCGCGGGCGCGGATGGGGCGAGCAGGCCGTCGATGACGTCCGCGGCACGCATGTCGGCCTCGGGCGACAGGTGGCTGTAGAGGTCGGCGGTCACGACGATCGACTTGTGGCCGAGCCGCTTGGAGACCGTGTCGAGGGAGACGTTGGCGGCCAGGAGGCCGGTGGCGTGGGCGTGGCGCATCTTGTGGGGCGTAACGTGATTGTGGAGCCCCTGCTGGGCGGCCTTGTCGAGGACCTTGGACCAGTGCGTCTTGTGCCAGGCGTTGGAGTGCAGCAGGATCCCGCCCTGGGTGGCGGTGAACAGGAGGTCGGCGCTGGCCAGGTTGCGGGTGCGGCGCCGGCGACGGTGAGGAGCTTACGCTCGAGGTCGATGTCACACTTGCGCAGGGCGGTGAGTTCGCCCCAGCGCAGGCCGGTGCCAAGGGCGAGGCTGGTGATGTCGCCGGCGAGCTGGCTGACGTCGTAGGCCACGGCGATCCACTGTGCGATCTCCTCCCCGGTGGGCACCTGGTCGATGGACACGGCCTTGCCGGGCCGCGGGGGCAGCTGCACCTTGCGGCAGGGGTTGGTCTTGAGCAACTCTTCCTCGACGGCGTAGATGAAGACGGGAGCGATGACGCTGCCGTGGATGTTGAAGATGGTCTTGGCGCTGTACGGCTTCTTGTCCTTGCCCCAGCGGCGGCCTCGCATCAAGGTGACCCAGGCCTGGATCACCTTGCGAGTGAACGCCGTGATGGGTAGGCCGCCGAGCGGGCCGACCGTGGAGCCGTCAGGGAGGCGGACGACGGCGCCCTGGACGTGCTTGGCAAACTGGCTGCGGATGTATCGCAGTTGGCGGGGCGCCGCCTTGAGGTTCTGCTCGAGGTAGGTCTCCAGCAGCTGCGTGAGAGTGAGCACCGGGAGGCCCGCGTCCTCGTCGGGTGTGGTGGCGCTGATCTCGGGCTGCCTCACCGGATCGGGCTGAAGCCGCTCCTCACTGTGCAGCCCTCGGCAGCGCTTGGGGTATCCCTCCGGACGCTGCTCGCCGGCGGCTTCGACGAGGGCCTTGAAGCGGCGGGCGATGGTCTTGCTGTCGCAGGTCTCGCTGTCGCGCTTGCCGCCAGCCGCCGGTGACCCACGCGACTCGGTAGGTCGTGCGTCCGTTCGCATTAGTGCGTGGCTCGATGGAAGCCATTTCGTGATCCTTCCGTTTTCGGAAGGCGAGCGACCACCGTCACCGGGAGACCGCATGCTCTAGATCATCTGGGGTCCCGTTCCCCCACGGTTCCCCCATGATCTTGATATGCGAAGAGCCTCTGAACTGTGTTACCAGGTCAGAGGCCCTTTGTCGTGGCGGTGGTGGTGGGATTTGAACCCACGGATGAGTTGCCCCATCACACGCTTTCGAGGCGTGCGCCCTCGGCCACTAGGCGACACCACCGCGCATGAGCTTACCGGATCCTGCGAGTGCCGAAGAACTCCTTGAGTGTCGCGGAGCACTCGTCCTCCAGCACACCCATGATGACCTCGGGCCGGTGGTTGAGCCGGCGATCGCGCACCACGTCCCACAGCGACCCGACGGCCCCGGCCTTGGCGTCGACCGCGCCGTACACGATCCTGTCGACCCTGGCCAGCACCGCCGCGCCCGCGCACATCGTGCAGGGCTCCAGCGTGACCACGAGCGTGCACCCGGCCAGCCGCCAGGTGCCGAGGGACGCGGCGGCGGCCCGCAGGGCCAGCACCTCGGCGTGCGCGGTCGGGTCGGCGCCCGCCTCGCGGTCGTTGCCGGCCCGTGCCAGCACCGCGCCCGACGCGTCGAGGACCACCGCCCCGACAGGCACCTCACCCCTGGCCGCGGCCGCCGACGCCTCGTCGAGCGCCAGCCGCATGGCCGTGTCCCATGGGGTCACCGCAGCCTGTCGAGCTCGTCGGCGAAGGCCAGCCGCTCGGCGATGACCGACAGGATGTCGGCGGGCAGCACGCCCTCCTCCATGCTCAGCTCGAGCAGCTCTTCCTTGCTCACCCC
The DNA here is from genome assembly GCF_040610675.1 of Nonomuraea sp. NPDC003804. NCBI lineage: Bacteria > Bacillati > Actinomycetota > Actinomycetes > Streptosporangiales > Streptosporangiaceae > Nonomuraea > Nonomuraea sp. NPDC003804. The sequence goes on from NZ_JBEXMT010000036.1 coordinate 30,503, forward strand.
GAAGTCGCTCAGCAGCTCGAAGTCGCCCGCCGGCCGTACGCCGAGGTCGGCGCTGTCCTTGTCGGGCGCGACGCCGGCGAACTCGGCGAACAGCTCGCCGAGCGCGTCGGACAGGCCGGCCTGGGCGTCGGAGAGGAAGACCCGCGGCTCCTCGTCGCCCCGGTAGCGGGCGATGGCGAACCACTCGTCCTCCACCTCGACGCACAGCAGCGCCAGCTCGTCGCCGCTCAACCCCAGACTCTCCTGGACGGCGTCGCCGAGGTCATCGACGATCTCCGCCTCGCTCAGATCGACTTCGGCCCCGCTCCACCCGTCGGGTGTCCTGACGAACGCGGCCGAGAAGATGGCGCTGGAGGGCATGCCACTGCTCCCGAGATTCAGCCGAAGACCGAGTCGATGGCTCGCTCGAACGGCTCGGAGAAGCCGAGCCGCGCGGCGATGCTGGACAGCACGTCCTCGGGGTGAAGGTCGATGTCACCGGAGAGGATGCCCAGCTCCATCTCGTCCAACCCGAGGTCGACGAAGATCGACAGATCGCCGGCGGGCAGCACGGTGTCCTCGTCCTGGAGGATGTCGTCGAGCTCGTCCTCGTCGGGGACGGGCACGTCGAGGTATTCGAGCACCTGCTGGGCCAGCGGGTAGTCCCACGAGGCGGCGATGTCGGACAGGAAGACGTCGACTCTGTCGCCGAGCACCCGCAGCGCCACGAAGAACTCGTCGCCCACGGCCACCAGGCCGATCGTGCCGCTCTCGCTCGGCTGCTGTTTCAACGCATGGATGAGCCCGTGGAGATCGGAGGTGAGAGCGACAGGGAGCAACTCTGCGTCCCAGCACTCGTCCTCGCGATAGATCACGATGGCGAAGTCGAGCGCATCTTCGTCTGTCATCGTCGTGCTCCCCACCCGGCCTGCCAACGCGGCCTCTACGAGCTCCAATGGTTCCAGAAGCGTCCACCGAGCGTAGGGCCGTCCGGCCAAATTGTGATCAAATCCAAGTACGCGACGTGCCGGTACCTTCCACACAAGATAGCGTTGTCCGTTATGGAGACCCTCGTCGTCGATCACCCCCTCGTCGCGCACAAGCTGACCACGCTGCGAGATGTCCGTACCGATTCGCCCACTTTCCGGCGGCTCGCGGACGAGTTGGTGACTCTCCTGGCCTACGAGGCCACGCGCGACGTCCGGGTCACGGACGTGACCGTCCAGACGCCGGTGTCTCCCGCCCACGGGATTCGGCTGGCCAAGCCGTACCCGCTGGTCGTGCCCATCCTGCGGGCCGGGCTCGGCATGCTCGACGGCATGACCAGGCTGCTGCCCACCGCGGAGGTCGGTTTCCTCGGCATGATCCGCAACGAGTCGACCCTGCAGGCGGAGACGTACGCCACCCGCCTGCCGGACGACCTGTCGGGCCGCCAGTGCTTCGTCGTCGACCCGATGCTGGCCACGGGCGGCACCCTGGCGGCGGCGATCCAGTTCCTCTTCGACCGGGGCGCCGTCGACGTCACCGCGCTGTGCCTGCTGGCCGCCCCCGAGGGGCTGGCCTACATGGACAAGGTCTTCGCCGACTCCGGCCGGCCGATCAGGGTCGTGACCGCGGCGCTCGACGAGCGGCTGAACGAGCAGGGCTACATCGTGCCGGGCCTCGGCGACGCCGGCGACCGCCTCTACGGCGTGGTCTGATCGGCTCTTTCCCCGACATGGCTCCGGCCCTTCGTTACATACTGTTGCTTCGTGGGTACGAAGAGTAACGAAGGTATCTCATATGCGCCTCCTGCTCCGAGGCGCGCATCGGGGAGCACCATGAGCGAGCTGCCAGCCACGAGTCCCTACGCGGAGGTCGAATCAGCCCTTCGCGACGAGTTCGCGGGGATACACTCCGCGAGCACGGTCACCCGCTGCGTCGAGGCCGCGCATTACGGCGCACTCGAGGTCACCGGCTATGCCCACCCGGGTCTGGTCGAGCGGATCGCTCGCAAGCACCTTCACGTCCTGGCGCTCGTGGCGAGCGACCGGGGCTAGTCAAGATCGAGTTCTGTATCCGCGACGCGTAAGACAGTCGTGGTCTGGAGCGCTTTACCCAGCCACCTGGCTGGGTAATGTATACGGCGGGTGTAGTGGGAATGTGGTAGTGGAGGCGACAGTGCAGGTCAAGAAGGTCCTCACCTATGGTGGTATCGCATTCGTTGCGTACTACCTCTTCGCACGACCAACCGATGCGGCGGACGCGGTGCGTGGCGCGTTCGACACGGTGTTCAACGCGGCCGACTCTCTGGCCCAATTCTTCAACAGCCTCGCATGAGACTTGTGACCCACGGGGACTCTGCTCCGTCGTCGGTCAACCGCTACCTACTCCCCCACGAACACCAGGTCATCATGGTGCGGCGACACCCCGCCGTGCTGCTTCGTCCGGTCGCCGAGGTCTTCGGCGGCCTGATCATCGCTGGACTGCTCAGCAAGTTCTTCGGCGACCAGGGTGGCGGCACCGCCTTGGTGGTCGTGTGGTGGCTGTGGCTGCTGTTGCTCATCCGTTTCGTATGGAAAGTCGCGGAGTGGTCGGTCGACTACTTCGTGGTGACCTCGAAACGGATGTTGCTCACGACGGGCCTCATCACGCGCAAAGTCGCGATGATGCCGCTACAGAAGGTCACCGACATGAGCTTCCAGCGCTCCTTGCTCGGTCGCATGCTCGGTTACGGTGAGTTCATCCTCGAGTCAGCAGGTCAGGACCAGGCCCTGTCCACGGTCGAGTACATCCCGTATCCGGAGACCCTTTATCTCGAGGTCTGTCAGATGCTTTTCCCGAGCAAGGACGAAGGGGACGATTAACCCTCTGTGAAGAGATTTCTCGGGTGGGGATACCCGATTCGGTCGCTTCATGCAATCATTGCGACACATTGACCCTTCCCCGCCCTGAGAGATGAGATGCCGAGTCAGGGAACCATCGGTGACCGCGTCCGAGGACTGCGGCTAAACAGGCGGATGTCTCAGGCCCAGCTGGCCGGGCCCGACCTGTCGGACAGTTATGTCTCACTCATCGAGTCGGGTAAGCGAACACCGACTCCCGTAGTGGCCAGACTCCTGGCCGAGCGACTGGGATGCACCACCGAGTTCCTCCTGCACGGGATCGAACCTCGACAGCGCATCGACACCGAGCTCGGCCTCCGCCATGCCGAGCTGGAGTTGCGGCACGGCGACCCGAACGTGGCCGCCGAGCGCTTCACCGAGATCATCAAGGCCGCCGGCGAGGAGAACGCGATGCTCGCCGCGCACGCCAGACTCGGCAGAGCGCGCGCGCTCGAGGCGCAGGGCAGGCTCGGACCGGCTGTCGAGGCTTATGAGCGGCTGCGTAGGGAGGCTGCCGCTCATCCCGAACGCCTTGCCGACCTGCCGCTGGCCGTCGCGCTCGCGCGCTGTTACCACCTGGCTGGCGACCGGCTGCGCGCACGCGACCTGGGCACCGCGGCGTTCGAGCACGCCACCAGGCTCGCCGTCACGCAGGGTGAGCTGGCGGTGGAGCTGGCCGCCGCACTCGTGGAGACCCGCTCGGACCCGTCGCCTGAGCTCACCTACGTGCGGCAGGTGCTCGTCTCGACCGGGACACCTGAGATTGTGGACCGTTCCGCTGAGATCCACGCGCTGTGGAAGGCGAGCATCGTGGCCGCGGCCGGCGAAGACTCCGCGCTGGCCGTACGGCTGGCCGACGACGCCATCGCCGCAGGTCGCTCCGCCCGCCTGGCCGTCCGCCTCGGGCAGGTCTCGATGGCGTGGGCGCGCCTCGGGCTCGCCACGGCCGCGGAGGCGGAGGAGTTCGCCACGAACGCGAGCCGGATCCTGTCCGCCTTCGCCGACACGGTCGCCGACCACGCCGAAAGCATGATCGTGCACGGGCGCGTCCGGCTCCGGGCGGGTGACGCCGACGGCGCGAGCGAGCTCGGCACCAATGCGCTCAGCCTGCTCCGTAACGTTCCAGGAACGGTCCCAGCGGTCGCCCACCTGCTGCTGGCCGACGCCACGCTCGCGAGTGGCGGCGACGCGACCGAGCACCTCCGCTCGGCCCGGCTGCTCCTGGACGCGCTCCACGCTCCGCCGTACGGGATCGACAGGAGAGCGGCCAGATGCTGGCGCGAACTGGGCGACCTGTACGGCAGGGCCGGTCATCAGGACGAACAGACCGCGGCGTATCGTAGAGCCCTCGAAGCCGCAGGAGTTCGCTCCGCCATGGCCGGAGTGCGGGTGGACGCGCCACTTTCCCGCTGAAAAGAACTCCGGGAGCTCCAGATTTGTGTTTTCACGTCTGGAATAATTAGGGTCGACCAGTCATTGACTCATAGGATGATTGGTTTCCCCGGAGGAGGCGGACTGTGAGTCTGCGTACGGCGCAGCGGGCCTCGCTCGTCGACCAGGTGATCGATCAGCTCAAAGAGCAGATCACCTCAGGGTCGTGGCAGATCAACGGCAAGATCCCCACGGAGACCGTGCTCGCCGAGCAGCTCGGAGTGGGACGCAACACGGTTCGTGAAGCCGTGCGCGCGCTCACCCACGCCGGGCTGCTCGAGTGCCGGCAAGGCGACGGCACCTACGTCAGGGCGACCAACGAGCTGTCAGGAGCGATGCTGCGCCGGCTCAAGCAGGCCGAACAGCTGGAGATCCTCGAAGTCAGGCGCGCACTCGAGGTCGAATCGGCGCGCCTGGCCGCCACCAGGCGCACCGACGACGACATCCGCATCATCGAGGCGCGCCTGGCCGACCGCGACAGGGCGTGGGAGGCCGGCAACCCCGAGGCGTTCGTCGAAGCCGACCTGTCCTTCCACAAGGCGGTCGTGGGCGCGACCCACAACCTGGTGCTGATCGACCTCTACGAGGACTTCTCGGCGGCGCTGCGGGCCAGCATCACGGCGGCGGGCACATCGATGGACGCGCTCAACTCCAGCTACATCCCCCACGACGCGATCGCCCGCGCCATCGCGGCAGGCGACGCCTCCGCCGCCGAACGCGCCGGCCACGCCTGCATGGAACACATCCTCATCGCCCTGACCGACGTCTGACCCCGGCTCCCTCTCCACCGACTCGCGGCACTGGGATCGGCCGCCCATCCCCCGCACACGCCACTGCTTTCCGTATGGGTCACGAGACCGGCCGTGCTGCATGGGTCACGAGACCGGCCGTGCTGCTTTCCACGTGCGCCGCAGGTCTTGTTGGCGTGTCTCTCGCCCGCGCCATGAGGATGGCCGTCTTCCGCATCGTGCGTGGAGCCGGTCGTCCTTCCCCCTGCACGCGCCGCCGGGCCGGTCGTCCTTCCTCCCGTACGGCAAGCCACACCACGGCCACCGGGGTCACTCGCTGGCCGCCCGTCTTTCACGCGTACTCCAGCAGGACTCCGGCTGATCGCCGCTACGTCGCCCGTACAGCCGTTCCTGTGGCCAACGTCGCCCATACAGCCGTCCCCGCGGACGATGGCTGGGCGCCTGGGCCGCCGCGCTGGGCCGAAGCCGCCACGCCAACGAGCCCGGCGTCTGCCACCCCGGCCCCGCACGCTCGCCGGCCGTCTCCCTGGAGGGACGCCGGCCCGCACGGAGGGTGGGCTTGACCCGGCGTGCCGTACGGACCTGACGCCCTGGGTGCCGCCCTACGTGCCACACGGACGCAGACGCGCACCTTCGACTCGCCCCACGTGCCGCATGGCCCTCGAACCCAGCGACGCCTCCTGCGGGACGTCAGCGCGGGCCCGACGCCCGACACGCCGGACGGGCGCGGCCCGAGACCCGGTTGACAGTCTCGCATGCCACACGGACGCGGCGGCCCGGACTCACGGGCGTACCGAATCAGACCCAGCATCAGACCCAGCGCCCCCGAGCGTGCAGGCCGACCGGGCACCCGGGTGCCTCCGCAGCCGCGGACCGGCCGGAACGCGGGTGGAGCGCGGACCGGCCGGAACGCGGGTGGAGCGCGGACCGGCCGGAACGCGGGTGGAGCGCGGACCGGCCGGAACGCGGGTGGAGCGCAGATCAGTCGGAAGCGCGGGTGGAGGCACACCTGTGTCCGCGCGTGGGGCGACGCGGGGTGGTCAGACGAGGCGGAGGGACATGACGAGGTAGCGGAAGGCGGGGTCGGCGTCGCCCGGGACGTCGGTGATCATGGCGGGCCTGGTCGGCGACTCCATGTTGATGCGCGCGAACTCCGTCTCGATCCCGGTCAGCCCGTCGATCAGGAACTGCGACTGGAAGGCGATCTGGATGTCGTCGCCGCGCAGGTCGCACTCCACCACCTCGGCCCCGCGTCCGATGTCGCCGCCGCCCGCCTGGATGAGCACCTGGCCCTGCGTGAACGACAGCTTCATGCGGGTGTTGCGCTCCGCGACGAGCGCGACGCGCTTGATCGCCTCCACGAACGGGCCGACGCGCACGTCGGCGCGCAGCGGCCAGTCGGCCGTCAGGCGCGTGCGGTAGTCGATGAACTGCTCGTCCAGCAGGCGGACGGTGGTGCTGCGGCCGACGCTCTCGAAGCCCGCCACCCCGTCGCCCATCGCGATCGACACCTCGCCGCCGCGCAGCGACTTGGCCACCTCGACCAGCACCCTGGCCGGCACCATCGCCGAGATGTTGACGTCGGGCCGGACGGGACGCCAGGCGAAGTCGCGGGCCGCGATGCGGTAGCGGTCGGTGGCGGCCATGGCCACGGAGTCGCCCGCGATGTCGACCCGGATGCCGGTCAGCATGGGCAGCGTGTCGTCGCGGCTGGCGGCGGGGGCCACCTGGCCGACGGCTCCGGCGAACACGCCACCGCCGACCGCGCCGATGGCGGGGGGCATCGTGGGCAGGGTGGGAAAGTCCTCGACCGGCATCGTCACGAGCCCGAACTCGGCGCTGCCACAGGTCAGCACCGCCTCGGAGCCGTCGGTGACGATCTGGACCGGCTCCTGCGGCAGGCTGCGGCTGATCTCGGCGAGCAGCCTGCCAGGGATGAGGACCTGGCCCGGCTCGTCGATGTCGGCCTCGATACGCGCTCGCGCGGAGACGTCGTAGTCGAAGGCGGACAGGGTCAGCTCGTCGCCCGCTTCGAGCAGCAGACCGGACAGCACGGGAGCGGAGGGGCGGGTGGGGAGGACTCGGGCCGCCCACGCCACCGCGTCAGCCAGCACATCGCGGTTAACCCGGAACTTCACCTGAGCCATCCCTTCGTCGCCGGTTTCTCACCAAACGTTAGCTGGTGGCACTGACAAACCGGACCGGTGCGAGATGATCCCACCGCAGCTCGGAGGCGGCCCCAGGGGCGCTCGATGCGCCAGAGACCCCGGCCCAGCCGCGTGAACGGCGCCGCCAGGCGCGACGGCCGGCGCCGGGCCGCGTCGAAGACGGCTGGCGCCGGGCCGAAGAAGGCTGGCGCCGGGCCGCGTTGAGGACGGCTAGCGGCGGGCCGCGTTGAGGTAGGCCAGGACGGCCAGCACCCGCCGGTTGTCGTCGTCGGAGGGGGCGAGGTCGAGCTTGGCGAAGATGGAGGCGGTGTGCTTGCCCACGGCGCTCTCGCTCAGGTAGAGCCGCTGGGCGATGGCGGCGTTCGACCGGCCCTCGGCCATCGCCCCCAGCACCTCCTTCTCGCGTGGCGTGAGCCTGCCGAGCGGCTCGTGCCTGGCCTTGCTGGCCAGCAGCTTGGCGATCACCTCGGGGTCCATCGCGGTACCGCCCTCGGCGACCCTGCGTACGGCGTCGACGAACTGCGCGGCGTTGAACACCCTGTCCTTCAGCAGGTAGCCGACGCCGCCCGACCCGTCGGCCAGCAGCTCCCTGGCGTACAGCTGCTCGACGTGCTGCGACAGCACCAGGATGGGCAGGCCGGGGATCTGCTTGCGGGCTTCCAGCGCGGCCTGCAGGCCCTCGTCGGTGAAGGTGGGCGGCAGCCGTACGTCGACGATGGAGACGTCGGGCCGCAGCTCGATCAGCGACCGGTGGAGGGAAGGGCCGTCCTCGACGGCGGCGACGACGGTGAAGCCGTGGGCCTGGAGCAGGTGGACGAGGCCTTCCCTGAGCAGGTAGAGGTCCTCGGCGACCAGGACGCGGTTCACCATGCGCCGCGCCAGGGGCGCCTCGGGGTGGACTCGGCCATCCAGCGTTCCCTGTCGTGGCACATCGGCAGGTAGAGCGCCAGGCCGTACATCAGCGAGCCCAGCGCGACCATTCCGATGATCGTCGGCCACTGCCACGACTCGTCCAGGTACAGCGCCAGGAACCACGACTTGATCTCGAGGTCGAGGGCCTTGAAGACGCCCGCGACCAGGCCCTGCGGGAACAGCGGAAGCCAGGCCAGGCCCCAGCACACGACCACGGTCGAGGTCTGCCACCACGGCATGCGGATCTTCGGCTTGCCGTACTCCTCGGGCAGGGCCAGCGGCACCGACAGGGCCACGGTGGTCGGGCCGCCCTCCGGGCTGGACACGGCGAGCACGCCGTCGAAGGCGGCGAGGCGGCGTTCGATGCCGTTCAGGCCGCTGCCGCGCGAGGCGTCGGCCCCGCCGCGCCCGTCGTCCCAGACCAGGACGTTGACGTCGCGTCCGGAGTGGCTGATGTCGACGGTGACGCGTTCGGCGCCGGAGTGCCTGGCCACGTTCGACAGCAGCTCGCTGATCGCGAAGTAGAGCGCGGTCTCGACCGGCGTCTGCAGCCGTACGGGGAGGTCGATCTGCACGTCCACCGCCAGCGGGCTGTCGAGGGCCAGCGCCCGCACCGCGTCGCCGAGCCCGCGTTCGGCCAGGACCGGCGGGTGGATGCCGCGCACCACCCGGCGCAGTTCGGCCAGCGCCTCCGCGGAGGCCTCCCGCGCCTTGGCCAGCAGCGCCACGGCCGCGGCCGGATCGTTCCTGACCAGTTCCTCGACCGCGCCGAGCGTCATGCCGAGCGCGACGAGCCGCGCCTGGGTGCCGTCGTGCAGGTCGCGTTCGATCCTGCGCATCTCGGCCGCCTGCGAGTCGACCGTCGTCGTGCGCGACTCCGCCAGCCGCCGCACCTGGCCCGCCAGCCGGCTCTTGGCCGTCGGCGCCAGCAGCAGCGCCGCCCACCGCCCGTAGACGCGCTGCGCGGGTCCCGGCAGCGCCAGCAGCGGCAGCGCCAGCACCGCCTTCACCACCGGGTCGAGCAGCAGCCAGACGAAGTCCCGCCACGTGGCGGGGTCGCCGAACAGCCACTTCCAGCGGTTGCTCCACCTCGGCACCCGCGGCGACTTGTAGAGCGTGCGGTCGTGGCGGTACCAGCCGTCCGGTTGCGGTACGGGCGGGGGCGGCTCGGGGTGGTACGGCGCCTCGATGCCGGCCATCCGCCTGGTCAGCCCGGTCACGCGCCTGACGAGCATGACCGTGGGCGGGAAGCACGGAACCAGCCCCAGGGCGAACGCGCCGATCAACGTGAGCATCGACAGCAACGCCACCGGCACCTCGACGGCGACCAGCGCGATCAACACCAGGCTTCTGCGGAGCATGCCCCCAGTCTGGGCGATCGGCGGCTCGTGCACACTGCACCTAGCCCCACCCCTGTCGTGCATCCAGCCGCCTTACCGGTGGGCGCGCCGGTTCCTAGCGTCATGGACATGAAGGTCATCGAGGTCGCGAACCTCCGCAAACGCTATGGGGACCACGTGGCGGTGGACGACGTCTCGTTCGCCGTCGCCGAGGGTGAGATCTTCGGCGTGCTCGGTCCGAACGGCGCCGGCAAGACCACCACCGTCGAGTGCGTCGCGGGGCTGCGGACCCCCTCAGGCGGCACGATCAGGGTCGGCGGGCACGACCCCGTCGGCGACCGCGCCGCCGTCCGCCGCATTCTGGGTGTCCAGCTGCAGAGCGCCGCCCTGCCCGACAAGATCAAGGTATGGGAGGCGCTGGACCTCTTCGCGTCCTTCTATCCCGACCCGGCCGACTGGCGGGCGCTGCTCGACACGGTGGGCCTGTCCGCCAAGCGGAACACCCCCTTCGCCAAGCTGTCAGGCGGCCAGCGGCAGCGGCTGTCGGTCGCGCTGGCCCTGGTCGGCAGGCCACGCGTGGCCGTGCTCGACGAGCTGACCACCGGGCTCGATCCGCAGGCCCGCAGGGACACCTGGGACCTGGTCGAGCGGGTCAGGGCGGACGGGGTCACGATCGTGCTGGTCACCCACTTCATGGAGGAGGCGGAGCGGCTCTGCGACAGGGTGGCGCTCATCTCCTCGGGCCGGGTCGTCGCCCTGGACACGCCGGACGCGCTCATCGGCGGGGCCGGGGCCGCGCAGCGGGTCAGGTTCCGGCCGTCGGCGCCGGTCGAGGAGGCGCTGCTGCTGGCCGTACCCGGGGTCACGGGGGTGGTCAGGAACGGCGAGCAGGTCACGGTCACCGGCTCGGGCGACCTGGCGCCGGCTGTCACGCTCGCGCTGGCGGAGCGCCGGATCGTCCCCGCCGGCCTGCACATCGAGCGGGCGACGCTCGAGGACGTCTTCCTCTCGCTCACCGGAAGGAGCCTGACGTGAGCAAGATCCTGCTCGTCGAGGCCAGGCTGCACCTGCGCGACGGCGCGTCGCTGCTGTTCACGATCGCCCTGCCGCTGATGCTGCTGGTCTTCCTCGGCCGGGCCGCGGGTCCCGCCTTCCCGGCGCTGATGGTCATGCTGTCGGTGCTGACGCTGTCGTTCACCGTGCTGCCTACGGTGCTGGCCACCTACCGGCACCAGGGCGTGCTGCGCAGGATGTCGACGACGCCGGTCTCGCCCCTGCGCGTGCTGGCCGTCCAGCTGCTGATCAACCTGGTGGTCGCGGTGGTGTCCACCGGACTGCTGATGGCGTTCGGGCCGGGCCTGCCGCGCAACCTGCCCGGGTTCCTGCTGGTGTTCGTGCTCGGCACGGCGGCGCTGATGGCGATGGGGCTGGTGATCGCCGCCCTGGCGCCGAACGGCAAGGCCGCGCCGACCATCGGGTCCGCGGTGATGTTCCCGCTGATGTTCGTGTCGGGCATGTGGGTGCCGCGCGAGTACCTTCCCGAGGTCGTGCGGGTGATCGGCGACTACTCGGTGGCCGGGCCCTTCGCCCGCGCGCTGGGCGACACGTGGGTGGGACAGGCGCCCCACCTGCCCCACCTGCTGGTGCTGGCGGTGGGGTTGGTGGTGTCCGGGGCGCTCGCGGTCAGGGTGTTCCGCTGGGAATGATCCCCCGCACGTTGGTCATCAGCGCGTAGAGCGAGGTGGAGGCGGTGATGAACAGCCAGTTGCCCTTGAGCCCGCCGAAGGTCAGGTTGGCGACCTTCTCGGGGATCGCCAGCCTGCCGATGAGCGTGCCGTCGGGGTCGAAGCAGAGCACGCCGCCGTCTCCCGCCGCCCAGATCCGGCCCGCGTCGTCGAGCCTGATGCCGTCGGAGGTGCCCTCGGCCAGCACCTTGCCGCCCGACAGGGTGCCGTCGGCGTGGACGTCGAAGACGCGCAGGTGCCTGCGGCGGGTGTCGACGACGTACAGCAGGCTCTCGTCGGGGCTGAACGCCAGGCCGTTCGGCCGTTCGAACCCGTCGGCCACCCGGGTCACCTCGCCGCTCACCGGGTCGACGCGGTAGACGTGGCAGCCGTCGATCTCCTGCTCGGCCCGGTGCCCCTCGTAGTCGCTGGTGATCCCGTACGGCGGGTCGGTGAACCAGACCGACCCGTCCGACTTGACGACCACGTCGTTGGGGCTGTTGAGGCGCCTGCCCTGCCACCGGTCGGCGAGAACGGTGATCGAACCGTCGTGCTCGGTGCGGGTGACCCTGCGGTTGCCCTGCTCGCAGGAGACGAGCCGGCCCTGCGCGTCGCGGGTGTTGCCGTTGACGTAGCCGGACGGCCGGCGGAAGGGCCCGACGTGGCCGGACTGCTCGTCCCAGCGCAGCATCCTGTCGTTCGGGATGTCGCTCCAGACCAGGTAGCGGCCTGCCGGGAAGTAGCAGGGTCCCTCGGCCCAGCGGGTGCCGGTGTGGAGGATCTCCATCCGCTCGTCGCCGCCGATACCGGCGAAGCGCTCGTCGAGGACCTCGAAATTTGCCTGAATCGTGTTCACGGTCGGATCGTAGAAGATGGTCCGTTTAGGCTGGAGCGGTGCAGGTACTCGCGTACGTCAGCGACATCCACAGGCCCGTGACGCCATGACCGCGCCGTGGAACGCGAAGGAGCTGACGGTCGGCCAGCTGTCCGAGCGCAGCGGCGTGGCCGTCTCCGCCCTGCACTTCTACGAGGCCAAGGGCCTCATCTCCAGCCGCCGCACGGCGGGCAACCAGCGCCGCTACTCCCGCGACACCCTGCGCAGGGTCGCCTTCGTACGGCTGGCGCAGCGCATCGGCATCCCGCTGAAGACGATCAAGGACGCCCTGGCCGAGCTGCCCGAGGGGCGCACGCCGACCCGTGGCGACTGGGCCCGCCTGTCGGCCGCCTGGCGGACGGAGCTGGACGACCGCATCGAGCAGTTGCTGCGCCTGCGCGACGACCTCACCGACTGCATCGGCTGCGGGTGCCTGTCGCTCGACAGGTGCGTGCTGGCCAACCCGCGTGACGAGCTCGGCGAGGAGGGGCCGGGGGCCAGGCGCATCGACACCCACCTGCGCCCCTTCCCCTGCACCCCGGCCAACGACTCCCCGCGGGAGGCCGGGCCCCCGGTGAACGGCTCCCCGCGGGAGGCAGGACCGGCGGCGGACGGCCCCCCGAGAGCGGCAGGGCCGGCGGCGGACGGCCCCCCGCGGGAAGCGGGGCGGGGCGAGCTGGTCAGCGGCCTTCCGTCGGAGGCACGATCAGCGTCGGGCGCCGGGCGTGGTGGAGCACGTGGTTGCTGACGCTGCCGAGGAGCACCGAGCGCACGCCGCCGAGGCCGCGCGATCCGGTGACGACGAGCGAGGCGTCGATCTCGTCGGCGAGGTCGACGATGGCCTGCCAGATGGAGCTCTTGTCGGCCACCGCGCGGTAGGTGACGTCGGACAGGCCGGAGGCGACCGCCAGCTCGGCCCCCTCCTTGGCGCGCGCCACGGCCTGCGTCTGCGCTTCCTCGGCGTTCTCGCCGGGGATCAGGGTGGCGGCTGCCGCGCCGTGCCGGGCGAGCTGCACGATGAGCGGCTCCCACACGGTGACGATCACGGTGGGCTCCGCGCTGAGATGCTTGGCGGCGAACTCGATCGCGTGCCGCGAGTCGGCCGAGCCGTCATAGGCGATGAGGTACGACATGGTTGCGCTCCCTTTCGCGTGTCCTGTCTCCTGTAGCACTGGAGTGATCACGGGGGATTCCTGCGGTCGATGTCTCATACGTCACATTCATCGGGAGATCTGATGATTTTTCTGGAAATGACGACATCGCTCGACGGGTACGTCGCCGCGCCCGGCGTCTCGCTCGAGCACCCCCTCGGCGAGGACGGCCTGCGGCTGCACGACTGGCTGCTCGGCGACTCCACCGCCCAGGAGAAGGAGATCGCGAGCCGGACCTTCGCCAACACCGGCGCCTTCCTTCTCGGCCGCCGCATGTTCGACGTCGGCGAGGAGCCCTGGGGCGACGACGGCGCCTTCGGCAGGCCGTGCTTCGTGGTCACCCACCGGCCCCGGCCGACGCTGGCCAAGGGCCCCACCACCTTCACGTTCGTCACCGACGGCATCGAGAGCGCGCTTGACCAGGCGCGCGAGGCCGCGGGCGACGCCGACATCTGCGTCGTGGGCGGGGCCGACCTGGCCCGGCAGTACCTGAGGGCAGGGGTCGTGGACGAGCTGCGACTGCACCTCGTGCCGGTGATCCTGGGCGGCGGCACGCTCCTCTGGGACGGACTCACCCGCACCGAGCTGCGCACGACCCAGGTGGTGGAGACGCCGCAGGCGACACACCTCACATTCCGCCTGCGATAGATTCGACCAACGGTCAGCGCGTGTTCTGGAGGCCCCATGACGAAGGAGCGGGCCGACCGGATCCTCGACGCCGCCGCCGAGCTCCTGGTCCAGCTCGGCTACCGCAAGGTGACGATCGAGGACATCGCCCAGCGGGCCGGGATCGGCAAGGGCACCGTCTACCTCCACTGGCGCACCAAGCAGCAGCTGTTCGAGGCCCTGCTCCTGCGCGAGGCCGTCGCCTACCTGGAGACGCTCCTCGCCCAGATGCGCCGCGAACCGGCCACCGTGCTGCCCCACCGGATGCTGGCGTTCTCGTTCGTCGACATCCAGGACCGGCCCGTCCTGCGCGTGCTCATCACCGGCGACAGCCGGGCGCTGCAGGGCATGATGGCCGACCGGCCGCTGCACAGCCAGGAGCTGCTGGCCACCACGCGCATGTTCGACCTGATGGTCGGCCACGGCCTGCTCCGCGACGACGTGCCCAACCTTCGGTACGCGCTGAGCGCGCTCAACGGCGGCTTCTACCTCATCGACGCGCTCGACCCGCAGGCGGGCGAGCTCGACCGGCGGGCCAAGGCCGAGACGCTGGCGTTCGTCGTGCGCCACGCGCTCGAACCCGCCACGCCGCCGCCGGACGAGGAGATCGCCACGGCCGCCGCCGAGTTCATCGCCGTGTTCGAGGACCTCATCCGGCCGTACCGCCGGCTGATCTACGCGAGCTGACCGCGTCCAAGGCCGTCAGCAGTTCCTCCAGCGAGCCGATGACCGTCACGCCGTCCGGTGCCGGCCCGTCCCCGCCCCGCGACCCCGCGGCACCCTCGCGTTCCCGGCCATCCCCCGCACGCGACCCCGCGGCACCCTCGCCTGCCGATACGTCCCGCGCCGGTCGCCCTGCGGCGCTCTCGCGGGCCGGAGCAGCCCCCACCCGCGGCCCCACGGCGCTCTCGCGGGCTGGAGCAGCCCCCGCCCGCGGCCCTGCGGCGCTCTCGTGTGCTGGTATGGCGCCGCGGCCCGACCGGTCGAGCCAGAAGGCGCGCAGTCCCGCGTCGCGCGCCCCCAGCGCGTCGATGTCGTACTTGTCGCCCACGAACGCGACCTGCGCAGGGGGCAGGCCGAGCCGCGCGCACCCCTCCAGGAAGATGCCGGGGTGCGGTTTCGCCTGGCCGTACTCGCTGGAACACACGATCGCCGTCGTGCCGAAGTGGCCGAGCAGGCCGAGCGCGGTCAGCTTGGCCAGCTGGTGCGACAGCGTGGAGTTGGTCACCACCCCCAGCCGGTAACGCGGCGCGAGCGCCGCCAGCACGGGGGCGGCGTCGGGGAAGGCCGCCCACGCGGCGTTGACGAGCGCCGAGTAGCCCGCGAACCAGGCCGTCGCCTCCTCTTCCGGCACCGGCCTGCCGAGGAACCTGCTGACCCGGACGAGCCGCTGCTCCTCGAAGGTCAGCTCGCCGACCAGGAACCTGTCGTACTCCTCCTCCATGATCCGTCGCCACCGCCCCACCGCCTCCTCGGGCGACGGGAAGCCGTCCAGCAGGCCCTCGGCGGCCAGATGTTCGAGCAGGCCGGCGCGTTCGGAGCTGGAGTAGTCGAAGAGGGTGTCGTCGATGTCGAACAACACGCCACGGATGAGGTCAGCCACCGTCCCGCCTCGTCGTCGTCAGGAAGTCATCAGGAAGTCGCCAGGAAGTCGGATCCAGCAGGCACGCTACCCGGCACCGCCCCGATCGCGCCTTCCGCCCCCCGGGCGCCGCCCCTGATCCGCGGTGCGCGCGCCGGGCGGATCCCAACCAAACCAATGCCCAATTTGCACACTTTTAGGGAGAAATGTGAAGCCGGGGAGGGCATGAACAGAGGACACGCCGGTGATCGACACCGGCGGTGTCGCATACCCGCTTCCTGCCGGTACGGGCGCACGAAGCGATGAAGGAGGAAGCCGCCGACGGGGTCCCGACCGCGCTCGCCGTGTGATCGGCCGCGCTTTCGCAACGGAGGACGCAGAGGATGAGCAGCACCGTCTCGCCGGATCCGCACCGCCCGGGAAAGCCGGAGACCGTCCCGGAGCGGGGGCAGGGGGCCCGTCCGGCATGGCACGCGGTCGATGTCGCGACGGTGCTCCGGGAGTTCGGTGTCCAGCTCGACCAGGGGCTCGGTGCCGACGCCGCGCGCGAACGCCTCAGGACCCACGGCCCCAACCGGCTCGCCGCGGGGAAGAAGGAGTCCGCGCTCCAGGCGTGGCTGCGCCAGTACCGGGACTTCATGCAGATCGTGCTGCTCGCCGCCGCGTTGATCAACCTGCTCGTCACGCGCGAGGTCGGAACGTCCGTGGTCCTCGTCGCGCTCACCGTCTTCAACGCCGTGGTCGGCCTGCGCCAGGAGGCGAAGGCCGAGGAGAGCGTCAAGGCCCTCTCCCAGATGATGAAGACCATCGCGCGGGTGCGCCGGGACGGCCAGGCCGTCGAGATCGACGCCGAGGAGCTCGTCCCGGGTGACGTGGTGCTGGTGGAGGCGGGCAACAGGATTCCGGCGGACGGCCGGATCTGCGTCGCCGCCACGCTGGAGATCGAGGAGGCCGCCCTCACGGGCGAGAGCCTGCCGGTCCTCAAGAGCGTCGAGCCCGTGCCGGGCAAGGAGGTGCCGCTCGGCGACCGGACGTGCTTC
Organism: Nonomuraea sp. NPDC003804; assembly: GCF_040610675.1. NCBI lineage: Bacteria > Bacillati > Actinomycetota > Actinomycetes > Streptosporangiales > Streptosporangiaceae > Nonomuraea > Nonomuraea sp. NPDC003804. The sequence goes on from NZ_JBEXMT010000036.1 coordinate 46,983, forward strand.
GCCTACATGAACACCTCCGTCACCCGGGGCCGCGGGGAGATCGTCGTCACCGCGACCGGGATGGACACCGAGATCGGCCACATCGCCGACCTCCTCGCCAGCACGGAGGCGGACAAGACTCCGCTGCAGAAGCAGCTGGACTCGCTGTCCAAGATCATCGCGACGATCGCCGGCATCGCCCTCGCCCTGGTGGTCGTGCTCGGGCTGCTCCAGAACAAGCCGTTCAACACCTTGTTCGTCACGGGTGTGGCCCTGGCCGTCGCCGCCATCCCGACGGGCCTTCCCGCGGTCGTGACGGCGCTGCTGTCGATCGGCACCCAGAACATCGCACGCCGTAACGCCATCGTGAAACGCCTGCCCGCGGTGGAGACCCTGGGCTCGACGTCGATGATCTGCTCCGACAAGACCGGAACGCTCACGCTCAACAAGATGACGGCCAGGGAGATGGTGATCCCTGGCCAGAACCGCTTCACCGTGTCGGGCGAGGGCTACCGTACCGAGGGCGAGATCAAGCACGTCGGCGGGACGAGCATCGACCTCGACCCGTACCTGCTGCCGATGGTCCTGTGCGCGGACGCCGTCCTGGACGGCGAGAACCTGATCGGGGATCCGACGGAAGGCGCGCTGATCGTGCTGGCCGCCAAGGGCGGTCTCGACATCGCCGACACCCGCGCCGCCTACCCCCGGATCGCGGAGGTCCCGTTCGACTCGGACTACAAGTTCATGGCGACCTTCCACGAGATGACCGGCGCGAACGGGCAGCCGGTCGTCCGCTGCTACGTCAAGGGCGCCCCCGACGTGCTCATCGCGCGCGGGACCGCCTACCGCGCGCCGGACGGCTCCCGCGTCCAGGTGACGGACGGCAACCGCTCGCTCGCCCTGGACGCGAACGACCGCATGGCGGCGGCGGGCGAGCGGGTCATGGTGGTGGCCGAGCGGGAGTTCGATCCGCGCGCCTTCAACCCGGACGGCGACCTCATCGGCCAGGTGCGGGACCTCACCCTGCTCGCGATGGTGGGAATCGTCGACCCGCCGCGTCCGGAGGCCAGGAGCGCGATCGCGACGTGCAAGAAGGCCAGCATCCGGGTACGGATGATCACCGGTGACCACGCGACGACGGCGGCGGCGATCGCCGGTGAGCTCGGCATCACCGGCCAGGCGATCACCGGGGCCGAGTTCGCGGCGCTGAGCGACGACGAGGCGCTCAGGAAGCTGGATGACATCGGCGTCGTCGCCCGGGTGGCGCCCGAGGACAAGCTGCGCCTGGTCCGGCTGCTCAAGCAGTCCGGCAACGTGGTGGCCATGACCGGCGACGGGGTGAACGACGCACCCGCCCTGAAGGCGGCCGACATCGGCGTGGCGATGGGGATCACCGGCACCGAGGTGTCCAAGGAAGCCGCCGTGATGATCCTCACTGACGACAACTTCGCGACGATCGTGGGCGCCGTGGAGTACGGCCGCTCCCTGTACGACAACCTGCTGAAGTACCTCCGCTTCCAGATGTCGACGCTGGTCGCCTACATCGCGGTCTTCATCGGCGCGGCCCTCTTCGGCATCGCCGACGGGATCCCGCTCAACCCGCTGCAGATCCTGTGGATCAACATGGTGGTGGACATCCCGATCGCCATCGCGCTGGGCTTCGACGAGCCGACACGTGGCCTGATGGACCGCGCGCCCCGGCCGGTCGGCGCACCGGTCCTGTCCCGGGCGAACTGGATCCGGCTGTGCGTCCAGGGGCTCGTCATGACGGTCGGCTCGCTGGCCGCCTACCAGGTCGGCGTGGCGTACGGGGCGCTCGTGGCCTCCACCATGCTCCTGACCACGCTGTCGCTCTTCCACGTCGCGGCGGGAGTGCTGACCAGGGACCAGACGAACACGATCTTCTCCAGGGACGCCATTCCTGGCCCGAACCAACTGCGCAGGTACGCCATCGCGCTCCTCGCGGTCATCGCGGTCACCGTGGTCGGCTTCCTGCAGAGCATCCTCAGGACCACCGGCCTGAACCTCGCCCAGTGGGGCGTCTGCGTCGGGATCGCGGCGACCCTCGTCGTGATCGAAGAGCTGATCAAACTCGTCGTACGGCACCGCGTGCACGCGAGCCACGCACGGGTGGCGGAAGCGACCTGAGGCGGAGGTGACGGCCGCTAGTGCTGGGCCATGTCGACGAAGCGGCTGTAGTGGCCCTGGAAGGCGACGGTGACCGTAGCCGTGGGGCCGTTACGGTGCTTGGCCACGATCAGGTCCGCCTCACCCGCGCGCGGCGACTCCCGCTCGTAGGCGTCCTCGCGGTGAAGCAGGATCACCATGTCCGCGTCCTGCTCGATCGATCCCGATTCGCGGAGGTCGCTGACCGCGGGACGCTTGTCGGTGCGCTGCTCGGGACCACGGTTGAGCTGGGAGATGGCGATCACCGGCACCTCGAGTTCCTTGGCCAGCAGCTTGATCGACCGCGAGATCTCCGACACCTCGTTCTGCCGGGACTCCGTCTTCTTCGGCGAGCTCATCAGCTGGAGGTAGTCGATGACGACGAAACGCAGGTCGTTGCGCTGCTTGAGACGGCGGCACTTGGCCCTGATCTCCATCATCGACATGTTGGGCGAGTCGTCGATGAACAGCGGCGCCTCGGCCACCTCGCTCATCCTGCGGGCGAGCCTGGTCCAGTCGTCGTCGGTCATCATGCCCGAGCGCATCGCGTGGAGCGCCACGCGCGCCTCCGCGGACAGCAGTCGCATGGTGATCTCGTTGCGCGACATCTCCAGGGAGAAGACGACCGTGGTCATCCCGTGCTTGATCGCCGCCGACCTGGCGAAATCCAGTCCCAGCGTCGAGTTGTGCGTAGGGATCCAGGACCGACTGGCGAGGTACAGGTGCTCCGGGTTGTCCACCTCGACGCAGCGAACCGGAACCGACTCGACTCGCCGTACGGCGACGATGTTCCGGTAGCCGACCTTGGGACCGGCCTGCGGCCGGTGTCGGGCGGCTTTCCCGCTGAGCTTGAACACCTTGTCGCCAGGGGTGAAGCAGACCTGGTAGCACGTGGAACTGTCCTCTGAGCGGCCGTTGACACGCTTGGTGGCGATGGTCGCCTTGTATCCGAGACCGAGGATCAGTTCCTGCGTGTCGTAGGCCAGTCGCCGGTTGGTGACGGCGAACACGACCGTGCCGCTGTCGTTGACGTACCCGTCGGTGTCCAGCAGGCCGGCGAGCAGGTCCCGGCGCTGTTGTTCGGAGGCACGCAGGTAGATGGAGGGGATGTGCTTGTTCCCCAGCACTCCCATACCGCGGAGAATGTCCTGAGCGGTCCCGTGGTGGTCCCGGCGGCGCAATCCGGTGGAGGGGCCGCCTTTTTCGCCGCCTATCCCCTCTTGTTCGATGTAAGCGGCGATCTCCGGGTCCGCCGATGTGAACCTGGCGCTGTCGCTGTTCCCGTCTCCCAGCCACACCCCAAGGGTGTACGGCGGCAACGGGAGGTCGCGGTCGGGCAGCTCCATGGAACCGGCGACGGGTACTGAGTGGTTGAATCGCACGTCGGACGTGTTGCAGACGAGAGTGGCGGCGATCTCCTCGGTGGTCTTCACCGAAGCACTCCGCCGGCCCGCCCCGCGGGATGCCCGTGTGTCCGTCAGCCACTGATGGGAGCCGTCGGCGACGATCACCGTACCGTCGGCGAACTCCACCTCGTAGCAGGGCCTGCCGTGCATGACGTCCGTCGCCGCGACAACGCGGGTGGGCTTTCCGTCGGCTCCGATCAGATGGTCACCGACTCTCACCTCACCCATGGTGGTCCAACCCGTCGGGGTTGGCAGGGGAGTGTCGAGCGCGAGCGCCTTGCCGATCGCGGGGCGGGCGGCGACGACGATCATCTGGCCGGGGTGCAGGCCGTTGGTGAGCGAGTCGAGGTCCTGGAAGCCGGTCGGGACGCCGACCATCTGGCCGCCGCGGGAGCCGATCGCCTCCAGCTCGTCGAGGGCGCCCGGCATGATGTCGGACAGCGGCGCGTAGTCTTCGGACGTTCGGCGCTCGGTGACCTTGTAGATCTCCGCCTGTGCCCGGTCGACCAGGTCGTCGACCTCTTCGTTCTGCCCGCCGTAGCCGAAGGAGACGATGCGGGTGCCGGCCTCGATGAGGCGGCGCAGGATGGCCTGCTCCCTGACGATCTTGGCGTAGTAGCCGGCGTTGGCGGCGGTGGGGACGACCGCGGTCAGCGTGTGGAGGTAGGCGGCGCCGCCGACTCTGGCCATCTCGCCGCGCTTCTGCAGCTCGTCGAAGACGGTGACGGCGTCGGCGGGCTCGCCCCTGCCGTACAGGTCGGTGACGACCTCGTAGATCATCTGGTGGGCGGGCCGGTAGAAGTCGTCGGACCTGATGATCTCGACGACGTCGGCGATGGCGTCCTTGGACAGCAGCATGCCGCCGAGGACGGACTGCTCCGCCTCGATGTTGCTCGGTGGGGTGCGCTCGAAGCCAGGACCGCCGCGTGGCTCGTCGTCTTCCATGGTCACCGCGCCCCCTCGATACACCTAGCAGGCGGTCGCACCACCCCCACTTGTAGTCGACCGGGCTGACAGTTTCGCCCGTCGTTAGACGGTACGGCAACGCAGCCTGTGGACAACCCTGTGGTCAAGCTGTGCAGGAACCGGTGGAAGGTGTGGGAGCGCTGTGGACGAGCCTGGGGATAACTCTGAGCCTGGCTGTGGAAAACCGCCCTGACCAGCGAAAACACTATCCACCGGCTGTGGAGGAAAGAAAGTTGGCTCGACACGCCAAAGGATCATTACGTAAGGGGCATAATGGCTAAATGCCCATTACCGCCCGGGACAGGGAGATTCTGCGCCTGGCACTCCCCGCCTTCGGGGCACTGGTCGCCGAACCGCTGTTCCTGATCGCCGACTACGCGATCGTGGGCCATGGACTGGGCACCACCGCGGTCGGCGCGCTCGGCGTGGCGGGGACCGTCCTGTCGACGCTGGTCTATCTCTGCGTGTTCCTCGCCTACGGCACCACCGCCTCCGTCGCCAGGCAGATCGGCGCGGGCAACCACACCCGCGCCATGCGCGACGGCGTGGACGGGCTGTGGCTGGCCTTCGCCATCGGCGTCGCGCTCATCGTGATCTGCTGGCCGCTGTCACCCGCGATCGTCGACCTGTTCGGCGCCGAGCCCGCGCAGTCCGCGGACGCCGCCACCTACCTGCGGATCAGCCTGCTCGGCACCCCCGGCATGCTCGTCGTGCTCGCCGGCACCGGCGTCCTGCGCGGCATGCAGGACACCAGGACACCGCTCGTCGTCGCCGTCGCCTCCTTCACGCTGAACGCCGTGCTCAACGCGTGGTTCGTGCTCGGCCTGCACTGGGGCATCGCGGGCTCGGCGTGGGGCACCGTTCTCGCCCAGACCGCCGCGGCGGGCGTCTACCTGTGGGTCGTCGTCAAGGGCGCCCGGCGCGCGGGCGTACCGCTCACACCCAACCCGGCAGGCATCAAACAGGCCGGTACGGCAAGCGTCGCCCTCCTCATCAGGACGATATGCCTGCGCATCGTGCTCCTGGTGGCCACCGCCATGGCGACCAGGCTGGGCACCGCCGAGCTGGCCGCGCACGCCATCACCACCCAGCTGTGGACGCTGCTCGCCCTCGCCCTCGACGCCATCGCCATCGCGGGGCAGGCCATCACGGGGCGCTCGCTCGGCGCGGGCGACGCCGCGGGCACCAAGGACGCCACCAGGCGCATGGTGTGGTGGGGCCTGTGGTCGGGGGTCGCGCTGGGCCTGATCGTGGTCGTGGGACGGCCGTTCTTCCCCGGCGTCTTCGACGCCGATCCCGAGGTGACCGCCGAGCTGCTCGGCGTGCTGTGGGTGGTGGCGCTGCTCCAGCCGGTCTCGGGCATCGTGTTCGTGCTCGACGGTGTCCTGATCGGCGCGGGCGACCAGCGCTACCTGGCGTGGGCCGGGGTGTGGACGACGCTCGCCTACCTGCCCCTGGCGCTCGCGGCGGGCGACCTGGTCGTGTTGTGGCTGGCCCTGGGCGTGTGGATGGTCGCGCGTCTCGTCACGCTGGGAGCCAGGGCGTACGGCACGCGGTGGCTGGTTACCGGAGGTTGACCACTCGTCAACCGGCCCGTTCTTGCCTGGCACGCTCCACGCCCTGCATGGTGAGAATCCTCACCCCGGCGATTGGTACAGACACGTGCCCCGTCTCCCCCTCGCCGCGGCCACCGGCCCGCGCACCGGTGCCCGGCACCGCCTGCACCGGCTCTACCGGCCTGCCGACCTGGTGATCCTCGGGCTCGGCGTGATGATCGGCGCGGGCATCTTCAGCGTCGCCGGCCGCCAGGCGGTCACCACCGCCGGCCCCGGCGTGATCCTCTCCTTCATGATCGCCGGGATCGCCTCGCTGCTGGCCGCGCTCTGTTACGCCGAGCTGGCCTCCACGATCCCCGCCTCGGGCAGCGCCTACACCTTCTCCTACGTGCTGTTCGGCGAGGTGGGGGCCTGGGTCGTCGGCTGGGCGCTGCTGCTGGAGATGCAACTGGCGGCCGCCGTCGTGGCGCGGGTGTGGGCGCTGTACGCCGCCCAGACGTTCGCCGACCTCGGGGTGCCCCTCCCGGTACCGCAGGGCGTGCTGACCGCGCTCGTCCTCGGCCTGCTGACCGCCACGGTCGCGATGAGCGCCAGGTTCGGGCTGCGCGCGCTGTGGCTGATCGTCGTGGCCAAGCTGGCCGCCATCGCCGCGGTGATCGCCGTCGGGGCGCTCCACTTCGACCCGGCCAACCTGGGTGACTTCATCGCGCCGCACCAGCCGTCGTCAGGCCCGCCCGACACCCTGCTCGGGCTGGTGGTGGGGCCGGCGGGATCCTTCGGATGGTTCGGGGTGTTCGCCGCCGCTCCCGCGATCGCCTTCGCCTACATCGGCTTCGACGTCGTGGCCACGGCCGCCGAGGAGACGCTGGACGCGCCGCGGGCCGTACCGAAGGGCATGATCCGCAGCCTCGTGATCGCCACCGTGCTCTACATCGCGGTGGCGGTGGTGATGGTCGGCATGGTGCCGTACACGCGCATCTCCGAGGTGGCGCCGCTGGCGGCGGCCTTCGCGGCGGTGGGCGAGGACGCGATGGTGCACGTCATCAACATCGGCGCCGTCCTGGGGCTGACGACGGTGATCATGGTGCTGATCGCGGGGCAGACGCGGATCATGTTCGCGATGGCCCGCGACGGGCTGCTGCCCCGCGGGCTCGGGACGCTCAGCCGCCGCTACCACTCCCCCACCAGGGTCACGCTGGTGATCGGCGTGACCGCGATCCTGCTGGCCGAGCTGGCTCCGGTGCTGATGCTGGAGCAGATCGTGGTGGTCGGGGCGTTGTTCGCGTTCCTCGCGGTGTCGGCCGGGGTGATCGTGCTGCGCCGCCGGATGCCGGACGCGCCCCGCGGGTTCAGCGTGCCGCTGTCCCCGCTGCTGCCCGCGCTGTCGATGCTGGCCACGCTGTGGCTGATGGTGAACCTCAGCGTCCAGACGTGGCTGTCGTTCGCGGCGTGGATGGCGGTGGGCGTCCTGGCCTACCTCGTGTACGGCAGGCGCCGCAGCCCGCTGGCCGCCCCCGTCGCCTCCGGACGCGGCCGCCACCGCCGCTAGGAACGAGGTGCGTGGCCGCCGGCCATGCACCTCGTTCCTAGAAGCGGCCTGACTCGATCACGCTGCGCAGGAAGTCGCGGGTGCGCGGGTGCCGGGGATCGGTGAAGATCTGCTCGGGCGTGCCGCGTTCGAGCAGCACGCCGCCGTCCAGGAAGCAGACGGTGTCGGCGATGTCCCGACAGAAGCTCATCTCGTGCGTGGTCAGGACCATGGTCATGCCCGCGCTCTTGAGCTCCCTGATGACCCCGAGCACCTCGGTGACCAGTTCGGGGTCGAGCGCCGAGGTGACCTCGTCGAGCAGCATCAGCCGGGGCTGCGTGGCCATGGCGCGGATGATGGCCACCCGCTGCTGCTGCCCGCCCGACAGCTGGTCGGGGTAGGCCTTCGCCTTCTCCGCCAGGCCGAACCTGGCCAGCAGCTCCCTGGCCTGCTCCTCCGCCTGCTTCCTGGACACCCCGTGCACCTGGCGCGGGGCCAGCGTGATGTTGTCCAGGACGCTCATGTGCGGGAACAGGTTGAACGCCTGGAAGACGATGCCCATGCGCTTGCGCACGTCGTCGACGTCGACATCGGGGTCGGTGATCTCCCGCCCGTCGAGCGTGATGATCCCGTCGTCGACGGTCTCGAGCAGGTTCACCGTACGCAGCAGGGTGGACTTGCCCGATCCGGAGGCGCCGATGAGGCAGACCACCTCGTGCGGCGCCACCTCGAGGTCGATCCCGCGCAGCACGGGATGGTCGTGGTAGCTCTTCCACACCCCTTCGAGGGTGAGCACGCTCATCGTCCCCTCCGCCTCTGCGACCGCGCGGCCAGGTAGTCGGTGAAGCGCGCCATCGGGATGGTGAGCAGGATGAACAGCAGCGCGGCCACCAGGTAGGGCGTGTAGTTGAAGGAGCTGGACGCGTGGATCTGGGCCTGCCTGAGCGCCTCGATCGCCCCGATCGTCGCCACCAGCGCCGTGTCCTTCTGCAGCGACACGAAGTCGTTCAGCAGGGGCGGGATCACCCTGCGCACGGCCTGCGGCAGCACCACGAAGCGCAACGTCTTGCCCTGTGTCAGCCCGAGCGAGCGGGCCGCGGCCACCTGGCTCGGATGGATCGACTCGATGCCGGAGCGGAACACCTCCGCCACGTAGGCGCCGTAGGAGAGCGTCAGCGCGATGATGCCCAGCGTCGCCTCGTCCGAGGGGGTGCCCTGCAGCCGCAGGGCGGGCAGGCCGAAGCCCACCAGGTAGACCAGCAGGATCGTCGGGATGCCGCGGAAGATGTCGGTGTAGGCGACGGCCAGGCAGCGCAGCGGGAAGAACACCGGGGCGGTCAGCCCGCGGGCCAGCGCCACCAGCAGTCCGACGACGAGGATCAGCGGCTCGGCGATCAGGAAGATCTTGACGTTGAGCAGGAACCCGTCGAGCACGTCGGGCAGCGCGGCGACGAACTGCTCGGGGTTGAAGAAGGTGTCCTGCACCCGGTCCCAGCCGGGCGCGTTCGTGACCACCCAGACCACGAGCACCAGGAAGACGATCGTGGAGACGGTGGCGGTGGAGGCCGAACGGCGGGCGCGCCTGGCGCGCACCCGCTCACGTTCGAGCTGCTTTTCGCTCTTGACCCAGGTGGACGCCATCACTTCAGCTCGGGAGCACCCGCCGCCTCGCCGAGCCACTGCTGCTCGATCTTGGCCAGCTCGCCCTTGGTCTTGAGCGCGTCGACCGCCTTGTCGACGCAGGACTTCAGCGTGCTGCCCTTCTCCATGACCAGGCCGAACTCCTCGGGCGTGCCGCCCGAGGCGCTGAACTGGCCGATGATGGCGGAGTTGTCCACCTGGGCGGCGGTCACGTAGAAGGCCGTCGGCAGGTCGACGACGAGCGCGTCGATCTGGCCGTTCTTCAGCGCGTTGACCGCGTCGATCTGGTCGTTGTAGACCTTCGGCTGCTTGGCCGGCTTGATGATGTCCTGGACGGCGCTGAACGCGGTCGTGCCGACCTGCACGCCGATCGCGGCGTCCTTGAGCGCCGCCAGCGACGTGGCGCCCGCGACCTTCGACCCCTTCACCGCGACGACGGCCTGCTTGGCGGTGTAGTAGCCGTTGCTGAAGTCGACCGCCTTGGCCCGCGCGGGCGTGATCGAGACCTGGTTGATGTCGAAGTCGAACTTCTTCGCGCCGGGGGCGAAGGCGGTGTCGAACTTGACCGTCGACCACTGCACCTCGTCGCGGTCGAAGCCCATCTCACCGGCGACCGCGTAGGCGATCGCGCTCTCGAAGCCCTGGCCGTTGCTCGGGTCGTCGTCCTTGAACCACGGCTCGTAGGCCGGCTTGTCGGTGCCGATCGTCAGCTTGCCCGCGTTGACGAGCTTGAGCTGCTCCTTCGTGCAGGCGGTGGAGGCGGCGCCGCTCGGGGCGGCCGTACTGGCGGTGTTGTCGGCTGGGGCGCACGCCACAGTCGCCGTCGCCAGCGCACCGAGAGCGAACAGCATAGAAGGGCGAACCATGGGCGTCTCCACGTCTACTGAATGAACGTGCAAATTGTACGTGGGGCCTAATGGCGGTTCCGTCCGGGCCTATATGTACGTGTTCTTCCGCTGCCGGACACCGGAAACTGTCAGGGCCCCCGGCGATACTCGGTACCACGGAGCCGACCGGGCGCCACGGGAAAGGGAGAGACATGGCCGAGGTGTTGCTGTTCCATCACGCGCACGGGTTGACATCCGGTGTCCGCGTGTTCGCCGAGGAGCTCAGGCGAGCCGGCCACACCGTCCACGTGCCCGACCTGTTCGAGGGGCAGGTCTTCGCCGGCCTCGAGGAGGGCGTCGCCTACGCCCAGAAGACAGGGTTCGACGCGATCGCCGAGCGGGGGCGGGCCGCCGCCGAAGGGCTGCCCGGCGAGCTCGTCTACGCCGGGTTCTCGCTCGGGGTGATGCCGGCACAGTTGCTGGCCCAGACCCGAGCCGGAGCGAAGGGCGCGGTGCTGGTCCACGCCTGCGTCCCGACCGCCGAGTTCGGCGGCGGCTGGCCCGACGGCGTGCCGGTCCAGGTGCACGGCATGGACGCCGACCCGTTCTTCGTCGACGAGGGCGACCTCGCGGCGGCCCGCGCGCTCGCCGAGACGGCCGCGGACGCCGAACTGTTCCTCTACCCCGGCGACAAGCACCTGTTCGCCGACCCCAGCCTGCCCGCCTACGACGAGCCGGCCGCCACGCTGCTCACCGAACGGGTGCTGGGCTTTCTCGACCGGGTCGCGTAGCCGCCCGCACGGCAGGCGCTCGCCGGCTCTCGCACGGTCCCCGGACAGCACTGCGAGAGCGACCGCCTGAGCGCCGGGCGGAGCGGGCAGCAAGCGCGCCCGCCCCGCACGATCCCCCGGACGAGATCGTGGGAAGGAGCGTGCCTCGGTCCAGGTCGGGCTGAGAGGCCGTGGAATGACGAAAACCCCCGCGGGAATCCCCGCGGGGGTTTTCGCTGGTGCGGAAACCGCTAGCCGGCGACGACTTCGACGTCGAGGGAAGCGGAGACCTCGGGGTGCAGCTTGACGCTGACCTTGTGGGAGCCGACGCTCTTGATCGCGTTGACGATCTCGATGCGGCGACGGTCGAGGGCCGGGCCACCGGCCTTCTGGACCGCCTCGGCGATGTCACCGGTGGTGACGGAGCCGAACAGGCGGCCGGACTCGCCGGCGCGGGTCGCCAGCTTGACCTTGAGGGCGCGGAGCTGGCCGGCGACCTCCTTGGCGGTGCCCAGGTCGCGGATCTCGCGGGCGTCGCGCGCCTTCTTGATCGAAGCGATCTGCTTCTCGCCACCACGCGTCCACTGGATCGCGTAGCCGCGGGGCACGAGGTAGTTGCGGCCGTAGCCGTCCTTGACCTCGACGATGTCGCCGGGGGCGCCGAGGCCGGAGACCTCGGTGGTGAGGATGAGCTTCATGTCGCAAGTCCTCCCTTAGCGCGCGGTGCTCGTGTAGGGCAGCAGAGCCACCTCACGGGCGTTCTTGATCGCGGTCGCCACGTCGCGCTGGTGCTGGGTGCAGTTGCCCGTCACCCGGCGCGCACGGATCTTGCCGCGGTCGGAGATGAACTTCCGAAGCAGCGCCGTGTCCTTGTAGTCGACGTAGGAGATCTTGTCGTGGCAGAACAGGCAAACCTTCTTCTTGGGCTTGCGCAGTGCCGGCTTAGCCATCGTGGTGCTCCTTTCAGAGCCCCGCCGTGAAGCGGGAATGGACTCGGGCTTGTTGACAGGTGGTCAGGCCTGGCGGCCCGACCGGGAAGGGCCCGCGAACGGGCCCTTCGGGTTAGAAGGGAGGCTCGTCGCTGAAGTCGCCGCCGCCGAAGCCGCCGCCACCCTGCTGGCCGCCGAAGCCGCCACCCTGGTTGCCGCCGCCGTAGCCGCCGCCACCACCGCCACCGCCGAAGCCGCCGCCCTGGGGCGGGGCGGGCGTGGCCGAGGCCCACGGGTCGTCGGCGGGGGCGCCGCCGAAGCCGCCGCCACCACCCTGACGGGAGGTGCGGTTGACCTTGGCGGTGGCGTTACGCAGGGACGGGCCGATCTCGTCGACCTCGACCTCGTAGACCGTGCGCTTCTCGCCTTCCTTGGTCTCGTAAGACCGCTGCTTGAGCCGCCCCTGAACGATGACCCGCATGCCGCGCTGCAGCGACTCGGCGACGTTCTCGGCCGCCTGCCGCCACACGTTGCAGGTCAGGAAGAGGCTTTCGCCGTCCTTCCACTCGTTGGTCTGGCGGTCCATGAACCGCGGAGTGGACGCGACGCGGAACTGGGCCACGGCTTGCCCCGTAGGGGTGAAGCGCAGCTCAGGATCGTTGACAAGATTGCCGACGATGGTGATGACGGTGTCGCCTGCTGCCATGGCTGGAGCCCTTCCTCAACTCTTGGGTTACGGCTCAGACTACGGCCCGCCCCCGACAGAAAATCGGGAGAACGAGCTGCTTAGTGCACGTCCGGGCGGAGAACCTTGGTCCGCATGATGCCCTCGTCGAGGTTCATCTGGCGGTCGAGCTCCTTGACCGTGGCCGGCTCGGCGGACAGGTCGATGACGGCGTAGATGCCTTCCGACTTCTTGTCGATGTCGTAGGCAAGGCGACGGCGGCCCCACACGTCGACCTTCTCCACGGTGCCACCGTCGTTGCGGACGACGGCGAGGAACTGGTCGAGGGACGGCGCCACAGTGCGCTCATCGAGCGAAGGGTCCAGGATCACCATTACTTCGTAACGACGCATGATGGACTCCAACCTCCTCTGGACTCTTGCGGTCACGACACTCTGTCGTGACAGGAGGACGCTGACGTTTTTCCCGGGATCGCCCCTTTCGGCGACCCGGTGGCGGTTGACCCAGCACAACGCAGCCTGCTCAGGTTACCAGCCGCGCACGGATGGGAACTCCTTTACAGATGAGGGGGTGGTAGCCATGCCACACGTGCTTCGTCCCGGCGAGAACGAGAGGTCCAGGCTGACGCTCAACAGCGACGGCCGTCCGCACCCGATCGAGAACCTGCTGTCGATCGCCACGCTGGTGTGCGGCCTGGTCGCGTTCGGGTCGACCTTCTTCCCCGACGCCCACGTCGTCTCGTCGTGGGTGGGGGCGCTCGGCTTCGGCCTCGGGCTCTACTCGCAGTACATCTCGGCGACCACGCCGGAACGGGCGCTGAACATCGTGGGGATCGTGGCGTCGTTCGTGGGCGTGGCACTGGGCATCGCGCGCGGCGGGTTCCTGCCATAACACCCCGATGCGGGCGGCACCCCTGGCGGTGCCGTCCTTCCGTGTGCCCGTTGAAGACGTGCCCGTGAAGGCGTGCCCGTGAAGGCGTGCCCGTGAAGGCGTGCCCGTGAAGGTGGGCCGTGAAGACGCACCCGTGAAGGTGGGCCCGTGGAACGGGCTCCTCCGCCCCTGGGCGGGCGCGGCGGAGGAGCGCCGGGCGGTCTCACCCCAGGTGGAGGTCGCCGCCGAGGAGGAGGACGAACCACAGGAACGTGGCCAGCAGCGCCTCGGCCACGTCCTTCAGCAAAGCCGGGGTGATGTAGTCGTGGATCCAGGCCACGTAGAGGCCGACCAGGACGTAGATCAGAAAGAGGAAACCACCTAAGCGATAGCGGGTCATCTGGCGCTCCTAGCGTCGGGGGGCTGCGCCTCGACTGCCCTGATCCGTGCCGCCGAAACGGATAGCCTGGGAGGCATGGTGCGCATCGGAGCTCATGTCGACCAGGACGATCCCGCGGCCCACGCGGCCGAACGCGACGCGGAGATCGTGCAGTTCTTCCTCGGCGACCCGCAGGGCTACAAGGCGCCCGTACTGCCCGACAAGCCGGTCGAGGGCGTCGACATCTACATCCACGCGCCCTACCTGATCAACGTGGCGACGACCAACAACCGGATCAGGATTCCCAGCCGCAAGCTGCTGGAGCAGCATCTCAAGGCGGCCGCGGGCCTCGGCGCCAAGGGCCTGGTCGTCCACGGCGGCCATCTCAACAAGGACGAGGACCCGCAGATCGGGTTCGACAACTGGCGCAAGGTGTTCGAGCGGATGGAGTGCCCCATCCCCGTGCTGATCGAGAACACCGCGGGCGGCGGCAACGCCATCGCGCGCAGGCTCGACCGCATCGCCCGGCTGTGGGAGGCGCTCGACGGGTTCGACGTGGGCTTCTGCCTCGACACCTGCCACGCCCACGCGGGCGGCGAGGAGCTGGTCGACGTGGTCGACCGGGTCAAGGCCATCACCGGCCGCATCGACCTGGTCCACTGCAACGACTCGCGTGACGCCTTCGACTCGGGCGCCGACCGCCACGCCAACCTCGGTCAGGGGCAGATCGAGTCCGAGCTGATTCTGGAAGTGTGCCGCAGGGCGGGGGCGCCGATCATCGTGGAGACGCCGTTCGCAGGTCAGGCCGAGGACATCGCCTTCCTCCGCAAGAACCTGTGAGGGAAACACACAGCCTGTGGATAACTTCCATGGATTACTTTCCACCGGAAGCGGGTACGGATGTCAGCCGGCCCACGCGCCGGTGAGGAACCTCAGGGTGTTCAGCACCATCAGCGGGCCGAGGAGCAGGCCGTACCCGATGATCCACCGGGTCGACAGCCGGGAGATCAGCACCCACAGCGGGAACCACAGGATCAGGGCGCGCGGCACCGACAGGTAGTAGGCCGACAGCAGCAGCGCGCCCGCCTGCAGGCCGCAGTAGACGAACTCGCTCCACCGGCGCCGCACGAGCAGCCAGACCAGCACCGCGACGGCCACCACGGCGCCGACGATCTCCATGCGGAAGGCGACGGCGAAGTCGTCGGTGCCCATCGCCGAGTTCCAGGTGGTCCGCCACGCCTCCCACGGCCACACCATCTCCCGGCCCCAGCCGGCCTCCTGCGCGTGCTTCCAGGCCAGCCAGTCACCGGTACGGTCATGCAGGTACCACGAGTAGGCGAGCAACGGGACGAAGGGGATGGTCAGCCACGGCAGTTCCCGCCAGCGCGGCTTGCTGAGCACGAACTCCACGATCAGCGCGACCGCCAGGAACATCCCCGTGATCCGGACGGCGGACGCCCCTGCGGCCAGCAGCGCGGCGGCGGCCCACTGCCTCCTGCGCGCCGCCAGCCAGGCGGGGATCGCGAGCGCGAGGAACAACGCCTCGCTGTAGCCGGCGGTCAGGAAGACCGCCGTGGGGAACAGCACCATGGCCAGCACCGCCGTGGAGCCCGAGCCGCCCTCGAACTCCGCGAGCCGCGCCAGCGCCATCGCCGCCACGCCACCCGCGACCAGCGAGATCAGCAGCCCGCACAGCGCCCAGTCGGGGACGACCAGGTGGACGAGCCTGAGCATGGCGGGCATGCCGGGGAAGAACGCGGGCAGGCCGGGGTCACGCGGGGCGCCGGGGACGCCGCCGTAGCCGTGCTGGGCGATCGTGACGAAGAGGCTGGCGTCCCACTGCTTCCACCTGTCGAGGTAGCCGCCCGCGCCGGCCAGCCATGACGCGCCCATCAGGGTGGCGAGCAGGAGCCCGAGACGGGAGGTGACCCAGATCCCGAGCGCCCTCATCAGGTGAGCGCGAACCTGTCAGGGGCGCGGTCGAAGACGCCGCCCGTCTGGTCGTCGACGCCTGCCTGCCGTACCACGTCCTTGTCGGGACGGAGGATGTCGCGCACCACGAACGCCATCATGATGAGGATCGTGATGACGCGGCCCCAGACGGCGGTGAAGTAGACGTCGTCGCCGATGCCCAGGTGCCTGCTCGCCTCGTCCTGGTAGAGCAGGTAGAGCCAGATCGCGAAGAAGTACCACACCTCGGCGACCTGCCACAGCGCCAGCGGCTTCCAGTTGGGCCTGGCCAGCACGGCGAACGGCACCAGCCACAGCACGAACTGCGGCGACCACACCTTGTTGGTCATCATGAACGCGGCCAGCGCCAGGAAGCAGATCTGCGCCAGGCGGGGCCGCTGCGGCGCCAGCACGGTCAGGACGGCGATGCCGAGACACAGCAGCGCCAGCGAGACCATGCCGAGCAGGCTCGGGTCCATGTCGCCGAGGATCGGCCAGTCCTTGCGCTCGAAGAACAGCCAGGGCGAGCCCCAGTCGACGCCGCGCTCCTGGGAGAAGACGTAGAAGCGCCGCCAGCCCTCCCACGCCAGCACCATGAACGGGACGTTGACGACGAGCCAGGCGGCCACCGCCGAGCCCAGCGAGACGAGGAAGGGCCGCCATTTTCCGGTGCGCACGGTCAGCAGGAACAGCGCGCCGAGGAACATCAGCGGGTAGAACTTGGTCGCGATCGCCAGACCGAGCAGCACGCCGGCCAGCACCTGGCGGCGGCGCGCCCACGCCAGCAGGAAGCCCATCGACAGCGCGCCCGCGATCAGGTCCCAGTTGATGTAGGCGGCGAGGATCACGCCGGGGGCGAGGGCGTACCAGGCGGCGTCCCACCTGCGGGTGGGCCCGGCCACGGCGGCCATCAGCAGCACGCCGACCACGAGGGAGATCCCCAGCAGGATCACCGTGATGTCGTAGAACCGCACCGCCTGGGTCGCCTCGTCCGGCGCCAGCCGGCGCACCAGCCAGGCGATGACCTGCATGACCTCGCCGAGCACGACGGGGTACTCCACCTGCTTGTCGAACGGCACCGCGGCGAAGTACGGGTCCTGCGTGTGCAGCTGCCGGTCGAAGAAGAGCGGGTAGATATCGGTGTAGCAGGCGTTCGCGTACGTCTGGATGGAGTTGTTCCAGCCGCCCGTCCTGCAGGGCAGCTTCCAGACGTAGGCGAGGACCGCCCCCAGGGCCGCCATGAGCCCCAGAGGCAGGTACGGCACGACCGTCCGCGCCGTCGTCCCCAGCCGTGTCATTCGCTGTCCCGCCTGGTGGATCCGGCCATGGGATCGGGCACGATCGCGCCGCCGCCCATCGGGTCGTCGCCGGAGCCGACGTCACCGAGCCTGTCGGCCTCCGTCTGGCCGTCCTCGGGCAGGCCGTCGGTGTCGTCGTCGCTGTCGCAGCCGAGCAGGCCGCAGTCGTTGCCGTTGTCGTCGCCCCACGGGTCGTCCGGCGTGCCGAACGGGTTGTCGGTGGTCGGGGTCGGCTTGGGCTCCGGCTTCTCCACGATGTTCTCGGACTGGCCGATGTTCGCCCTGGCCGGGAACTGCTCGACCGGCAGCTTCAGCGTCTCGTGGGCGCGCAGCATGAAGGCACGCCACACCTCGGTGGGCGGACCGGCGCCCTCGAAGCCCAGCGACACCTCGTAGGGCTTGGTGTAGACCTTGTTGATCCCGTCGTACTTGCTGGGCTTCTTGCCGTCGGTCCCGGGGCAGTTGGAGTGCTTCGGCGGGACGACCTTGCCGGAGGCGGTCCTGCACTCCTCGCGGTAGAAGCCGACCGCGGTGGAGATCTGCGGCGTGTAGCCGACGAACCAGGCCTCCTTCTCGTCGTTGTTGGTGCCGGTCTTGCCGGCGGCCGGACGGATGCCCAGGCCCTTGCCCGCGGCGGTGCCGCCGGCCTTGAGCACCGACTGCATCGCGGCGGTGGCGTCGGCGGCGGCCTCGGCCGAGATCACCTGTCGCGGCAGCTTCTTCTCGGGGTTCCAGCGGACGCTCTTGTCCTGATTGAGGACCTTCTGGACCACGTGGTAGTCGACGTGCTTGCCGCCGTTGGCGAAGATCGAGTAGCCGGCCGCCTGCTCGACGGGGGACACCAGCGCCGAGCCGATCGAGAAGCCGTAGGCGTGGGAGGCGACGTCGTCATCCATCCGCTTCTTGCCGAGACCCGCCTCCACGACGATCCGCTTCACGTCCTCCAGCTGGCCGGGCAGCTTGTAGGCCATGGAGACGTACGCGGTGTTGACCGAGGCGGCGGTGGCCTTGACGACATCGACGGCCTGGCCGACGTTGTGGCTGTTGCGGTAGCCGCCGATCTGCTGGCCCGGGATCTCCTTGGGCACGGTCTCGTTGCCCGGCACGTAGCTGTTGAGGCTGTAGCCGGCGTCGAGCCAGGCGGCCAGCACGTACGGCTTGAAGGCCGAGGCCGCCTGCTTGTAGGACTCGAAGGGCTCGTTCCACGGGTCGGTGATGTAGTCCCTGCCGCCGTAGAAGGCGAGCACCCTGCCGTTTCGGGGGTCGACGGCGGCCAGACCCGCGTGGAACTCCTTGTTCATGCGCGCGGTCACGCCCTCGACCGCCGCCTTGGCGTCCTTCATCAGCTGCTTGTCGAACGTCGAGACGATCCGGTAGCCGCTGCGCTCGATCTCGTCGCTGCTGATGTTGTTGCGCTTGAGCTCGTTGAGGACCTCCCTGACCATGTAGCCGGTGAGCCCGGACATCTCGCTCTTGTCGGTGGGCTTCTTGACCTTCGGCCACTTGGCGGTCGCCGGCAGGTTGCCGTACTTCTGCGGGAACTGGTCGGCCATGTACTTGATCACGGTGCTCCACCGCGACTTCAGCCGGGGGTCCTCACCGTCCCAGTTGGGCTGCTGGATGCGGGCGGCCAGGTAGGCCGCCTGCGCGGGGGTGAGCTTGGCGGCCTTGGTGTTCTTGCCGAAGTAGGCCTCGGCGGCCGCCTGGATGCCGTAGGCACGGCCGTAGTTGATCGTGTTGAGGTAGTCCATGAGGATGTCCTCTTTGGACTTCTCCTTGTTGAGCTTCACCGCGACGAAGATCTCTTTGACCTTCCGCTGGATCGACTGCTCCTGGCTGAGGCCCTCGTAGTAGTTGCGCGCCATCTGCTGGGTGATGGTGGAGGCGCCCTGGACCTGCTGGCGGGTCACGGTCATCCACACCGAGCGGGCGATGCCCGGGATGGAGATGCCGGAGTCCTCCCAGAAGGTCTTGTTCTCGATGGCGATCGTCGCGTCCTTGACCGCGTCGTTGACCTCGTTGAACTTGATGATCTTTCGCGGGATGCCCCAGCGGGCGATCTCGGTCTTGCCGTCCCGGTAGTAGATGATGCTTTCCTGCGCGACCGCGTTCTGCTGGGCGACCTCGGGCAGCGGTGTGTTCGCGTAGGCGACCCAGATCATCCCGAACAGGCCGGCGGCCAGCACGACCATGCTGGCCATGACGATCTTCCAGTTCGGGATGAACCGCTTCCAGCCGCGGCGGCCCTTCCCCGCGTCGCCGCCTTCGCCACCGCCGCCACCGCCGCCACCGCCACCGCGACCCGGGCCCTCGGGGCCGCGCGGGCCCCGGCCGCCGCGGGAGCGGCGCGGCTCGGCCCCGCCCACCATCGTCTCCTCGGCACCGCGCCGGCGCGACGGGTGTCCGTCCACGGGGTACTGCGCGGTCTGCTGTGGCGGCACCTGCTGCGGCCCCGACGGCCGTGAGGGTGCGGGCGGCTGCGCGTCCATCGCGCCCGTCTGCTCGTAGGCGGCCTCGGGACGGCGTTCCATGCCCCAGCCGGTTTGTGTCGGCTGCGAAGCGGGCACGGGACTCGAGCGACGGCGCCTCCCCTGGCGACCCGTCCCTTCAGCGCGCTCTCCGCGTCCGATCGGCTCGGGGCCATAGCTGCTGTTACTCAACACGTCCTCGCATCGTCGTCATCTGGCACGGCGGGCGCCGTCCTCGGTTCACGTGGTGCCGACGCTGTCAGGCGGCCCGGTGCCGAGGACATAAGAGACGGTCAGGTGGTTCCAGGAACAACCCTGACATACCTCGACCACATAGACCCTGAACTCCTCGTAATCATGGGCCATCTCGAGGATCTCTGATGTGGCCTTTGCGCGACCGGCATGTCGGCCCAGCGCATCGCCGTAGACATAGGTCACGTTGGTGACGTTCTCTCTCGCGCATACCGGGCAGGGACGTTCGGTCGGCTCGCCGAAGTGCCGTGCCGCGCGAAGGAGATGGGGCTGTGCGTCGCAGACATCACGAGTGGAGGCATGCCCGGAGCGAAGTGAGCGCACTGCCGCCCGCTTCGCCAGCCCGTAGTCCACCACCCCTCGCTGAGACCACATGGGCGCCAGACTACGGCTTTTTGCCGATTCCACCCAACCTCTTGGGGAATCCGTTGATTGCGGCGATATAGCGACGCGACGTATTGTGTGGATGTATCGACTCGATACATCGGCGCGAGAGGGGGCGGTTTCCTTGGCCAGCGGACAGGGCAGAGTGCTGGAACTCGCCGTGCTCGGGTCGCTGCACGAGACCCCTCTCCATGGCTACGAGCTGCGCAAACGGCTCAACGCGCTGCTGGGGATGTTCAGAGCCTTCTCCTACGGCTCGCTGTACCCGTGCCTGAAGTCGCTGCTGGAGCAGGGGCTCATCATGGAGGAGCGCCCGGCGGAGGCGGTCGTCGGAGGGCGATCGAAGATCGTCTACAAACTCACCGCCGACGGCAAGGAGCGGCTGCAGGACCTGCTCACCCAGGCAGGCCCGTCCGCGTGGGAGGACGAGAGCTTCGGCGTCCACTTCGCCTTCTTCAGGCACACGGAGGCCGAAGTACGGCTGCGCATCCTCGAAGGACGCCGCAGCCGCCTCGAGGAACGGCTCGACAGCGTCCGCACCGCGCTGGCCCGCACCAGGGAGCGCCTCGACAGCTACACGTTGGAGCTGCAGCGTCACGGTCTGGAATCGGTCGAACGCGAGGTGCGTTGGCTGAACGAGCTGATCGCCACGGAACGCAGGGCCTCACAGGAGCCCGCGGAAGATACGTCATCAGATGAGTAAGGGAGCGAGTGCGATGGGTTCGGTACGCGTAGCCGTTGTCGGTGTCGGCAACTGCGCGGCGTCGCTGATTCAGGGCGTTCACTACTACAAGGACGCCGACCCGGACACACGAGTGCCGGGTCTGATGCACGTCAAGTTCGGCGACTACCACGTCGGTGACATCGAGTTCGTCGCCGCTTTCGACGTCGACGCCAAGAAGGTCGGCCGCGACCTGTCCGAGGCGATCGTCGCCAGCGAGAACAACACGATCAAGATCACGGACGTGCCGCCGACCGGTGTCATCGTCCAGCGCGGCCACACCTTCGACGGTCTCGGCGAGTTCTACCGCGAGATCATCGAGGAGTCCGACGAGGCGCCCGTGGACGTCGTGCGGGTGCTGAAGGACGCCCGGGTGGACGTGCTGGTGTCCTACCTGCCGGTGGGCTCGGAGGAGGCCGACCGCTTCTACGCCCAGTGCGCGCTCGACGCCAAGGTGGCGTTCGTGAACGCGCTGCCGGTCTTCATCGCCTCCGACCCCGAGTGGGCGGAGAAGTTCACCGAGGCGGGCGTGCCGATCGTCGGCGACGACATCAAGTCGCAGGTCGGCGCCACCATCACGCACCGCGTGATGGCCAAGCTGTTCGAGGACCGCGGGGTCGAGCTGCTACGCACCTACCAGCTCAACTTCGGCGGCAACATGGACTTCATGAACATGCTGGAGCGCAAGCGGCTCCAGTCGAAGAAGATCTCCAAGACGCAGTCCGTCACCTCGCAGATCCCGCACGAGATGGCCAAGGCCGACGTGCACATCGGCCCGTCCGACCACGTGCCGTGGCTCGACGACCGCAAGTGGGCCTACGTCCGCCTGGAGGGCCGCTCGTTCGGCGACACCCCGCTGAACCTGGAGTACAAGCTCGAGGTGTGGGACTCGCCCAACTCGGCGGGCGTCATCATCGACGCGGTACGCGCCGCGAAGATCGCCCTCGACCGGGGGATCGCCGGGCCGATCCTGTCGGCCAGCTCCTACTTCATGAAGTCGCCGCCCGAGCAGTACTCCGACGAGGAGGCCCACGAGTACGTGGAGAAGTTCATCCGCGGCGAGGTGGAGCGGTAGTCCCCCCGTACGGCAGGCCGGCCTGAGCGCCGACGTCTCGTCGTGGCCGGGCGCTGTCCCCGTGCGCCACTCCAGCGCACGGGGTCCCCGCCCCGACGGCGAGACGTTCCGCGTTTCCGGGGTACGCCGTGACGGCGGCCGGCCACGGGCGCTCGGTGAGCGTTTCCCTGGAGGGACGCCGGCCCCGCGCCTCGGGTGGCGCCGGCGCCGGCGTGCCGTAACCGGAGATCCCCGTTTCCGCGGGCTCAGGAACGCCCGGAGAGCCGGCGGGCGGCCGGGGGCAGCTCGGCGGGCGCGGCGGGGGACCAGGCGAGCGGGTCGGCCCCGAGGGAGTCCAGCTGGGGCACCTGGTCACGGCACCACGGCGAGATCGCCAGCAGCCCCGACATCACGCCCGAGGCGAACTCCTTCCACGGCATCCACACCACCTCCCCCACCTCGTCGGGGTTCGGCCGTACCGGCGCGCTCGTCAGCACCCGGTAGACGGGGCACAGCTCGTGCTCGACGACGCCGTTGGCCATCACCGCCCGGTAGGAGAAGCGGGGCAGCAGGAGATCGACGCGGTCGACGACCATGCCGAGCTCGTAGGAGAGCCGGCGCAGCACCGCGTCCTGGAGGGGCTCGCCCGGCAGCGGGTGGCCGCAGCAGCTGTTGGTCCACACGTCCGGCCAGGTGACCTTGTGAGAGGCCCGCCTGGACAGCAGCACCCGGCCGTCCTCGTCGAAGACGTAGCTGGAGAAGGCCAGGTGCAGCGGCGTGTCAGGACCGTGTATCGACGCCTTGGGTGCGGTGCCGATCGCGTTGCCTTCGCCGTCGACCAACACCACGAGTTCGTCAGGAGTCACAGTCCGTAGCGTACGTGATCATGACGCTGGGCTGGAACACTTTTACCCACCTGTCACGTGACGTATCTCAGGGTCGACCCCGATGTCCGGACGTGGGGCGAAGGCTAGGCTTGCGTCGTGTCTTATGCCGCCGATCTCCAAACGGTCCTGAAGGGGCGCGACTTCAGGCGGTTGTTCTTCACCCGCCTGGTCTCGCAGTTCTCCGACGGGATCTTCCAGTTCGGCGTCGCGGGTTTCGCGTTCTTCAGCCCGGAGAAGCAGACCACCGCGCTCCAGGTGGCGATCGGCCTGGCCGTGCTGCTGCTGCCGTACAGCGTGCTCGGTCCGTTCGTGGGCGTCTTCATCGACCGCTGGTCGCGGCGGCAGATCCTGGTGGTCGCGCCGATCGTGCGCGGCGGGCTGCTGCTGGTCGCCGCGGCGTTCGTCGCCGCCGGCCTGCCCGACGAGTACTTCTACGCGGCGGCGCTCGGCGTGCTGGGCGTCAACCGGTTCTTCCTGGCCGCGCTGGGCGCCTCGCTGCCGCACGTGGTGCCGAGGGAGCAGCTGATGATGGCCAACGCCGTCACGCCCACCTCCGGCACTGTCGTCACCTTCGTCGGCGCGGGCTTCGGCATCGTGCTGCGCTGGGTGTTCGGGTCGGGCCCCGGCGGCACCGCGCTGCTGCTGGTCACCTCCGGCGTGGTGTTCGGGCTGAGCGCGCTCATCGCCCGCACCATGCACCGGTCCCTGCTCGGCCCCTCCTACGACCCGGACCGGCCGCAGGCGCGCGAGGCCCTGCGCAACGTGGTCAGCGGTCTCGTCGACGGCGCCAGGCACCTGATCCACCACCGCGCGGCCGCCGCCGCGATGGGCGCGATGGCCACCCACCGCTTCATGTACGGCATGGCGTCGGCGATGGGCATCATCCTCTACCGCTACTACTTCACCGACGGCGACGCCGACGCCGCCCTGTCGGGCATCAGCATCGTGCTGGTGACCTCGGGCTTCGGCTACTTCCTCGCGGTGGTCATCACGCCGTGGGCCACCGAGCGCATGCCCATCGAGCGCTGGGTGCCGACGATGCTGGTCACCGCGGGCGTGCTGAGCGCGATCCTGATCATCCCGTTCCAGCCGTGGGGCCTGTGGATCGGCGGCTTCGTGCTGGGGGTGACCGGGCAGAGCGTCAAGATCTGCGCCGACACCAGCGTCCAGCGCGACGTCGAGGACGCCTACCTGGGCCGGGCCTTCTCGATCTACGACATGCTGTTCAACGGCATGTACGTGCTGGCGGCGGCGCTGTCGGCGGCGATCCTGCCGGCGAACGGCAAGTCCTTCGCAGCCGTCGCGATCATTGCGGTCGGCTACGTGCTCGGCGCGGTGATCTACCGGATCGTCACGCCGACGCGCTCTCCCCAGACTCTGTAGATCCGCTAGAAGCCGTTCTCCCCCGCCCACTCCAGCAGCGCCTGCGTGGCGGCCTCCTTGCCGATGACGCCCTTGTCGAGGCGCAGCTCCAGCAGGAACTTGTAGGCCTTGCCCACGGCCGGGCCAGGGCCGACGCCGAGGACGCGCTGGATCTCGTTGCCGTCGAGCTCCGGCCTGATCTTCGCCAGCTCCTCTTCCTCCGCCAGCCGTTCGATGCGCTCCTCGAGCTGGTCGTAGGTGCGGGAGAGGACCTGCGCCTTGCGCTTGTTGCGCGTGGTGCAGTCGGCCCTGGTCAGCTTGTGGAGGCGCTCGAGCAGCGGGCCCGCGTCGCGCACGTAGCGGCGCACCGCGCTGTCGGTCCACTCGCCGGTGCCGTAGCCGTGGAAGCGCAGGTGCAGCTCCACCAGGCGGGAGACGTCGGCGACGACGTCCTTGGGGAACTTCAGCTCCGCCATCCGCTTCTTGGTCAGCTGCGCGCCCACCACCTCGTGGTGGTGGAAGGAGACCCGGCCGCCGGGCTCGTGACGGCGCGTCTTGGGCTTGCCCACGTCGTGCATGAGCGCCGACCAGCGCAGGATGCGGTCGGGCTTGCCGTCCTCCTCCTGGGCGATGGCCTGTTCGAGCACGATCAGCGTGTGCTCGTAGACGTCCTTGTGGCGGTGGTGCTCGTCGATCTCCAGGCGGAGCCTGGGCAGCTCGGGCAGCACGTGCGCGGCCAGCCCGGTCTCGACGAGCAGGCGCAGGCCCTCCCGGGGCATCGCGCCGCAGACCAGCTTGTCGAGCTCGTCGCGGATCCGCTCGGCCGAGACGATCTCGATGCGGTCGCTCATCGCGGCCATCGCGGCGACGGTCTCCGCCGCGACCGTGAAGCCGAGCTGGGCGGCGAAGCGGGCGGCGCGCAGCATGCGCAGCGGGTCGTCGCCGAAGGACTGCTCGGGCGTGCTGGGCGTGCGCAGCGTCCTGGCCGCCAGGTCGTCCCGCCCGCCGTAGGGGTCGACGAACTCGTGGCCCGGCAGCCGCACCGCCATCGCGTTGACGGCGAAGTCGCGGCGCTCCAGGTCGGCCTCGAGCGTCTCGCCGTACATGACCTCGGGCTTGCGCGACTTGGGGTCGTAGGACTCGCTGCGGTAGGTGGTGATCTCGAGCAGCCAGCCGCCCTTGCGCACGCCGATCGTGCCGAAGTCGATGCCGATCGTCCAGACCGAGTCGGCCCAGTCTCTGACGATCTCCAGGACCCGTTCGGGACGGGCGTCGGTCGTCAGGTCGAGGTCGTTGCCGATACGGCCCAGCAGGATGTCGCGCACGGAGCCGCCCACCAGGGCAAGCTCGTGCCCGCGAGCGGCGAAGAGCTCGCCGAGTTCGTTGGCGACGGGAGCGATTTTGCGGGAGATCTCTATTGAGTCGGACAAGCTGGGTAGGTCCTTCTATTGCGGAACATATCCCCCGAGCCACACCGGGTCCGGGTTACCGTCGGTCAGAGACCGTCGGGGGCCCATGGAACGAGGCAAGGAGCGTATATATGAAGGACGCCCTCGCGATCCACCGCTGGCTCCTCGCACACCAGGTCCATCATGAGATCGTACGCCTTCCGCGCCCCATGACGTGCGCCGAAGAGCTGCCCTCGGCGACCTCGTCCGCACCCGGGCGGTGCGTGGCGGTGACGGTGTTCGAGCGCCACTCGAGGCTGGGCCGCGAGGCGGTGGCCGTGGTCTCCACGGTCGCCGACCTGCCCACCGCCCACACGGTGGGGCTGCTGCTGGGTTCGACGAACGTCAGCCCGGCGCCGGCGTTCGCGATCAACGCGTCCACCGACTACGCGGCCGGACTGGTATGTCCGCTCCTGCTCCCTATCGAGCTGTTTGTCCTTGTGGACGAGCGGATCCCCGCCGACGGCGGCCTCGTCTTCACGCCGACGGGCGAGCGCCACACCGCACTGCGGTTGCACGCCCTCGACCTCCTGCGACTCGTCCGCGGCAAGACCGTGGACCTCGGCCTGATCCGTCCCAGGGGAACCCGTGAGGCGGTCGCGCTCCGGCACTGAGCCCGTACCATGGCGGCGTGCGTCGAACTCCTCCACGGGCAGAAGCGTGATCCGTAAGACCACGCTGCTCCCGGTCCTCATCGCGGCGTTGCTCTCCGCCTTCGTCGTGACGCCGGCCGGTACGGCTGCCGCCGCCACCGTCACGGCGCAGCAGGTCAGGGTGACGATCGAGTCGATCACGCCGGACGTGCCGCGCAAGCCCGCCGACGAGATCAAGGTCATCGGCAAGCTGACCAACACCGGCACGACACCGCTGGCCGCCCCGATGATGCGGCTGCGCCCTGCCCGGCAGCCGTTCTCGAGCAGAGCCGCCATGGAGGAGTACCTGGCGGGCGGCTTCGTCTCCGACTACGGCGCGGCCCACTCCGTGATCACCCTGCCCGCCATCGCGCCCGGCGGCACGGCCGCGTTCGAGCTGAAGACCACGCCCATGGCGCTGACCCTGTCCAGGTTCGGCGTCTACCCGCTGGGCGTCGAGCTGCTGAACGCCGGGCTGCCCGTCACGACCGTCCGCACGTTCCTGACGTACGCGCCGCCGAACGCCAAGCCGCCGAAGAACAGGATCGCCTTCGCGCTGCCGATCATCGACCAGCCGCGCCGCGGTCCCGACGACGTCTTCATCGACGACAACCTGCGCACCTCGCTGCTCGGCAGCGGCCGTCTCGCCGACCTGCTGCGCATCGCGAAGTCCCAGCCGAAGAACGTCACCTGGTTCGTCGACCCGGCCCTGCTCGACGACGTCCAGGCGATGTCGGCCGGCGAGCAGTACAAGGTGCGCCCCAAGGCGGGCGGCGAGATCAAACGGCCGCGCGACACGGCGGCGGCCCAGTGGCTCGACGAGCTGCGGGCGGCTCTCGCCACGCAGAACGTGGTGGCCACGCCGTACGCGGACCCCGACGTCACGGCGCTGGCGCACCAGGGGCTCGACGAGGAGACCGCGAAGGCCATCACGATCAGCGGCGCGAAGGCCAGGACGCTGCTCAAGCGGGACGTGCCCACCGCGACCGCGTGGCCGCCGGCGGGCAAGATCGACGATGACGCGCTCGACCTGCTGACCGTCGGCGGCGTCACCACGGTCCTGCTGGACGCCGACAACCTGACCACGAGCGCGCGGCCGAACCCGACGGCCGACGCGGCCCTGACCGTGCCCCCCGCGGTCACGCCCGACGCCGCGACGACGATCGACAGCGTCTCGGGCCCCGTCAGGGCGCTGGTCGCCGACCCGGGGCTGAGCCGCACGCTGGAGCTCCAGAAGGGCGTGCCGGGCTCGTCGACCCTGCAGAAGCAGCGGTTCGTGGCGGAGACCGCGATGATCGCCGGCGAGCAGGGCGTCACCGCGCCCCGGTCGCTCGTCGTGGCGCCCCCCCGCCGCTGGAACCCCAACCCGACCCACGTGACCAACCTGCTGAAGACGGCCGCGGGCCTGCCGTGGCTCACCGGCGTGCCGCTCACCTCGATCAAGCAGACCAAGGCGTCCGCCCCGCGCGCGGGGCTGACCTACACCGACGCCGACCGCAAGGCCGAGCTGAGCAGGAAGTACCTCGAGTCGGTGAGGCGGGTCGCGGGCAAGGCCGCGCTCACCTCCGGCATCACCTCCGGGCACGCGCCGTCCGCCTTCGACACGGCGGTGCTGCGGCTGACCTCCTCGGCCTGGCGGGTCAAGTCCGGCATCGGCGCCAGGGAGGCCAGGCAGGTCGAGGCCAAGGTGGGCGAGAGCCTCGCGAAGGTCTACATCACCGGCTCGGCGCAGGGCAGGACGCGCTCACTGGCCGGCCAGGAGGGCCAGATCCCCGTCAGCGTGAAGAACGGGCGCGACGAACCGGTCTCCCTGACCGTGCAGGTCACCTCCGACTCCACCGACCTGCTGGAGATCGTCAGCGACGGCAAGCCTCAGCGGCTCGACATCGGCCCGGGGCAGAGCGGCACGATCCAGGTGAAGATGCGGGTCAAGGTGAGCGGCGACTCGCTCGTCACCATCCAGCTGCGCACTCTGGACGGCAAGGCCTACCAGAAGCCCGCCAAGCTGACGATCAGGACGACGGGCTACACCCAGATCGCGCTGGTCATCGTCGGCGGGGCGCTGTCGGTGATGCTGGCGGCCGTGGTGATGCGAGTGCTCAGGCGCAGGTCGGAGCGGCGCGTGGCGAAGACGGCGAAATCTAGGGAGAGCGAGCGCGTATGAGCCGCATGCTGCGAGCCAGCGCCATCATGGCCGCGGGCACGCTGGTGTCCAGGGTCACCGGTTTCGTCCGCACGATCATCCTGGCCGCGGCGATCGGCACGGGCCTCATGGGCGACGCCTACCAGGCCGCCTACACGATCCCCTACAGCATCCTCGACCTGCTCATCCTCGGTGTGCTGAGCAGTGTGGTCGTGCCGATGATCGTGCGCGCCCAGCGGGAGGACCCAGACGGCGGCAGGGCCTATGAGCAGCGGCTGCTCACGCTGGCGACGCTCGCGCTCACGGTCGTCGCCGTGCTGGCCGTCCTGGCCGCCCCGCTGCTGATCGACCTGTACACCGACTGGCGGGCGGGCTCGCGGGAGTTCGCGGTCGCGGTCTCGCTGGCCAGGTACATCCTGCCGCAGCTGGCCTTCTTCGGCGTCGGGGCCGTCGCCGGCGCCATCCTGAACACCAGGGACAGGTTCGCCGCGCCGATGTGGGCGCCCGTCCTGAACAACGTGGTCGTCATCGGCGTCCTGCTGGCCTACATCGCCGTCAGCACGGCCAGGGGCGACATCTCGAAGGTCACCGAGGGCGATCTGGCGCTGCTCGGGCTCGGCACCACCGCGGGCATCGTGGCCCAGGCCCTCGTGCTGATCGTCTCGCTCAGGCGGGCCGGTTTCTCCTTCCGCCCCCGCTTCGACGTCCGCAACGCCAGGCTCGGCGAGATGGGCAGGGCGGGCGTCTGGACCATCGGCTACGTCGTGGTGACCCAGCTCGGCCTGATCCTCACGACCAACCTGGCCACCGCGGCCAGCACGGTGGTCCCCGGCCACGGCATCGCCGCCTACAACTTCGCCTTCCAGCTCTTCCAGCTGCCCTACGGCATCATCGGCGTCTCCGTCATCACCGCCATGCTGCCGAGGATGAGCAGGTCGGCGGGCGAGGGCAGACTCG
This sequence comes from Nonomuraea sp. NPDC003804, assembly GCF_040610675.1. Taxonomy (NCBI): domain Bacteria; kingdom Bacillati; phylum Actinomycetota; class Actinomycetes; order Streptosporangiales; family Streptosporangiaceae; genus Nonomuraea; species Nonomuraea sp. NPDC003804. Next base: position 76,241 of record NZ_JBEXMT010000036.1, read on the forward strand.
ACGAGCTGCGCTCCGAGTTCGCCTCCGGAGTACGGCTGGTCGGCTCGGTCATGGTGCCGATCTCGCTGCTGCTCATGGTGCTCGGCCCCGCGATGACGGTGCTGATCTTCGGCCACGGCGACACCTCCTCGGAGAGCGCCGTCTACATCGGCAACGTGTTGCAGGTCTTCGGCCTGGCGCTGGTGCCGTTCTCGATCTTCCAGCTCCTGCTGCGGGTGTTCTACAGCTTCGGCGACACGCGGACGCCGGTTTTCGTGGGCGCGGGCACCACCGCGGTCAACGCGGTGCTCATGCTCGTGGCCTCCTTCACGCTCCCCGCGGAGTACGTCGTCATGGGGCTGGCCTTCGCCTACACCGTGGCGTACACGGTCGGCGCGACGGTGGCGTGGATGATGGCCAGCCGGCGCGTGGGCGGTCTGGGCGGCTGGACCGTCGGCTCGGCGCTGACCAGGATGTACGTCGCCGCCATGCCCACGGCCGTGCTCGCGCTCGCCGCCGTCTGGGGCGTCCAGCAGGCCTTCGGCATCCTGGGTACGGTCAACGCGCTGATCATTCTGGGCGTCGGCGGCGGCCTCGGCGGTGCCCTGTATCTGGTCGTCGCGCACAAGATGCGTATCCCGGAGGTCAACTCGATCGTTGGAATGGTCGCGGGGCGGGTAGGCCGGTACTGATGAGAAACGTGGCTATCAGACTGCCGCGTTCCCATGTCGCAGCTGAGCGCCCGTATCGGCAGTCCAGCGGCCACGTTTCTCATTAGTAAGAAGCGCGGGAGGAACTGGCGCGGCACTACCATGGTGCCCGACACGCGGCAAAACGGAAGCAGGAGGGGCGTGGGCGGATCCACCCGGCATCGCGTGCCTGCGTGGAGGGGCGTCACGCAGGTGATCGAGTCATGAGCGGCGCCTCAACGGTTGAGCCAGGAACGCGCCTCGCGGAGCGCTTCCGTCTGGAGGACCGTGTCAGCGAGTCGGAGGGGGCCACCCTCTGGAAGGCCATCGACGAGATCCTCGCGCGCCCTGTCGCGGTGCACACCTTCGATCCCGACTTCCCGCGCGTCACCGAGGTGGTGACCGCCGCCCGCGCCGCGAGCAGGCTCACCGACCCCCGGCTGACCCAGGTGTTCGACGCCGCCGAGGACGGCGATCTGGCCTACGTGGTGAGCGAGTGGGTCACCGGCGACTCGCTGTCCGACCTGCTGGCCGGCGGCCCGATGGAGCCCGAGCGCGCCGCCGCCCTGGTCGCCGAGGCGGCCGAGGCGCTGGCCCACGCGCACGAGCACGACCTCCACCACCTGTGCCTGCACCCCGGCAAGCTCGTCTGGACCACCGGCAACACGGTCAAGGTGCTCGGTGTCGCCGTCGACGCGGCCCTCGCCGGGCTCACCACCGACGATCCCGCGCGCGACGACGCCGAGGGGCTCGGTCGCCTGCTCTACGCCGGCCTGACCGGGCACTGGCCGGGCGACGAGGAGGAGGGCGGGCTGCCCGCCGCCCCCATGACCGACGGCCACTTCTGCACCCCGCGGCAGGTGACCGCGGGCGTGCCCGGCTACCTCGACACCATCACGTGCCGGGCCGTGCTGCCCGAGTCGCGCAGGGGGCAGAGCGCGCTGGCCACTCCCGCGGAGATGGCCGAGGCGCTGGCCGACGTCGCCAGACCGCTGCCGATCCCCTTCACGCCGGCTCCCCCGCCACCGCCGCCGCCCGCCCCCACCGTGGCCTCCCGCTCCGAGGGGATGGAGATCCGGCAGCAGCTCTACGTGCCCGCGCCGCCGAAGCAGCCGAGCACCCTCAACCGGGCGCTGATGACGTTCCTCGTGCTGCTGGTGATCGCCGCCGTGGGCGTCGGCGCGTGGACGCTCGGCCGCAAGCTCGGCAACCCGGGACAGCAGCCGCCGGTCGCCGAGAGCTCGCCGCCGCCCTCACCGACGGCGGAGCCGCAGATCGTCAAGCCGTCCACCGCCACCGGCTTCGACCCGCTGGGCGACGACCGCGCCGAGCATCCCGAACTCGCCAAGGACGCCATCGACGGCAAGCCCGACACCTTCTGGAACACCACGAAGTACGTCAGCGCCACGCTGGGTAACCTGAAGCCGGGCGTGGGCCTCATGCTCGACATGGGGAAGCCGACGAAGATCGCTGATGTGATCGCGACGCTGTCCGACAGCCCCGGCGCCACCGTCGAGCTGAAGGTCGGCAACTCCGCCGATCTCAGCTCGCTGAAGACGGTGGCCAAGCAGAAGGACGCCTCGGGCAAGGTCACGCTGACGCCGGGGGAAGCCGCAACCGGTCAGTATGTTTTGATCTGGTTTACGCGTCTTCCCGCGGAGGACGGGGCGTTTCGTGGCACCATCTATGACGTAGTGGTGTATTCCCCCGGAACGGCATAAACCTTGTGAATTCCCCACCCGAGCCACCCTCTGACGCCGAGCTGCTCACCCGGCACCTCGACGGGGATCAGCATGCGTTCAGTGAGATCGTCAAAAGGCACCGAGACCGCATGTGGGCGGTCGCCCTGCGCACGCTCGGCGACCCCGACGAGGCGGCTGACGCCGTACAGGACGCGTTCGTCTCCGCCTACCGGAAGGCGCACAGCTTCCGCGGCGAGGCGGCCGTCACCACCTGGCTGCACCGCATCGTGGTCAACGCCTGCCTCGACAGGATGCGCCGCAAATCCGTCCGGCCCGTCGCCGACGACGAGCTGATCGAGGCGGCCGAGCGCGACACCCCGATGCCCGACCAGACCGGCGAGCGCGAGGTCTCCATGGAGGTTTCGGCCGCGCTCAAACTCCTTCCCGCCGACCAGCGGGCCGCGCTCGTCCTCGTCGACATGATGGGCTACTCCGTCGAAGACGCAGCTCAGGTGCTGTCCGTGCCGAGCGGGACGGTGAAGAGCCGATGCGCCCGCGGTCGCGCGAAACTTGCCCCAATTCTTTCGCATCTACGGAACCGAACCGACCTCACTCGCGTCTCATCCGCGAAGGGAGCAGAACTTCGTGACGGGTGATACGCACTACGATCTGGAGATCTTGGCCGAGCTGGCCGAGGGTCTCCTGGACGCTGCCACAGCCGAACAGGTACGCGAACATCTCGCGGTTTGCGACCCCTGCGGGGAGCTCCTGGCCGATCTGGCGGCGGTTCGCGAGGTGCTCGCGGCGACTCCCACCCCGGCCATGCCGATGGGCGTCGCGATGCGAATCGACCAGGCTCTTGCTCGTGAGGCTTCCGGGGGGCGTGTCGGCCTCGTGGAAAGTCCCGACTGGGATGAGCTGACCCGACAGGCACCGCCCGAGCCGGTACGGCTGGGCGTCGTCGCCGACGACGGCAGCATCGTCCCAGCGCGATCCCGACGCTCCGCACGCCGGCGCAGATGGGCCATGCCCGCTGTCGCGGCGGCCGCGGCGGCGGTCGTGGTCGGCACGGCGGCGGTCGGAACGACCATCCTGGCGGGCGGCGGCGACGCCCCTGTGGCGAAGCAGACCATGGCCCAGCCACAGCCGTCCGAGACGAGCCTCGGCTACGTCGTGACGGACACCGACTACAACTGGAGCTCGCAGGACCTGCGCCAGCCGCTGCAGGTCTTCTTCGGCCCCGCGCCCGCCTCCAAGGGCGGCGGCGTCGACGCCAGGGTGACCGCCTGCGTCACCAAGGTGTCCAACCGGAGCAGGCTCAAGCCCTTCATGGTCGACCAGAGCGAGTTCAACGGCCAAGAGGCCCTGATCGTCGCCTCCTGGAAGGACAAGGTCGCCCAGCGCGTCCGAGTCGACGTCGTCGACCCGTTCACGTGCAAGAACATCGTCAAACCCACACTGGGCAGCTGGAACTAGCGCCAAGCAGAAGGGCCCGCCACGGCGGGCCCTTCCTCTTTGTGGGCAGGCGGGAATCAGCGGCGCCTAGGATCTGTTGACGCCACTGGCAAACAGAGAAGGAAGGCGTGGAGCGTTGAGCGACGTCCGGAATGTGATCATCATCGGTTCGGGGCCCGCAGGGTATACCGCGGCCGTCTACTCCGCACGCGCCGAACTCAAGCCTCTGGTCTTCGAAGGCTCCGTGACCGCGGGCGGCGCGCTCATGAACACCACCGACGTGGAGAACTTCCCCGGGTTCCCCGACGGCATCATGGGCCCCGACCTGATGGACAACCTGCGCAAGCAGGCCGAGCGCTTCGGCGCCGAACTGGTCGCCGACGACGTGGTCGAGGTCGACCTGGAGGCCAACCCCAAGGTCGTCAAGACCCACACCGACACCTACTACGCCAAGTCGGTCATCCTGTCGATGGGCTCCGGCTACCGCGAGCTGGGCCTGCAGAACGAGAAGCGGCTGTCCGGCCACGGCGTGTCCTGGTGCGCCACCTGTGACGGGTTCTTCTTCCGCAACAAGGACATCGTGGTCGTCGGAGGCGGCGACACCGCCATGGAGGAGGCCATCTTCCTCACCCGCTTCGCGCGCATGGTGACCGTCGTCCACCGCCGCGACGAGCTGCGCGCCAGCAAGATCATGCAGGAGCGCGCCTTCGCCAACGAGAAGATCCGCTTCGTCTGGGACTCCGAGGTCACCGACGTGCTCGGCGACGACAAGGTGACCGCGGTCACGCTGCGCAACATCAAGACGGGCGAGGAATGCGAGCTGGCCACCGACGGCCTGTTCATCGCGATCGGCCACGACCCGCGCACCGACCTGGTCAAGGGGCAGATCGAGCTCGACGACGAGGGATACGTCAAGGTGGCCTCGCCGTCCACCGAGACCAACATCCCCGGCGTGTTCGCCGCCGGCGACGTGGTCGACCACACCTACCGGCAGGCCATCACGGCGGCGGGCACCGGCTGCTCGGCGTCGCTCGACTCAGAGCGCTGGCTCGCAAGCAACGAGAACTAAACGAAGGAGCCCACTGTGAAGGCAGTCACCGACGCCTCGTTCGAGGCGGACGTCCTCAAGAACGACAAGCCCGTCCTTGTCGACTTCTGGGCGGAGTGGTGCGGCCCGTGCCGCCAGGTCGCGCCGATCCTCGAGGAGATCTCGAAGGAGTACGGGGACAAGCTGGAGATCGTCAAGCTGAACATCGACGAGAACCCGAACGTGCCTCGCGACTACGGTGTGCTCCAGATCCCGACCATGAACGTCTACAAGGGCGGAGAGGTCGTCAAGCAGATCATCGGCGCCAAGCCGAAGGCCATGCTGCTGCGCGAGCTCGACGGCATCATCTAGCCGTACTCGTCACCGAGCCCCGGGAGTCGACCGACCCCCGGGGCTCGGTCGTTGTCGGGGGCGTCGTCCCACACGCCCCGCGCCCGCCCGCGCGCGGGCATTCCGTGCGTGCGGCTTTCGGGAACCCCAGCCACACCGCGATCACGGCCGCACACCACCCCGCGACCCCGGGTCTGGGAACCGTGGTGGCCGTGGCCCAAGCCGTCGGTCGCGCGCGCCCCCGCCGGTTCCGGGCGGTGAAGGGCGCGACCAAGACCATCGCCGTGCGAGCGGCCCCAGAAGCGCGTCAGACGGGACGGAGGGCGCGCTCCGGGGTCATGGAGCCCAGAAGGCGTTCCAGGGCCACCTCGACGTCCTCACGCCACGAGATGGCCGTCTTCAGTTCCAGCCTCAGCCGCGGGAACCGCAGATGCGGGCGAACCGTCTTGAACCCCACCGACAACAGGTACTCGGCGGGCACCACGCAGCTCGGCTCCTCCCACTTCAGGTCGCCGAACGCCTCGATCGCCCGCACCCCGCGCCGCGTCAGGTCCTTCGCCACTCCCTGGATGAGCATGCGCCCCAGCCCGCCGCCCGAGAACTCGGGGATGATGTGGGCGGTCATCAGCAGGACGGCGTCCGCACTGACCGGCGAGGTCGGGAACGCCACCGACCGCGGGCTGTAGAGCGGCGGGCTGTACAGGACGAACCCGGCGGGCACCCCGTCGACATAGACGATCTTTCCGCAGCTGCCCCATTCGAGGAGCGTCGCCGAGATCCAGGCCTCCTTCTCCAGGCCCGGGTCGCCCGTCTTCACCGCCCGCTCCCCGCTGACGGGGTCGAGTTCCCAGAAGACGCACTGCCGGCACCGGCGCGGCAGATCATCCAGGTTGTCCAGGGTGACATTGGCCAGCCGACGCGACAACTCTGCCCCAATCGTTGCTTGGCGGAAAAGCGCGCGATTACCGCGTCCTCAGCTGGCATCGTAGCTCAGAGGCGCATTCGCCCGAGGACTCTCCCGGTCGAGGGCGAGTCACGGCTTTGACGTACTCTGGTCTCTCGGCCCCCATTTGACACCTAGGAGGTGGACCGTGACGGAAGAAGAGACGGATCACGGTCGGACGCCCGTGACCCAAGGGTCGCGCATCGACGCCTATGTCGATCGGTACGCGGCACGAGCTACCGGGATGGTCGCCTCCGAGATTCGAGCTCTCTTCGCCGTCGCGTCGAGGCCCGAGGTGGTCTCGCTCGCCGGCGGCATGCCGTACGTCACGGCCCTTCCCCTCGACGTCGTGGGCGAGCTGGTCTCCGACCTGGTCGCGCGCCGGGGCCCCGTCGCCCTCCAGTACGGCTCCGCGCAGGGCGATCCGCACCTGCGCGAGCAGATCTGCGAGGTCATGCGGCTCGAGGGCATCGAGGCCAGCCCTGACGACGTCGTGGCCACCGTCGGCTCGCAGCAGGCGCTCGACCTGATCACCCGCATCTTCATCGACCCGGGCGACGTCGTGCTCGCCGAGGGTCCCTCGTACGTCGGCGCACTGGGAACATTTGCCGCATATCAGGCGAAAGTTGTCCATATCGCGATGGATGACCAGGGACTCATTCCCGAATCGCTCGCGCAGACGATTTATGCGTTGCGCGCCGCGGGAAGCCGCATCAAATTCCTTTACACGATCCCGACCTTCCACAACCCCGGCGGTGTCACACTCAACACCGCCCGCCGCCAGCAGGTGCTCGACATCTGCCAGCGGGCCGGGATCCTGATCGTCGAGGACAACCCGTACGGCCTGCTCGGGTTCGACGGCGACCCCATGCGCACCCTCCGCGCGGACAACCCTGACGGAGTGGTGTACCTCGGGTCGTTCTCCAAGACGCTCGCCCCCGGCTTCCGCGTCGGCTGGGCCCTCGCCCCGCACGCCATCCGCGACAAGCTCGTCCTCGCGATGGAGTCGGCGGTCCTGTCCCACTCGACGTTCACCCAGCTCGCCGTCGGGCAGTACCTCGCGACCCAGCCGTGGCGCGAGCAGATCAAGTCGTTCCGCGAGCTCTACCGGGACCGCCGCGACGCCATGCTCACGTCGCTGGAATCGCTGATGCCGCCCGGCGTCACCTGGACCCGCCCCGGAGGCGGGTTCTTCGTCTGGGCGACGCTCCCCGAAGGGCTCGACTCCAAGGCGATCCTGCCGCGGGCGGTGGCCGAACGAGTGGCGTTCGTGCCGGGCACCGGGTTCTTCTCCGACGGCAGCGGGGCCAGGCACATGCGCCTGTCGTTCTGCTACCCGAAACCGGACCGGATCAGGGAAGGGGTGCGCAGGCTCGCCGGAGTCATCGAGCAGGAGATCCAGCTCCGCGACACGTTCGGCACCGGGTCCGTTCCCGCCCCGCACGGCGTGGACACGCCCGGGCCTGATCTGGCCTGAGATCCGCTCATCCAGTGGTACGGCCGGCACCCCGTTCGGGGGGGGTGCCGGCTGTTTCATTTTCTTGCAGGAGAGCGATTCTGCAGAGCGGGGGGTCGAGAGGCTCGGCGGTCGGATTCCACCCGTGGCCCCTGGCGAGACGCGCTACCGGCCGGCCCTGCTTCCTTCCCGTTCTCCCGCGGCCATCGAGGCTCCCTGTTCTCTCTCGGACGTCGAGGCGCGGCGTCCGGCTGGGCGGCTTTTCGCTTTCCGGGTGGCCAGGTGTGGAATCCGTTTGTCGGTTCGCCGTTGCGGCGACCGGCCACGTGCGCACGAGGAGCGTCCCTTGGACGGGCGGTCAGTGGTGACTGCGGAGGCGCGTGGGGCGGCGTGCCGTACGGGATGATCCGAGGGCACAGGAGGGCGAACGGGCGGCGCTCGGGACGGGTACGGTGGAACATCGTGCGGCGCCGGCGACATGCGGAGGGGTTTTGATGAGCGACCTGAGTCACGTGCTCGTGCTTGCCGGCGGACTGTCCTACGAGCGGGAGGTCTCGCTGCGTTCGGGGCGGCGGGTGAGCGAGGTCCTGCGCGCGACCGGCATCGACGTCGAGACCAGGGACACCGACGCCTCGCTGGTCCCCGCGGTGCTCGCGGACCGGCCTGACGCCGTGTTCGTCACCCTGCACGGCGGGGCGGGCGAGGACGGCGCGATCCGCTCCGTGCTCGAACTGCTCGGCGTCCCCTACGTCGGCGCGGACCCGGACGCGTGCAGGGTCGCCTTCGACAAGCCGTCAGCGAAGGCGGTCGTCCGGTCGGTCGGTCTGCGCACGCCCGACTCGGTGACGCTGCCCAAGGAGACGTTCCACGACCTCGGAGCCTCGGCCGTGCTGGCGCGCATCGTCGACCGCCTGGGCCTGCCGCTGTTCGTCAAGCCCGCGCGCGGCGGTTCGGCGTTGGGAGCGTCGTTCGTCCGGACGGCCGAGGAGCTCCCGGCGGCGATGGTGGGTTGCTTCGCGTACGGTGACACGGCGCTGATCGAGCGCTACGTGGACGGCGTGGAGGTGTCGGTGTCCGTCGTCGACCTCGGCGAGGGGCCCGTGGCGCTGCCGCCGGTCGAGATCGTCCCCGACGAGGGCGTGTACGACTACGCGGCCCGCTACACCGCCGGGCACACCGAGTTCTTCGCCCCCGCCCGCCTCTCCCCCGACGCCGCGGCCGCGTGCGCCGAGATGGCCGTCACCGCGCACACCGCCCTGGGACTGCGGGACGTCTCCCGTACCGACCTCATCGTGGACGCCGACGGGTTGCCACACTTCCTCGAGGTGAACGTCGCCCCCGGCATGACGGAGACGTCGCTGCTGCCGATGGCGGTGGAGGCCGCCGGACAGGACCTTGGTGTGCTCTGCCGTACCCTCCTCGAGCGTGCCGCCCAGCGCGCCACCACCCCCTGACCTTTCCCTCGCCTCGCCCCCCTAGCCCTCGCCTCGCCCCTGACCCTCCGCCCCGCCCCGCCCGCCCCGCCCCGCCCCTACAGGCATGCCAGAGCGCCGCTTTGTGGGACCCGTTCGCGTTCCGCGAGCACACCGCCATGTGCTGCCTTCAAGCACGCCGGCCATCACCGCGCCGGATGGTTCCGTGCGCTCTCCTCAGGCCGCCCCACTTTCTGCCGCCGTTCGACCTTCCTCAGTACTCCGCGAGCCGCGTTACCCGCTGATCCCGTGTGCGCTCCTCGGGTGCGCCTCACCTCCGCGGATTCCTAGCGCGCCCTCCTGTCGCCGATCGCCAGACACGCAGCAGGCCCCACCGAGCCCCCGCCCGCATCCGGGTCCGTCCTCAGTTCGAGGCCGCCCTCGCCCCCGCGCGCGAGACCCGAGGCGGCTCGGCAGAAATCGGGGGCCCCGGTCAACATCCTGCTGACCAGTGACCGTGCCCTCGACCGCCGGCGCTGAAGGGCTCGGTGCACCGAGATGACACCGGCTCATTAGCCTGGCGATGTGCTCAACGACTCCCTGTATCCCAAGAGCTTCGCCAGCGACAACCACGCCGGTGTACACCAGGCGATCCTCGACGCCATCTCCGCGGCCAACGTCGGCGACGCCCCCGCGTACGGTGGCGACGCGGCGACCGCCGTCTTCGAGAGCCAGATCAGGACCGAGTTCGGTGACGCCGCCGAGGGCTTCGCCGTGCTGAACGGCGCCGGCGCCAACATGGTCGGTCTGGCGCTCATGCTCGGCCGGTACGACGCCATCATCTGCGCCGACACCGCCCACATCGCCACCCACGAAGCGGGCGCCGCGGAACAGCTGCTCGGCGTCAAGCTCGTCACCGTTCCGACCGCCGACGGCAAGCTCACCCCGGAGGACATCACCGCTCGCCTCGGCGGCCTCGGCAACCCGCACGAGTCGCAGCCGAAGGTCGTCTCCATCTCGCAGGTGACCGAACTCGGCACGTGCTACTCCCCCGACGAGATCGCCGCCCTCGCCGAGGCGGCCCACGAGGCGGGACTCTTCCTCCACGTGGACGGCGCCCGCCTGGCCAACGCGGCGGCACATCTCGGTTGCTCCCTGAGGGCGATCACCACCGACGCGGGAGTCGACGTGTTCAGCCTCGGCGGCACCAAGAACGGCGCGCTGGCCGCCGAGGCCGTCGTGGTGCTGGAACCGTCGTTGAGCCGCGGCGTGCCGTTCCTTCGGCGGCAGTCGCTCCAGCTGGCGTCCAAGATGCGCTTCGTCTCGGCGCAGCTGTCGGCGCTCCTCACGGACGAGCTCTGGCGTGCCAACGCCGCCCACGCCAACGCGATGGCCACTCGGCTCGCCGCGGGGGTGACGGGGCTGACCGGCGTCGACCTCGCCTACCCCGTGGAGTCGAACGCCGTGTTCGCCGCCCTCCCAGAGAAGGCGACCAGGGCGCTGCAGGAGCGGTACCTGTTCCACGTGTGGGACGAGCAAGCGGGGGTCGTTCGCTGGATGACCGCTTTCAACACGACGCCCGAGCAGGTCGACGACTTCGTCCGCGACATCAGGAGCGCGTTGACCGCCTGACCGCGCACCGCCTTCATCGAGTGCCACGGTTCCGGTGGAAACCGGTTGGCCGCAGGCGCGCTCCCCCGATCCCCGACCCGCCACCGCCTGAGTTTCACGTGAAACTTGATAGCACCTGGGGTGCCTGTAGGTTGCCCTGCGGCATCGGTTTCACGTGAAACGGGACGGCTGGCCCCGTACAGCGCTACGCGTGCCGCGAGACCCTGCCCGCCCCGACGGGAGGCATCCTCGTCGTCGGGCTACCCTCGGGAGGCATCGCTGTCGCCGCTGAAGCTGTTGGTTTCACGTGAAACGACGGCCTCGCTTGGTTGCGCGCCAAACGCAGCGTGCCGCTGTTCCCCCTACCCTCGTATGCGCGTGCTCGGCTGTTTCACGTGAAACAGCGCCCGTCGCCGCTCCCCGAACGAGACCGTTTCACGTGAAACGACGCGCACGTGAAGCGCGGGACATGACGGTGTGCAATCTCGGCGACCGACCGGAAGGCAGTCGAATACGCGACTACGCCGTGTGCCGCACCATGGCCACCGTCAACGCCCACGCCGACCGCTGCGCACTCCGTCCCTCCTGCCTCCTCGTCCGTACGGCAGGCACGGCTCGGCGCATCCAGTGCCCAGCCTGCCGTGCTGTGCCATCAGCGCGTGCCTGCATGAGATTCCCCTGACTCCAAGCCACCCGCTGAATCCATCCCACCGCTGACTCATCCCGCCACCGACCCCTGCCAACCGAAGCGGCTGCGTACCTACGACACACAGCGGATGTGCACCTGCGGTACGCGTGGCTGGGAGGCCGCCCTTTAGCCGCGTTGCCGTCCTCGAAGGCGTATGGGCACGCCCGCAGGGCGCCGAGCGGGCATCATGCCGCACAGCCACGACACCATCGCCCCCAGGCGAGAGACCCCCGCTGGCAGCACGACACCATCGCCCCCAGGCGAGAGACCCCCGCTGGCAGCACGGCGCCATCCCCGCCAGGCGGAGCCCTCGCAGGACAGCACGGCGCCGTCGCCCCCGGACGGGGTCCCCCGCTAGAGACAGCACAGCGCCATCGCCGCCGGGCAGGAGAGGCCGCTCAGGTCCAACGCCATGACCGCCACGCAAGACGGCGTCCCTGGGTCCGTCGCCATGGCCGCAGGGCAGGGTGTTCCTCTGGCAGCACAGCATCATCACCGCCGGGCGCCATCGCCGCCGGGCCGTCGCCACTTCCGGCCGCCATCACCACCGGGCGCCACCACCGCCGACCGCCATCGCCGCCGGGCGCCACCACCACTGGGAGGCACCACCACCGAGTGCCATCGCCGCCGGATGGCATGGCGGGTGGGGCTGACACCATGCCATGACCTCCACGCAAGATAGCCGCCTGAGGGCCATCGCCATGAGCGCCGGAGAAGATCGCCGCCGGAGCAGACGCCATGGCCGCCGCACAGGGCCGCCGCACAGGGCCGCCGCACAGGGCCGCCGGAGCAGACGCCGTGGTCGTCCGTCTCACGGGATGGCCGCGCAAGGCCCGACCCCATGGTCGTCGGGCAAGATGACCGCTCTGGCATGACGCCATGGTTGCTGGGCAAGGTGGGGCCGCTCTGGCAGCACGCCGTCCATGGTCGTCGGAGGCTGGCCGCTGAGCGGCACGGCCCCATGGCTGCCTGACAGCAGCGCGGCGCGATTGGCCGCTGGGCAGCACGACACGGGGAGCGCAATATGGCGCTCGTGCAGTGAGCAGCCGCCTGGTGCTGCGAGCACGCGGACGATGCGGCTGTGCGGCGAGGAGCCGACTGGCGTGGGTAAGAAGCCGGCAATGGCACGGGCGAGGAGCCGATGATGGTGCGAGCAAGGAGCCGACGTTGGGTGGCGTGCAGGTCGCCGGGGCTGGCGCAGCGGTCGGCGCGACGGGCGTTTCACGTGAAACGGGAGGCCAGCTTCAGCCGACCTCCCGTTGTTTCACGTGAAACGCGAAGCTAGAACTCCCCGTCTCCGTCGCGCATCGCCTGGGCCGCCTCGGGAGCCATCGCGCTGATGATGCGCTCGAGATCGTCGATCGTGGCGAACTCCACGATGATCCGACCCTTCCTGCGCCCCTGGTCCACCTTCACCTTCGTCTCGAAGTGGTCGGACAGGCGGTCGGCCAGGCGGACGAGTCCGGGCATCGACGGGCGCTTCGCCGTACGGGATCGGGGTTCGGTGCCGGCCGCCTTGGCGCCGCCGGTCGCGACGATCTCCTCCACCGTCCGGACAGAGAGCCCTTCGGCGACGATGCGCTTGGCGAGGTACTCCATGGCGCGCGGGTCGTCCAGGGTGAGGAGGGCGCGGGCGTGCCCGGCCGTGATGATCCCGGCGGCGACTCGCACCTGGACGTCGGGCGGGAGGTTGAGGAGGCGGAGCGTGTTGGTGATGTGCGGACGTGACCGGCCGACCCGCTGGGCGAGCTGCTCGTGGGTGGCGCCGAAGTCGTCGAGGAGTTGCTGGTAGGCGGCCGCCTCTTCAAGGGGGTTGAGCTGCTCGCGCTGGAGGTTCTCGATCAGGGCGTCGCGGAGCAGGTCGTCGTCCTGGGTGTTCCTGACGATGGCGGGAACGGGGTCGAGCCCGGCGAGGTGGCAGGCGCGCCACCTGCGCTCCCCCATGATGAGTTCGTAGCTGCCGGCGCCCACGGCTCGCACGACGATCGGCTGGAGGAGGCCGACTTCCTTGATCGAGGCGGCGAGCTCGTCCAGGCGCTCCTGATCGAACACCTCGCGTGGCTGGCGAGGGTTCGGGGTGATGGCGCTGAGGGCGACCTCCCTGAAGTACGCCCCGGCGATGGGCTGCGGGCCCGCTTCCTGAGAGGAAGCGGACGTGGATGGCACCGCGCCTGTGCCGTCAACGATCGGGCCGGTCGGGATGAGCGCCCCGAGTCCCTTGCCCAGTCCCCGCCGCTGCTGACTCACTGCGTCTCCTCATCCACCCGGCCGCTCCTGTCGCTTCTGGAGAGGTTACCGTCGACAGCGTGTCGGAGTGCCCGCTCGCCACACGCAGTTCGGTCGGGTTTGCCACATCCCACCCGAACCGGAACCGGAACGGCACAGAGGTGTGGCGTCGGTGAAGAGTTGACCGGGGAGTGGACGCGATTGGGGCAGTCACCCGCAAGCCGGGAGCCATCGGTCCCCCTTGGCCCCCTGGTCCCCCTTGATTGCCCCACACGCGGCCATCGGGCTGGATGGGGTTCGGGGATGGGCGAGCGAGGGATGCCCTGTGGTCGGGCTTCTCGTGGGTCTGATGTCCATCCGCCGGTAGCCGTGGAAAGGCGGCCGTCAGGCGTCCCAGACGCGGTAGCGGCGCCCAGCGTGGACCCAGGCAGGACCGTAAGCAGCGCTCGGTGCGACCGATGGGCCTGGAAGCGGCGTCTGGGACGGACGGCAGGCAGGCGCGGGAGCCGCGCGCCCGGCGCGGACTCAGGCAGGACGGCAAGCGGTGCCCGGTGCAGCCGGACGGCGTAGAAGCCGCGTCTGGCCCGGACCGCACGGGAGGCGCGGAAGCGGCGTCTGGCGGGGACCCCGGCGCGGCGCGCAAGCGGCGCCCAGCGCGGGCTCAGGCAGGCGCGGAAGCGGCGTCTGGCCCGGACCGCACGGGAGGCGCGGAACCGGGTCTCTAGCGCGGGCGGCGTGGAAACGGGACCGATGCGGGCACCGGCACGCGTGGAAGCGGCGTCTGGCGCGGCCGGACGGGCGCTGGACGGGCGCGGAAGCGGGAACCGGGCGGGCGGGGCCTATGCGTGCCGAGCCTGAGGCCATGGAGGCGGGTCCGGGGCCGGGCGGCGTGGAAACGGGACGGATGCGGGCACCGGCAAGCGTGGAAGCGGTACCTGGCGCGGCCGGACGGCGTAGAAGGGGTGCCCTGGCTCGGCGGAGCGTGGAAGCGGCGTCTGGCGCGGCCGGACGGGCGCTGGACGGGCGCGGAAGTGGGGACCGGGCGGGCGGGGCCTGGGCGTGCCGAGCCTGAGGCCATGGAGGCGGGTCCGGGGGCCGGGCGACGTGGAAATGGGACCGATGCGGGGCACCGGCAAGCGTGGAAGGGCGCCTGACACGGATGCGGGTGCAGGTCCGTCGTAGGCAGGGGCTGTGTACGGCGCGCGCATGGAACGCGCGGGAAGTGCGCTACCCGATGTGAAGCGCGCGAAGTGTACGGCCGCGGCAGCGCCCCAGGTAGGCGCGGAGCGCGGCTGTCGAGCCGTGCAGGCCAGGAGCAGAGCGCGCCAACCAGTACGGCCGGCGGCGAGGAGAGCCCTCATGCTGAAGGACTCCCCTGTCCGCGTGGCCCGTCAGACGCTCACCGCGCGGTAAGCGATCTCCCGAGCCGCGTCCATGTACGCCATCGCCCCGCTGGACCCCGGGTCGTACGTCATCACGGACTGCCCGTAGCTGGGCGCCTCGGACAGTCGCACGCTCCGCGGGATCACCGTGTTCAGCACCGTGTCCCCGAAGTGTGCCCGCACCTCCTCGGCCACCTGGGAGGCCAGGCGCGTCCGCCCGTCGTACATCGTCAGCACGATCGTCGACAGGCTCAGCGTCGGGTTGAGGTGCGCCTTGATCAGGTCGACGTTCCTGAGCAGCTGGCCGAGTCCTTCGAGGGCGTAGTACTCGCACTGGATCGGGATGAGCACCTCGTCGGCCGCCACGAGCGCGTTCACGGTCAGCAGTCCGAGCGACGGCGGGCAGTCGATGATGATGTAGTCGAGTTCCACCGCGTCAAAGGCGGTCAGCGCCCGCCGCAGCCGGGCCTCGCGGGCCACGAGGGAGACCAGCTCGATCTCGGCTCCCGCCAGGTCGATGGTCGCGGGCGCGCAGTACAGACCGGGCATGTCGGGCACGGCCTTGACGATGTCGGCCATCGGGAGGTCATCGACGAGCACCTGGTACACATCGGGGACATCACCGCGGTGCTCGGTGGCAAGGGCGGTCGACGCGTTGCCCTGGGGGTCGAGGTCGACGACCAGGACGCGCTCGCCGTTCATCGACAGGGCGGCAGCGAGGTTCACCGACGTCGTGGTCTTGCCGACACCGCCCTTCTGGTTGGCAACGGCGATGATGCGAGTCTTGGACGGGCGCGGCCAGGAGTCGTCACCCGGCGTTACGGTGTCCGCTGTCTGAGTCGCAGATGTTTCACGTGAAACCACGGAGCTGAGTGCCTCTCGTACCAGCGGCGAATCGCCGGGGTTAAGGGGGGTCTGGGTCACGATGGCCATCCTTTCAACCAGCGGCCGGGTCCTGCCCGTCATCCGGTGCCGCGACACGCCCAAATCCGGCCAGCCGACACCCTCGAGGCTCTCGGGACCGGGTTCACCCGGCCAACCGAGTCCACTGGACGTGCCCGGCACAACCGTCACCTCTTTCGTCGGCGCCGACCTGGCTCTGGCGCGCGACCCGCGACCACGCGGACCAAAGTTGCAGGCGGCTCGACCTTACCGTGCCCGACCGTGATCAGCTCAGCCGTCTGTGCCCCGCTGGCCCGCAATTGGGGTTCGGCCTCGGCGAGTTCCTCCGCGGCCCGCTCCCCCTTCATCGCGATCAGCTCGCCGCCTTCGCGCAGGAGCGGCATCGACCACTTGAGCAGCCGGTCGAGCGGCGCGACAGCACGGGCGCAGGCGACGTCGAACACCCGCTTGCCCGCCAGTTCCTCGGCTCGCCCGCGCAGCACCTCGACGTTGTCGAGCTTGAGCGTGTCGACGCACTCCTCGAGGAAGACGGTACGGCGCAGCAGCGGCTCCAGCAGCGTGACCGACAGGTCCTGCCGTACGATCGCCAGGACCAGGCCGGGCAGCCCGGCGCCCGAGCCGATGTCGACCAGGCGGACGTCCTGGGGGACGGCCTCGGCGACCACCGCGCAGTTGAGCAGGTGCCGGTCCCAGATCCTGGGCACCTCGCGCGGGCCGAGCAGCCCGCGCACGACGCCTGGACCGGCGAGCAGCTCAGCGAACTGCCGCGCTCTGTCCCAGGCGTCGCCGGTGAACACCTCGCGCGCTATCTGCGGGGGAGCCGTCAGCTCGTCGCTCACTGATCCGGTGGCCTTTCCTGAAGGTGCGTGTTCTTGGGGTGGTACGGCGGAGCGCCGGTAAGGACGAAGACTAGCCGTCTCCGCCGTCGCTCCGGTCGAGGCGCGGAAGCCGGGAGCCAGAACGGTGTGATCTCAAACGAAAGGCCGCCAGCCCCGAAGGAGCCGACGGCCTGGCGTTGGTGCCTGCCGTACCCGGTGGAGGGTCAGGCGGGCAGGACCACGACGAAACGGTTGGGCTCCTCGCCCTCGGACTCGCTGCGCAGCCCGGCGGCCGCCACCGCGTCGTGCACGATCTTGCGCTCGAAGGGGGTCATCGGGTGCAGGGACTTCGGTTCGCCGTTGCGCTTGACGGTCTCGGCGACCTCGGTGCCGAGCTTGCTCAGCTCGGCCCTGCGCTTCTCGCGGTAGCCGGCGACGTCGAGCATGAGGCGCGACCGCTCCCCCGTCTGCCGGTGGACGGCCAGCCTGGTCAGCTCCTGGAGCGCCTCGAGGATCTCGCCGCCGGGGCCGACGAGGTCGGTGCCCTTCACGCCGACGACGGAGACCAGCGCGCGGTCGCCCTCGACGTCCATGTCGATGTCGCCGTCGATGTCGGCGATGTCGAGCAGCCCCTCGACGTAGTCGGCCGCGATCTCGCCTTCCTGCTCAAGCGCCGCAAGATCGGGAGCCTTCTCCTGCTCGGCCTCGGTCACGTCAGGCCTCTCTTTCGTGCTGGTGGGTGAGGATCAAGACTTCTTGCTGCCCGTGCGCTTGCTGCGGGTCTGCTTGGCCGGCTGCCGCCGAACGATCTTAGGCTCCGTCGGCGCGGGCGGGGCCTCCTCCTCGGCGACGGCCGGGCTCTTTCGCACCTTGGACAGCAGGCTCGGCTTGGGCTTGACGGGGATCACGTTGCCCTTGGCGTCGTACTCCGGCATGGGGTGCCGGGAGTAGAACCAGTGCTGCTGGCCGAGCGTCCACAGGTTGGTGGTGACCCAGTAGAAGATCAGGCCCAGCGGGAAGTTGAGGCTGAAGAAGGCGAACAGCGGAGAGACGTACATCAGGATCTTCTGCTGCTGCGCCATCGGGTTGTCCGGCATCTGCTGCATGGAGCGGGTGACGGACTGCCTGACGGTGAGGAAGGTCGTGAGAGAGCTGATCGCCACGAAGATCGCCAGCACGATCTTGGTCTGCAGCACGCCGGCGTTGAAGGACTCGATCTGCTCGGCGCTCATCCAGAAGTTGGCCGGCAGGGGCGCGCCGAAGATGTGCGCGGCTCGGGCGCTGTCGACGAACTCCTTGGTCATCCCGAACTTGACCTCGCCGTGCGCCATCGCGTTCAGCACGGTGAACATCGAGATGAAGATGGGGAACTGCGCGACAACGGGGAGGCAGCCGCCGAGGGGGTTGGCGCCGGCGCCCCGGTAGAGGTTCATGACCTCTTCGTTCATGCGCTGCTTGTCGTTCTTGTAGCGCTTGCGGATCTCCTGCACCTTGGGCGCGAGTTCCTGCATCTTGCGCGAAGAACGCATCTGCTTGAGGAAGAGCGGGAAGATCGCCAGCCGCATGAGGACCGTGATCGTGATGAGGGTCAGCGACCAGGTCAGCCCGCTGTCCGGGTCGAGAACGGTGCTGTAGGCCTGGTGGATCCAGGTCAGGATTTGGGCGATGGCTGTGTAGAGCCAGTTAAGCCAGGACAGCTCCACCGAGCTAGCTCCCTTGCGTTTCGTCGGACGGAACCGGGCGTGGGGGCACCGGGTCAAAACCTCCGGGGTGGAATGGGTGGCAACGCCCGATTCGCCGGACAGTCAGCCATATGCCGCGCAAAGCACCATGTACGGCTATCGCCTCAAGCCCATAAGCACTGCATGAGGGGTAGAAACGGCAACGCGGACCCAGCATCGGGCTGATGAACGCCCGATAGAACCGGATGGGGGCGATGAGGATCCGAGCCGGTAGGCTCGGCGCCCCTTGCGTCTGCTCCGTCATCGTTGTTGTTCTCGCCTTGACAAACGATCCAGCGCGGCATCGAGGTCAGCGGCAAGGCGCTCGTGTCGCGCGGACGCGGCAGGTGGATTAGCGCGTACCACAAGCAGGCTACCTCGCGGCAGCCGCACTATACGGTCCCGCACCAGGTGTCGGAGCCGCCGCTTGACCTTGTTGCGCACGACAGCACCGCCCACGGCCTTGCTGACCACGAAGCCGACCATCGGTGGCCGGTCTTCCTCGGTCAGTTTCAGATGCAGGACGAGGGTGGGACGGCCGGCGCGGGCACCGCGCTTGACCGCGGTGGAGAAGTCTTCACCCCGCCGCATGCGGGACTCTCGCGACAACACGTCAGACGCCTATCGCCCGCCGACAAGCAGCGCCGGCGGGCGACCAAGCTGAGACAGGACGACCGTCAGGCCGACAGCTTCTCGCGGCCCTTGCGGCGACGAGCGGCGAGGATCGCGCGGCCGGCCCGGGTGCGCATACGCAGCCGGAAGCCGTGGGTCTTCGCGCGGCGACGGTTGTTCGGCTGGAAAGTACGCTTGCTCACGAGTGGGCTCCAGGCTTGAAAGTGCGCCCCCACCTGCAAGCGAGAGCGCGTGACACACATGGCTGGCCTGCCGAGCTCGCGAGGGCATGCAAAAGAGCCGTCACGTGACAAGCCGACCGTCGTACGTTACGGGTCAGGCGGGGCCGAGGTCAAACCGGCGGGGTTTTCCACGTTTCCACAGGCAAGTTTTCCACCGTGGATAGCACGTCCACAGTCTGTGCACTCAGGTGCCACTAGGCTGTGGACAACGACTTGAACACAGGTGTGCACAACTCCCCGAGCCCGGCCGTAATGGTGGGATCACTCTGTGCACAGCCTGTGGATCTCCTGTGGATCACGTGTGGATCGTCTGCGGAGATCGCTCGAGACACACCTGTGGATAGAACACGCAATCCGCGATCATGGCGGCTGCGATCTGTGGAAAACGACGGAGGGGAAGCCACACCATGAACGAGGACGACCTCGGGACGGTATGGGCCCACGCGCTGGCCAACTTCCTCAACGACAACCTGCCGATCCAGCAGCGCACCTGGCTGGCGATGGTCAGGCCGATCGCCATGGCGGGCGACACGATCGTGCTCGGCGTCCCCAACGAGTTCCTCAAGGACCTGATCGAGGGCAAGCTGCGCACGCCGGTGAGCCACGCGCTGTCCCACGAGCTCGGCAGGCCGGTGCGCGTGGCCGTGATGATCGACACCACCACCCCGGACCAGCCGGTCGCCGAGCCTCATCCCCAGCCCGTGGCGCCGAGTTATCCCCAGGCGCCGGAGCCTGTGCCGGGTTATGCACAGCCCGCCTACCAGGCGCCGGAGCCCTCTCTCTTCTTCGCTCCGCCGTCGGAGCCGTCGCAGATATCCACCGAATATCCACAGGCGCAGCCCGAGCCTCCACAGAACCGGTGGGAGGCCAAGAGCACCAAGCCGAGCGAGCCGGCCAGGCTCAACCAGAAGTACACGTTCGAGACGTTCGTCATCGGCGCCAGCAACCGGTTCGCGCACGCGGCCGCCGTCGCGGTGGCCGAGGCGCCCGCCAAGGCCTACAACCCGCTGTTCATCTACGGCGACTCGGGCCTGGGGAAAACCCACCTGCTGCACGCCATCGGCCACTACGCGCAGTCCCTGTACGACGGCGCCAGGGTGCGGTACGTGAGCTCGGAGGAGTTCACCAACGACTTCATCAACAGCATCCGCGACCACAAGGCCGACGGGTTCCGCAGCCGCTACCGCGCGATCGACATCCTGCTTGTGGACGACATCCAGTTCCTGGAGGGCAAGGAGCAGACGCAGGAGGAGTTCTTCCACACCTTCAACACCCTCCACAACGCCAACAAGCAGATCGTCATCTCCAGCGACCGGGCGCCCAAGCAGCTGATCACCCTGGAGGACCGGCTGCGTAACAGGTTCGAGTGGGGCCTGATCACCGACGTCCAGCCGCCCGAGCTGGAGACCCGCATCGCGATCCTGCGGAAGAAGGCCATCCAGGAGGGCCTGGCCGCGCCGCCCGAGGTGCTGGAGTACATCGCCAGCCGGATCTCCACCAACATCCGCGAGCTCGAGGGCGCGCTGATCAGGGTCACGGCGTTCGCCAGCCTCAACCGGCAGGGTGTGGATCTCCAGCTTGCCGAGGTGGTGCTGAAAGACCTCATCACCACCGATGCGAGCTCCGAGATCACGATCGCCACGATCATGGCCAAGACGGCCGAGTACTTCGGCATCTCGATCGACGACCTGTGTGGAAGCTCGCGCAGCAGGGCGCTGGTGAGCGCCCGCCAGATCGCGATGTACCTGGCCAGAGAGCTGACCGACCTGTCGTTGCCGAAGATCGGGCAGCAGTTCGGCGGCCGTGACCACACCACGGTGATGCACGCCGAACGGAAGATACGCTCCCTCATCGCCGAGCGCAGGTCGATGTACAACCAGGTCAACGAGCTGACAATGCGTATCAAGCAGACATCCAAGGCCTGATTGTGCACAGCCTGTGGATAACTCTGTGGACCAGCTCAGACGGCCTTTCCGGGGCCAGATGAAGATCAAAAAGCGCGAACGCCGCCCATAGAGCCTGGGGATAAGGCTGGGGACATGTTGGGGACAACCTGGGGACAGCTCGTGGACAACCTGTGGACGCCCTGTGAACATCGGAAACGGGAGCTCCAGGTGACCCCTTCTACCCCGTGGATAACCTGTTGAAACCCAGTGGATAACCGGTGGATGAAGACCCCCAGATCTGGGGACGGCCTGTGGGCAACGATCCGTCATCCCCAGGCGGCGAAGTTCTCCCCAGGCTTCGCCCACAGGGGCAGTGGATGAACATCGACGGGATGAGCTGCGGAAACGCTGGTTATCCACAACATCCACAGCCCCTATGAAGATGACTCCACTTATCTCTAACGAAGAAATTCAAAGACCCATAGAGGGGTTCTCCCGAGCTCATGTGCGGGAGAGTGAAGACTTGACAACCAGCGACGACCAACCAGGAGGGTGATCCCCGTGATGTTCCGGATCGAGCGCGACGTGCTCGCTGAGGCGGTCGCATGGACGGCACGCAGCCTGCCTGCGCGCCCGTCCGTGCCCGTCCTGGCAGGCATGCGCATGGAAGTCACCGACGCGGGCCAGCTGAAGCTGTCGGGCTTCGACTACGAGGTCTCGGCCGAGGTGACGCTCGAGCCGCAGACCGGTGAGGCGGGCGTGGTGCTCGTCTCCGGCAAGCTGCTCGCCGAGATCACCCGCGCGCTTCCCGCACAGCCTGTGGATTTCGTGGTGGACGGCGCCAAGGCGGTCGTCACGTGCGGCAGCGCTCGATTCACCCTGCTGACCATGCCTGTGGAGGACTACCCGTCCCTTCCCACGATGCCGCCCGCGGCCGGCCGGGTGGGCAGCGACGTGTTCGCCTCCGCCGTCAGCCAGGTCGCCGTCGCCGCCGGCAGGGACGACACGCTGCCGATGCTCACCGGTGTGCGGATGGAGATCGAGGGCGACACCGTGACCCTCGCGGCCACCGACAGGTACCGCCTGGCCGTACGGGAGCTGAAGTGGCAGCCGGGACAGCCCGACTTCTCGGCGATCGCCATGATCCCCGGCAAGACGCTGGCCGACACCGCCAAGGCACTGGGATCGACCGGCGCCGAGGTCGAGATCGCGCTCAGCTCCGTGGGCGGGACGGGCGAGGGGATGATCGGCTTCTCCAGCGCGGGCCGGCGCACCACCACGCGGCTGCTGGACCCCGAGTTCCCCAAGTACCGCTCGCTGCTGCCGACCGAGTTCTCCGCCAAGGCGGACCTGTCCACAGGCCCGTTCGTCGAGGCCGTCAAGCGTGTGGCGCTGGTCGCCGAGCGCAACACCCCGGTACGGCTGGCCTTCCGCGGCGGCGAGGTCGTCCTGGAGGCGGGCAGCGGCGACGAGGCGCAGGCC
Source organism: Nonomuraea sp. NPDC003804 (assembly GCF_040610675.1). Classification (NCBI taxonomy): domain Bacteria; kingdom Bacillati; phylum Actinomycetota; class Actinomycetes; order Streptosporangiales; family Streptosporangiaceae; genus Nonomuraea; species Nonomuraea sp. NPDC003804. The sequence continues at coordinate 98,806 of NZ_JBEXMT010000036.1, forward strand.
GTCGAGGTGCTTCCGGTGGACTACGAGGGCGAGGAGATGAACATCGCCTTCAACCACCAGTTCCTGCTGGAGGGTCTCGGCGCGATCGACTCCGATGTGGCCAGGCTGCAGATGACCACCTCGACCAAGCCCGCTATCCTCACTGGCGGCAAGCCTGTGGACGACGGTGGCACGCCTGACTACCGTTACCTGATCATGCCCATCCGCTTGTCCAGCTGACCAGGCCATCAGAGATGATGGAAGCCTGACAAGGGGGTTATCAACATGCAGATCGGCATGGTCGGGCTCGGGAAGATGGGCGGCAACATGGCCGAGCGGCTGCGCCGCGGCGGCCATGAGGTGGTCGGCTACGATCGCGATCCCGAGGTCAGCGACGTCGCCAGCCTCAAGGAGCTCGTCGAACGCCTCCAGACGCCCCGCGCGGTGTGGGTCATGGTCCCGGCGGGCGGTCCCACCCAGCAGACGATCAACGTGCTCGGCGAGCTGCTCGAGCCGGGCGACCTCGTGGTCGACGGCGGCAACTCGCACTATGTGGACGACCAGCGCCACGCCGAGGAGCTCAAGACCCACGGCATCGGTTTCGTCGACTGCGGCGTCAGCGGCGGCGTGTGGGGCCTGGAGAACGGCTACGCGCTCATGTGCGGCGGCGCCGAGGCCGACGTCCAGCGGCTGATGCCCGTCTTCGAGACGCTCAAGCCCGAGGGCGAGAACGGCTTCGTCCACGCCGGCGAGGTCGGCGCGGGACACTTCGCGAAGATGGTCCACAACGGCATCGAGTACGGCATGATGCAGGCCTACGCCGAGGGCTGGGAGCTGCTCGAGGCCTCCGACATCGTCAAGGACGTCCGCGGCAGCTTCGCCAGCTGGCGCACCGGCACGGTGATCAGGTCGTGGCTGCTCGACCTGTTGGTGCGGGCGCTCGACTCCGACGAGCACCTCGACAAGCTCAAGGGTTATGCACAGGACTCGGGCGAGGGCCGGTGGACCGTCCAGGCGGCGGTCGACCACGCGGTCCCGCTGCCGGTGATCACGGCCGCGCTGTACGCGCGGTTCGCCTCGCGGCAGGACGACTCGCCGGCCATGAAGATGGTCGCGGCGCTGCGCAACCAGTTCGGCGGGCACGCGGTCGTCTCGGAGGCGGG
>NZ_JBEXMT010000037.1:0-98563 GCF_040610675.1 Nonomuraea sp. NPDC003804
TCTTCCGCAACAAGGACGAGATCCTCGACGGCCTGGTGGCCCGCTACACCGTCGAGCGCGGCGAGTACTGGGCCGAGCGGCTGGCCGCCGTCACCCCTGAAGTGCCGCTGAAGGCCCTGGTGGCGGCGTTCGTCGACGAGAGCGTGGCCTTCAAGAGCCGCTCGCCCGCCTACTGGGCCCTGCTGTACGGCTCGGCCACGGGCGACCGGCTGGCGGCCGCCTCGCAACGGTTGCACGCGGCGATCGCCGAGCAGGTCGCCGCGCTGCTCCTGCGCCGCTCCCCCGGCCTCGACCCCGACCGGGCCCTGCTGATGGGCACGATGGCGGTCTCCATGGTCAAGGCCGTGGTCCCGCACCACTCGCCCGCGCTGACCGAGGAGCTGAAGGCGGCGCTGACCGGCTACTTGAGCAACGCCTGAGCGAAGGGCCCCGTCACCTCGAAGGTGTGGCCGTCGAGGCCGCCCGCGTCGCCCTTCCTGCCCCGCTGCGAGGAGAAGTAGAGCCGCCTGCCGTCGGGGGAGAAGGCGGGCCCGGTCAGCTCCGACCGGTCGTGGCCCGACAGCCGCAGGAACGGGGAGACCTCTCCCGAGCGGCCGACCAGGCTGATCTCCATGTTGCCGCCGTCCTCGGCGACGAACAGCTCGCCCGCCTCCGTGCCGGTGACGTTGTCGGCGCCCCGCACCCTCGACAGCGGCTCCAGGCTGCCCTTGACGGCGTCGTAGGCCCACACCTTGCCGTCGCCCTTGGTGGTGAAGTAGCAGACGCCGCCCATGTAGTGGCAGCCCTCACCGCCGTCGAAGTGCCTGGCGTCGTCGACCTGGTGGCGGGTGGCCCTGGTGAGCGCGGCCGGCGAGGGGACACGCCGCCAGGCGCCCGACGTGGTCAGCACCTCCAGCGTGCCCTCCGTCAGATCGCCCCAGTCGCGCGGCCTGAACCGGTAGAAGCACCCGTCCGGCTCGTCCTCGGTCAGGTAGACGACATGCCGGTCGGGGTCGCAGGCGGCGGCCTCGTGCTTGAAGCGGCCCATGGCCAGGCGGGGGCGGGCGGCGCGGGAGCCGTACGGGTCGCACTCGAAGACGCGGCCCCTGGTGATCTCCTCGCACGACAGCCAGGTGTTCCACGGGGTGGCGCCGCCGGCGCAGTTGAGGTCGGTGCCCGACAGGATGCGGTAGGCGTCGCGGACGGCGCCGTCAGGCCCGAACCGCAGCGCCGACGCGCCGCCGAGCAGCGGGATCTCGGAGTTGGACACGTAGATCCAGCCGTCGCCGTCGGGGAAGCAGGCACCGCCGTCCGGGGCGGCGTGCCACCTCAGGCCCGCCACCTTGCGCCCCGAACGGGCCACCACCCGGCCCGTGAAGCCCTTGGGGAGCGCCAGCCCGTCGGCGTTGGGCTTGCCGAGCGGCCCGTAGGGGCCGGCGGCGGCGTGGGCCTCCGGCGAGCCGAGCCACAGGGAGCCGACGACGACGGCGCCCGTGCGGAGCAGAGTTCTGCGCAACATGTGGGGCCCTCCCTGTCGGTTGCCACGCTAGGCCCAAGCCCGTGCCCAGTCGATCGGAATGACATGAATGGAAAGGGATCGCGCGGTCAAACTCTGCGCAAACCCTGCGCCACCGCCGATCCTGGGTCCCAGCATCCTGGACATGACACCCATGCGGCCGGCACCCCGGATCAAGGCCCGCAGGGCCCTGGTCTTCCTGGACGGTGAGCCCTCCCGCAGGTTCGCGCACGCCCTCCGGCAGTGCGCGTTCGGCGTGCGCACCTGCGGCCCTGAAACCCCCTTCCCCGACCTGGCGGCCTTCCTCCAGTCGGCAGAGCCCGGCGAGCTGCTGCTGGTCCGCTGGCCCGCCGGATCGGCGTGGGTGCCGAGCGCGTTCACGGGACTGATCGCCGAGTTCTCGCGGCGGCTCGGCGACTCCTGCGCGGCGGCGCTCCTGCTGGTGGTCGACTTCGGCTGGGTGCTGCACACCGGCCCCGAGCAGCCCGGCCACGCGCGGCTCAACGTGCCGGGCGACCCGCCCGTGGCCGCCGCCGCCCTGACGGCCGCGCTCGGCCGCGGCACCGAGCGGCCCGGCCCCGCCCCCTCCCTCACTGGGCTGCTGGCCGACGGCCTGCTGTCCCGGCGCGACGCGGTCACGGTCGCCGACCTGTACGGCATGGCGCAGCAAGCCTACGAGGAACGCGGCTCCGACCTGCGCGCGATCATGTTCGGCCACGGCGACATCGAGGACGTGACCGTCAGCGCGGGCCGTACCCCGGGAGAAGTGGCGCTGGCGCACACGGCGGCCATGCTGAGAGCGGTGGGCGAGCGGGAGGTGCCCGAATCGGCGGCCGAGATCGTCGCCCGCGTCCACGACCTGCACCTGAGCGAGGCCGCACGGCGGCTGCTGCCCGTGGCTTCGCTGCTCGGGCCCGCCGAGCAGCTGACGGCCGACCACGCCGCCCTGCTGGACGCCCGCGAAGGCCTGGACGAGCTGGTCCGCTGGGGCCTGGCCCCGGTTCCGCACCAGGCGGTACGCGAGTTCGGCGGATCGCTGCTGACGCTCGAGGAGGCCGACCGGCTGGCGTGGAACCTGCGGCGGCTGCGCGCGGGCCGCACCGCCGTACGGCCGAGAGCCCGCCTGACCCCGGACCGGTGGACGCTCGACGACCGGCTCGGGCACCGCGTCTACGCCGAGGCGATGGCCGCCTTCATCCGCCACTCCGACACCCAGCCGCCGCTGACGATCGGCGTGAAAGGGCCGTGGGGCGTCGGCAAGACCTCACTCATGCGGATGGTGCAGGAACTTCTCGACCCGGGAGCCAGCGGCGAGAACCCGGTCGGGCTGCGCGTGCCGCGCCGCGAGCGCGGCCAGGTGACCAACGCCGAGATCCTCGATCGGGTACGGCGGGCGGTCGCCCCGCGCGCCGGCCGGGCCGTACCGGAGGCCGGGGGCGACTGGCGGCCGACGGTCTGGTTCAACCCGTGGATGTACCAGGACGGCGAGCAGGTGTGGGCCGGTCTCGCCCACGAGATCATCACGCAGGTCACCCGGCGCCTGCCGCCCGCCGAGCGGGAACGCTTCTGGCTGGAGCTGAACCTCACCCGGGTCGACAGGGAGTCCGTCCGCCGCCAGGCCTACCGGCTGGCCCTCACCAGGCTCGCGCCCGTCGGGATCGCGCTGGCCGGCACGCTGCTGCTGTCCGGCGCGGCGCTGGCGGCCGAACAGCTGCTGCCGTGGCTGAAGGGCGCGGCCGCCGCGATCGGCTCGTCGGGCGCCCTGGCCTCGATGATCACCGGGACGCTGCGGATGGCCAGGTTCTTCGGCGAGGCGGCGAGCGGCAGCTTCAGCGACCTGATGCGCCCGGCCGACCCGCTCGGTCTCGCCGGCGAGCACGGCTACCGCGGCAAGGCAGGCTTCCTGCACCTGGTGCAGACCGACATGCGCAACGTGCTGGACCTGGTGGCCACCCCCGAACGCCCGCTGGTGGTGTTCGTCGACGACCTCGACCGCTGCTCCGCCGGCACGGTCGCGCACGTCATCGAGGCGATCAACCTGTTCCTGGCGGGCGAGTTCCCCAACTGCGTCTTCGTACTGGCGATGGAGCCCGACGTGGTGGCCGCGCACGTCGAGAACGCCTACCGGGGGCTGCGGCTGCCCGAAGGCGTCGGCTGGCGGTTCCTGGAGAAGATCGTGCAGCTGCCGCTGAGCGTGCCGCAGCTCGACGAGGACCGCCTGCCCCACTACCTGCGCGGCCTGCTCGGCCTGCAGGCCGACGACGCGCCGCCGTCCGCCGAACCCGTACGGGAGGAGGAGATCGACAAGGTGGAGGCCGCCATCAGGCGTCTGTCGCCCACGTCGGCGACGCTGGAGCACAGCGTCCGCCACGCGCAGCACGCCCTCGGCGCCCGCCCCGAAGAGGTACGGCGGGCCGCCGATCGCGTCTTCGGCGACCTCTACAGCGACGAGAACGCCTTCCACGCCATCGGGGGCACCCTCCCGTGGCTCGACCTGCGCAACCCGCGCGAGGTGAAGCGGTACCTCAACGTGTTCCGCTTCTACTCGTTCGTCAGCTACCGGCGGCAGCTGGCCGGGGCGCCCCGCACGCCCGACGCGGCGGTGGCCAAGCTGGCCGCCCTCACGGTGGGGTGGCCGCACCTGCTGTCGGCGCTGACCAGGGAGGCGCACCCGGGCGCGACCGTGCTCGACCGGCTGGAAGGTGCGGCGCTGCGGGGCGACGGCGACGCGTGGCTGCGGGCGCTGGTGGAGGCCGAGGTGGCCACCCACGGGACGGAGGAGGGGCTGCGCCTGCTGCTGGCCACCCGCCCCCCGATCGCCACGCTGGCCGCCTTCTTCCTGTAGCCCTCCGCCCTTCCTGCGGCCTCCGCCCGGGGCCGTCGCCCGGCGCGGCGCAGGGCCGTGCGCGTGCCGTTCGGGTGCCGTGTCCGGCGTAGGGCCGTGACGTCAGCGCTGGGCCTGGAACATCCAGTGCTGCTTCTCGACGTCCTGCGTGACGGCGATCAGCAGGTCCTGCGTCACGGGGTCCGGCTCGTCGGTGGCGGCGACCCGCTCCCGCATCCGCCGGATGACGCCTTCGAGGATGTCGGTGAAGGTCGCGACGACCTTGCCGTCCTCGATCCAGCCGTGTTCCGGCTGCGGCAGCTTCGTCGACGCCGCGATCGTGGCCGAGCGCCCGTCGGGGTTGATCCCCAGCGCGACGGCTCGCTCCGCGACGGTGTCGGCGTGCTCACGCGCGACCGTCACCAGCTCGTCCAGCTGCAGGTGCAGCGGACGGAAGTGGGGACCGATCACGTTCCAGTGGGCCTGCTTGCCCACCAGAGACAGATCGATCAGGTCGACCAGCGCCCCCTGCAGTGCCTCCGCGACAACCTTGCGCGCGTCGCCCGACAGCGGTCCGGTGATCGTAGCCATGAGGTTTCCTCTCGTCGCTCGACAATCTGGTCTCCCCCGTAACAACCCCGGCCACCAGCCGAATCTTCCCCATCTTGACACTGCAACGATGACAGTGTCATTGTTGCATCATGAGCGAGACCTGGACGATCAGCGAGCTGGCGGAGCGCGCCGCCGAGCACCTGCGCGCCTCGGGCCAGCAGGTCAACGGCCGGGTGCGCGAGGTGCCGAGCGAGCGGCTGATCCGGTGGTATGCCACGATCGGGCTCCTCGACCCGCCGCTCACCAGGCGCGGCAGGGTGGCCCTCTACGGGCGGCGGCACCTGCTGCAACTGGTGGCGATCAAGCGGATGCAGGCCGACGGATCGTCCATCGCCGAGATCCAGGTCGCTCTCGCGGGCGCCACCGACACGATGCTCGCCCGGGCCGCCCACCTCACCCCGCCCACCGAGAGCTCTCCCCCGCACCCCCCGCCCGTCCCCGCCGAGCCGTCTACCCAGGAGCGCACAGTCGTTCCCCCGCCGGTCCCGGCCGCGCCTGCCCAGGCCGCCCCCGCCGCACCGGGGCCGACTCCCCCGCAGCCTCATGCCCCTCCTTCGGCGTCCGCTCCACCGAACGCCCCCCGACCGCCCGCGACCGCTGCGCTCCGTCCCGAAGCCACCCCCGGCCCTGCGCCACACCAGGCGCCACCCCGCGACCCTTCACGGGTCCCCGCACCGACCCACGACCTCGCTCCACGCCGGGACCAGGTCCCTGCCGCCGGCGCCGGGCCCGACGCGTCTCTCACCGCCGACCCAGCGCCGCCGTCATGGCCCCCGGCGGTTCCCGGCGGGTCGTCCCCCAGCCCGCCGTCGCCGTCCGCCCCCGCCGCGGGACCCGGATCCGCCTGGCCGCCCGACGGAGGGTCCTGGATGGCTCCGGCCCCGCTCCTCGGCGCTCCGGGCGGCCCCGACACCGTGTGGCCGGGTGAAGGCGCACGGCCGAGGTTCTGGGCGCGCCGGCCCCAGCACGGCCCGCGGTCATGGCCCGTCCACGGCGTACGGCTGGCCGAGGGCGTGACGCTGCTCATCGACGGCGCCGGCCGTACCCCCTCAGAAGCCGACATCGAGGCAGTCCTCGCCGCCGCCGGACCGCTTCTCGCGGTGCTCGAAGAGCGCCGCCTCCACGAAGGGAGCGCGACATGAAGATCATCTCGCTGGACCCGACAGAGTGCCTGCCGCTCCCCGAGGCCGGCATGGGCGCGCTGCGGACCGAGCGCGGCAACCTCCCGCTGGAGAGCGTCGACGTCGTCGCGCGCATCAGCGGGCTGATCGCGGGCGTGGAGGTGGCCCAGGGCTTCCGCAACCCGTTCGACGTGACGTTGGAGGCCACATACGTCTTCCCGCTGCCGGACAGGGCGGCCGTGACCGCGTTCACGATGGAGGCCGACGGCCGGGTGATCGAGGGGGTGCTCAAGGAGCGCGGCCAGGCAAGAGCCGACTACGACAGGGCGCTCAGCGAGGGCAGGCGGGCCGCACTCGCCGAGGAGGACAGGCCCGACGTCTTCACGATCACGGTGGGCAACATCCTGCCGGGCGAGCGCGTCACCGTGCGCCTCACGCTGAGCCAGCCGCTGCCGTACGAGGACGGTGCAGCCACCTTCCGCTTCCCCCTCGTGGTCGCGCCCCGTTACATCCCCGGCGCGCCCGTCGACGGCGCCCCCGCGGGCGGCGGCGTGGCCCCCGACACCGACGCCGTTCCCGACGCCTCCCGCGTCACCCCGCCCGTGCTGCTGCCGGGCTTCCCCCATCCGGTACGGCTGTCGCTGCGCGCCGACGTCGATCCGGCGGGCCTCGAACTGCGCGAGCTGGCCTCGAGCCTGCACGTCGTCCAGCGCGAGGGCACGACCGTCGAGGTACGCCCCGGCGAGCGCCTCGACCGCGACTTCATCCTGCGCCTGGGTTTCGACGCCTCGACGGCGCTGCTGCTCGACGGCGAGGGCACCTTCGACCTGACCGTGCTGCCGCCCGCGCTCCAGGAGCGGCGTACCCCCCGCGACGTGGTGTTGCTGCTCGACCGCTCGGGCAGCATGACCGGCTGGAAGATGGTGGCGGCCCGGCGCGCCGCCGCCCGCATCGTCGACACGCTGACCGGCGACGACAGGTTCGCGGTGCTGACGTTCGACTCGGTGGTGGAGCCGGCGTTCGAGGGGCTGCGGGCGGCCTCCGACCGCAACCGCTACCGCGCGGTCGAACACCTGTCGAGGGTCGACGCACGCGGCGGCACCGAACTGCTCGCCCCGCTCCGGCAGGCCATCACCCTGCTCGCCCAGCCCTGGACGGCCGGCACGCATTTCGCCCAGGACGGCGTCGCTGCCCCGCCTGGCGGGCCCGTCGGCGAGCCCGCCACCGTGCCGGGCGAGCCGGTCGAGGACGGGCCTCGCGACCGGATCGTCGTGCTGGTCACCGACGGCCAGGTCGGCAACGAGGACCAGATCCTGGAGCAGACGGGAGGCGCCCTGTCGGCCATGCGCGTGCACGTCGTCGGCATCGACAGGGCCGTCAACGCGGGCTTCCTCGGCAGGCTCGCCAGCCTCGGCGCCGGCCGCTGTGAGCTGGTCGAGTCGGAGGACCGCCTCGACGCCGCCATGGACCACATCCACCGCAGGATCGGCGCCCCGCTGGTCACCGACCTGTCGTTGAAGGGCCTCGACGTCGAGACCGGCACCGTCACCCACCTGGGCGCGATCTTCCCCGGCGTCCCGCTGACCGTGTCGGGACGCTACCGCGACGGCTCCTCCGTCACCGTCCACGGTCTCGCGGGCGGCGCGCCGTGGGAGCAGACCGTTCCCGGCGCCGTGGTAGACAATCCCGCCATCCGCGCCGTCTGGGCCCGCGCGCACCTGCGCGACCTGGAGGACCGCTACGCCATGGGCGAGCACGACCTGGAGTCCAGGATCGTGGAGACCTCCCTCACCTACGGCGTGCTGTGCCGCTTCACCGCATACGTCGCCGTCGACACCCGCCAGGTCACCGACGGCGCCCCCGAACACCACGTGATCCAGCCCGTCGAACCGCCCAGCGGGTGGGAGTCACCCATGGCGCCACCCGCCGCGTCCGGCATGATGTTCATCGCGATGGCGGCCGCCGCTCCCGTCACCCCGCCCAGGCCGGCCGCCCCCAGGCCGGCCGCCCCCAGGCGTACCGGCTCGCCGGTCACCCGGGGCCTGCCCCAGCCCGGCGCTGCGGCCTCCGGCGGCTTCTCGGGCGATTTCGGCGCGGCCCACGTCGCGGAGTCCGCGCCTGGACCGGCAGCACCAGCAGGACCGTCAGACACCGGACAGCACGGCAGCTTTGGTGGATCCGGAGGACCCGGAGGGCCCGGCGGAGCTGGAGGGCCCGGCGGAGCTGGAGAGCCCGGGGCTGGAGAGCCTGCTGGATCTGGAGGGTCCGGTGTCTCCGGTTTGCCCGGCGGAAGCGGCGACCGCGGTGGACCCGGCGGGTCCGGCGGGGTGCGCTGGTTGCCTGAGGGACCCTCGCGCGAAGCGAGCGAGGACGCGGCACGCGTCACGCGTGGCAGGCCGTCCCGCGGGCTCAGCGCCAGGCTCGGCCGCGGGAAGGCCACCCCGCCGCGTCCGGCGGCCGGGCAGTCACTCGACCTGGTCACACCGCAACTGGTGGCCGAACTCGACCGGCTGAAGACGGTCCTCGTCGACCGCCGGCTCTACCTGGCCGACCTGGGCAGCAGGCTGGCCGCCCTCGCCGCCCATCTCGGCGGTCATGCCGAGCTGTCGGCACTGGCCACCGAACTCGAAGCGGCCGAACACCCCGGCGCCGACACGGACGCGCTGTGGGCACGCGCGGTGGAGGTCCTCACCCTGCTGGTGGGCGAGTCCTCCACCGACTCCGCCACCCGCCGGTCCCGCCCGTTCTGGAAACGAGGAGGCTGAGGACAGGTCCGGCGTTCGGAGACAGGATGGAGGGTCCGACAGCCCATGGCCGCGTGGATTCACCGCCGCGCGGCCTCCATCCAGCAGTCCAGTGACCCGGCGGCGGAGGGCAATGCCCTGTCGTCAGCGTGTCCGCCCCTGGGTCCCGCCGTCATCTCTCACCCTCCGGGGCTCACCCGTGGCCCGTCACCCCGTCCTCGGCGCGCGGTGTCACGGGCCGCGGCCGCCACGTTCCTCGGCATCCGGCCGAAGATCAGCCCGTGGAAGGGGAGGATCGTCCACCAGTAGAGGTGCCCGAGCAGACCGTGGGGATGGAAGACGGCTCGCTGGTAGTAGACGGTGCGCCCGTTCTCGAGGCGCTGGCTCAGCTCGAGCCAGGCCAGTCCGGGCAACCGCATCTCGGCGCGCAGCCGTAGCAGGTGTCCGTGTTCGATCTCCTCGACCCGCCAGAAGTCGATGGAGTCGCCGACCCGGAGCCGCAGCGGGTCGCGGCGGCCTCGGCGCAGGCCCACCCCGCCGACCAGCCGGTCGAGGACGCCGCGGATCTTCCATGCGACGGGGAGGGAGTACCAGCCGTTCTCGCCACCGATGCCCTCGATGACCCCCCACAGCTCTTCGGGGGCGGCGCTGACGACCGCGCTGCGCTGGTCGATGTAGAGGCTGCCGCCCGCCCAGTCCGGGTCGGTGGGCAGGGGGTCGCTCGGCGCGCCCGGTACGGCCGCCGAGGACCATCGGGTCGCCACGTCGACTTCCTTGATCTTCTGGAGCGCGAGTGAGACGGCCAGGTCGAAGCGGATCAGGCCGTCCGGCGGGTCGCCGACGTACCGGGCGATGTCGTGCTCGCGGCACACGGCCTGGGTGCGCAGCGACTCCACCAGGGGGCGGGCGATCGAGGCGGGGACCGGCGTGACGAGCCCAACCCACAGGCTCGACAGCCTGGGTGTCAGCAGCGGCACGGGGATGATCAGTCGCGGTGGCAGGCCGGCCACGGCCGCGTAGCGGTTCATCATCTCGGCGTAGGTCAGCACGTCGGGCCCGCCGATGTCGAAGTCCCCGTTGACCTCCTCGTCGATCGCCGCCCACGCCACGAGGTAGCGCAGCACGTCCCGGACGGCGATGGGCTGGGTACTGCTGCGCACCCAGCGCGGCGTCGTCATCACCGGCAGCCGCTCGGTCAGGTACCGCAGCATCTCGAAGGAGGCCGACCCGGACCCGATGATCACCGCGGCGCGGAGGACCACGGTCGGCACCCCGGACGACAGGAAGATCTCGCCGACCTCGGCGCGGGAGCTCATGTGCGTCGAGACGGCCCGGCCCTCGCCCGGCTCCGGTGTGAGGCCGCCGAGGTAGACGATCCGCCGGACCCCGGCACGCCGCGCCGCGGCGGCGAACGTGCGCGCCGCCTGCCGGTCGGCGGCGGCGAAGTCCCGGCCGCCGCTCATGGAGTGGATGAGGTAGTAGGCGACGTCGATGCCGCGCAGGGCGTCGGCGGTCCGGCCGAGGTCGCGCGCGTCGGCCTCGACGATCTCGGTTCGTCCTGCCCAGGGCAGGTCGCGCAGCCGTCCCGCCGAGCGCACCATGCAGCGCACGTCGTGCCCGGCGGCGAGCAGTTCGGGTACGAGCCGTCCGCCGATGTACCCGCTCGCCCCGGTCACCAGACATCGAGCCATACAGCACGCTTGCCCCGCAGAACGGCGGGCTCGTCACGCTTTGACCTTTCTTGACAGCTCAATGGAATTGTCATGCTTTGCCGTTTCTTGGGCCGCCTGTCGCCTCCGGGCCACCGGAACGCCCGAATACCGGGCTGACGACACAATCCCAGACAAGGAAGCACCATGACACGCATCTTCCTTTTTCCGGCGGCCCTGACCCTGGCCGCCACCATGGCGGTCAGCACGATGGCCACCGCCATGTCCGGGGCGGCCGAGGAGCCGTTCGGTCCCGCGTGCTCGGCCGTACCCGACTCGGGCACCGGCAGCTTCAGCGCGATGGCCGAGCAGCCCGTGGCGACGGCGGCGTCCACCACCCCCGCGCTGTCCACGCTGACCGCCGCCGTGGCGAAGGCCGGGCTCGTGGACACGCTCAACTCCGCCAAGGACATCACCCTGTTCGCGCCGACGAACGCCGCCTTCGCCGCGATCCCGAAACAGACGCGGGATCGCGTACTGGCCGACAAGGAGATGCTCACCAAGGTCCTCGCCTATCACGTGGTCAAGGGTGAGCAGACGCCCACCGACCTGGCCGACGCCACACTCACCACTCTCGAGGGCGGCCGGCTGACCACCTCGGGCTCGGGAGAGAGCTATCGGGTGAATGACGCCAAGGTGGTCTGCGGCGACGTTCGCACGACCAACGCGACCGTGTACGTCATCGACAGGGTCCTCATGCCCGAGTAACCGGCACGGCGGCTCGGGCCTCCACCGTCCGCCAGACCGGGCGAGGGCCCACCGTGCGCCAGAGCGGGCGGGGGTTCTCACCGTCGCGAGTTCGGGAGGCCCGGCATCTCCACGGGGTCGGGGTGCATCACCCACTCTTGCGTCGAGTACCGCAGGCAAGCGAGGCGCCATCCGATGACGGTCACGGAAGGGAGGGAAGGCACACGGGAAGCGGGCGGAGGCGCACGTGAGGAGCGAGTGGAGACGCACGCGGTAGTGGGGGGCGGCCGACCCCCATGGCGAGCGGGCAGGGCGGGAGTCTTCCTGCCGCCGGGGCAGGAATTTCTCGGGGCCGCATGCGGGCGCGAGCCTCCACGGGTGGGCTCGCACCGACCACATCCGGACGAACGAGCGCGGGAGGCGCCCGTCCTACGGGAAGAACGCCCAGGCAGCAGCGCATAAGGTGATGGTGTGAGCACACTTGTCCTGGATGGCGGTCTTGCCACCCACCTCGAAGCCCTGGGTGCCGACCTGAGCGACGACCTGTGGTCGGCCCGGCTGTTGGTGGAGGATCCCGCCCTGATCCGCCGCGTCCACGCCGACTACTTCGCCGCCGGCGCGCAGGTGGCCACGACCGCCAGCTACCAGGCCTCCGTCCCCGGCTTCGTCAAGCGGGGGATGTCCGAGCGCGAGGCCGCCGACCTGATCGCCCTGTCCGTCGAGCTCGCCGTCCAGGCCAGAGACGAGGCGGGCGGCGGTCTGGTCGCGGCGAGCGTCGGCCCCTACGGCGCGTACCTGGCCAACGGCGCGGAGTACACCGGTGACTACGACCTCGACGAGGACGGCCTGGTCGCCTGGCACCGTCCGAGGTGGGAGATCCTGGCGGGTTCGGGCGCTGACCTGCTGGCCTGTGAGACCATCCCGTCGTTCGCGGAGGCCAAGGCGATCGGCCGCCTCCTCAAGGAGACGCCCGAGGCGAAGGCCTGGCTCGCCTTCTCCTGCCGCGACGACAAGCATCTCAACGACGGCACCCCGATCAGGCTCGCCGCGGCCCTGTTCGCCGACAGCCCGCAGGTGGTGGCGGTCGGCGTGAACTGCACCTCGCCGGCCCACATCCCGGGCCTGATCCGCCAGCTGGCCGGGTTCACGATCGTCGTCTACCCGAACTCGGGCGAGACGTGGGACGCGGACAACCGGCGCTGGCTGGGGACCGCCGACCCGGCCGAGTTCGGCGAGGCCGCCAGGGAGTGGAAGGAGCTGGGCGCCGCTCTCATCGGGGGCTGCTGCCGTACGACGCCTGAGCACGTGCGGCGGGTGCGCGAAGCCACCGCAGAGTGAGCAGCGCCCCGGCGAGGACGACGGCCGCGATCACGAGGTAGCCCGCCGACATGCCGTGGGTGGCCAGGGCGGTGCCCATGACGGCGACGCCGACGGCGCTGCCGAGTTCCCTGGCGGCGCTGGTCAGGCCGGAGCCGAGGCCGGCGCGTTCGGGCGGCAGCGCGGCCACGGCGGCGTGCGAGAGCGGCGGCAGGCTGAGCCCCATGCCGGCGCCCATGAGCGTGGGCCCGACGGCGTAGACCAGGTACGGCGTGCCGGCGCCCGCGAACGACAGCGTCACCAGCCCGGCCACGACCAGCGCGAGCCCGGACGGCACCGCGACGCGCGGGTCGAAGCGCGCCGACAGCCGGGACAGCACGATCATCGGGATGGTGAGGGGCAGGATCGCCAGGCCGGTGAGCAGCGGCGACAGGCCCATGACGTCCTGTAGGTAGCGGGCGTTGACGAAGAACAGCGCGAACAGCCCGAAGAACAGCACGGCGACGCCGAGCGTGCCCGCGCGCAGTGCCGGCCTGGCGAACAGGCGGGGGTCGAGCAGCGGCCCCGCCGTACGGAACTGGTGGGCGACGAATCCCGCGAGGAGCGCGGCGGCGACGGCGAAGGCGCCGAGCACGGGGGCGCTGAGCCAGCCGTGCGAGGGTCCTTCGATGACGCCGAACAGCAGCGCGACGGATCCGGCGATCAGCAGCGCGGCGCCGGGCAGGTCGAGGTCGGCGTGGTGGCGGGGCAGCCGGGGCGCGAGCCTGGCGGTGAGCAGGGCGAGCAGCCCGGCGATCGGGACGGGGATGAGGAACAGCGCCTGCCACGGCAGGTACTGCATGACCAGCCCGCCGCCCAGGTTGCCGAGCACGCCGGCGATGCCGGTGGCGGCGGTCCAGGTGGCGATGGCCTTGCCGCGTTCCTCGGGCGGGTGGACGCCCACGGTCAGCGAGAGCGAGGCGGGCATGACGAGGGCCGCGCCGGCGCCGCTGAGCGCGCGGGCGGCGATGAGCACGCCCGTGGTGGGGGCGAGCGCGGCGGCCAGGCTGCCGAGCGCGAACACGCCGAGGCCGGTGAGCAGCACGCCCTTGCGGCCGTAGCGGTCGCCCGCGGCGCCCGCGGGGATGAGCAGGCAGGCGAAGACGATGACGTAGGCGTCGACGATCCAGACCAGCTGTGACGGGCTGGGGTGGAGCGGGCCGGCGGCCAGCGTGGGGATCGCCAGGTTGACCGCGGCGACCAGCGAGACCGCCAGGGTGACGGAGGCCGCCATGACGGCAAGGATCCGTGATCTTTCGGGCATGCCGAAAAGCCCTCGATTCAGGTGGGGAAGGGGAGACAGACCTCACCGTAGGATCGAGGTGACTTGACTTCAAATGCATCTTTGGCAAGGTGTCCATGCGTCAGACGCAACCATCGCTCGACCTGCTCATCGCCCTCGACGCGCTCCTCGAGGAGGGCAGCGTCTCGGGCGCCGCGCTGCGCCTGCACCTGTCCGAGCCCGCGATGAGCCGCACGCTGGGCCGCATCCGCCGGGCGATGGGCGATCCCGTCCTGGTGCGGTCGGGACGGGGCATGGTGCCGACGCCGCGCGCGCTGGCCGTACAGGCGGAGGTGCGCTCGCTGGTGGAGGCCGCCCGCCGGGTGTTCGCCTCCCCCGCCGCGCCCGACCTGGCCACGCTGACTCGTGACTTCGCGATCCTGGCCTCCGACGCGGTCATCGCCGCGATCGCCGCCCCGCTGCTCGCCGTCACGGTACGGCAGGCGCCCGGCGTCACCCTGCGGTTCGTCCCGGAGGGCCATACCGACACCAGGGCGCTGCGGGACGGCCTGGCCGACCTGGAGGTGACGGTCATCCACGACCCCGCCCCCGAGACGCGGGTCGAACCGCTGGCCACCGACCGCCCGGTCGGCCTGGTGCGCGCCGGGCACCCGCTGCTCGACGGGCCGGTCACGGCCGAGCGCTACGCCGCGGCCGACCACCTTCTCGTCTCGCGCAGGGGACGCACGTCGGGGCCGATCGACCGGGCGCTGGCCGAGCTGGGCCTGCGGCGCAGGGTGGTGGCCACGGTGCCCGCCTTCACCCAGTCGCTGATCGTGCTGCGCGACTCGGACCTGGTGGGCATGGTGGGCAGCTGGCAGGCCCCCGCGGCGGTGGCCGCGCTGGGCCTGGTGACGTTCGAGATCCCGCTGGAGCTGCCCGCGATGGAGATCTCGCAGGCCTGGCATCCGCGCCACGACGCCGACGCGGCGCACGCGTGGCTGCGCGCCACGGTCAGGCGGGTGTTCGAGGACAGCGGGCGGCGCCTGGTGGCCGAGGAGGGTTAGGCGCGTGCCGCCCTGGCGGCGCGCTCCATCTCGACCTTGGCGCTGGCGGCGTACTTGTCGACGTACTCCTGGCCCGACAGCTCCATCAGCGCGTACATGATCTCGTCGGTGACCGCGCGAAGCACCAGGCGGTCGTCCTCCATGCCGTAGTAGCGGGAGAAGTCGAGCGGCTTGCCGAAGCGCACGCCCGGCCTGATGCCGAGCTTGGGCAGCGGCCGTCCCGGCGGCATCATCTCGAAGGTGTTGACCATGGCCCAGGGGATGACCGGGGCCCGCGACTCCAGCGCCAGCCTGGCCACGCCGGTCTTGCCCTTGTAGAGGCGGCCGTCGGGCGAGCGGGTGCCCTCGGGGTAGATGCCGAGCACGCTGCCCTCGGCGAGGATCCGCTTGCCGGTGCGCAGCGCCGCCTCGCTGGCCTTGCCGCCCGAACGGTCGATCGGCACGGTGCCAACGCCGCTGAAGAACAGCCGGGTGAAGAAGCCCTTGACGCCGCGGCCGGTGAAGTAGTCGGATTTGCCGAGCGAGATCACCTTGCGCGGCAGGTGGAGGGCGCCGAAGAAATGGTCGGCGAAGGACAGGTGGTTGCCCGCGAGGATGACGGGCCCCTGACGCGGCACGTTGTCGAGGCCCTCGGCCCACGGCCGGAAGATCAGATGCAGGAACGGCGCCAAGATGGCCTTGACCACCCAATAGAACACCTGGCCACCTCTCCCTCGGAACAGTCGGTAATCATCTTCGCATCTCGGTGGCCAAGCTCCTACACCACCACTCGCGCAACTCCCCCATATCATGCGACGATCGGGCAAATCGGGGATCAATTACCGACGAAATTGTGCAGGGATGATTTCCCGGCGAGGAGCGGTTATGCCGGTCATGCCAGGCGCGGAGCCGTACCACCACGAGGCCGGACAGGTGGGTGTCCTGCTGTGTCACGGCTTCACCGGCACACCACAGTCGTTGCGGCCCTGGGGCGAGTACCTGGCGGCGCACGGCCTCACCGTGGCCCTGCCGCGGCTGCCCGGGCACGGGACCACCTGGCAGGAGATGAGCCACACCCGCTGGGAGGACTGGTTCGCCGAGCTGGAGAAGGCCTTCGAGGACCTGCAGGGCAGGTGCGCGGAGGTGTTCGTGGCCGGGCTCTCGCTGGGCGGCTGCATGGCGTTAAGGCTGGCGGAGGTGCACGGTCCTGGCGTCAAGGGCGTGATCGTGGTCAACCCGTCGATCGCCAACGACGTGCCGCTGCTGCGTCTCGCGCCGCTGCTGAAGTGGTTCATCGCGTCGGTTCCCGGAGTGGCGGGCGACATCAAGAAGCCGGGAGCGGCCGAGCTGGCCTACACGCGCACACCGGTCAAGGCGGCGGCGTCGCTGCCGTGGCTGTGGTCGCTCGTGCAGGCCGACCTGGCGACGCTCGAGGCGCCGGTGCTGGTCTTCCACAGCCCCGAGGACCACGTGGTCAAACCGACGAGCGTGGCGATCCTGCGCGAGCGGGTCGCCGGAGTGACGGTGGAGGAGCTCCCCGATAGCTACCATGTTGCGACCCTCGACAACGATGCCGACAAGATCTTTGCCGGGAGCCTGGACTTCATCAGGACACATGCCTCGGTACCCTTGCAGAGAGACTGATCGCCACCGGGGGACAAGTGCGATCTTCGTGAAGGATGTGACGTGACGCCGCAGAGTGACGAGGACGAGGTCTGGCGTCAGATCGTCGCGTCCTACAACGAGCCGGACTCGGCCGAGCAGCCGTGGCCCGACAGCGAGAACCTGTCCCCCGCCGATCACGAGCCCGAGCCCACCCGCAGGGTGATCAAGGCCTCCGAGCCGGACGACGACCAGACGCCCCTGGAGGAGGCCGACGACGAGGGCCACTTCGTGCCCGAGCCGCCCCCTCCGCTGCCCAAGATCGACCTGGCCACCAAGCTCGCGTGGGTGGCCCTGTTCGGCGGCCCCGCCTACCTGCTGGTGGCGGCCATGAGCGGCTGGGACATGCAGGGGTGGGCGCTGTTCACCGCGGTGGCCGCCTTCATCGGCGGCTTCGTGGCGCTCGTGGTGCGCATGGGCGACGGCCCGCCCAACGACTCCGGCTGGGACGACGGCGCGGTCGTCTGACCGCCGGGAGCACGCGCCGCGGCGGTCGCGGTCAGCGGTCCGCCGAGCGCGCGAAGGACTCCACGATGTCGGTGTAGCGTTCGGCCGCGTCGACGACGTGGCCGACGGCCCAGACGGCGCCCTTGCCCGGCAGGTAGGTCACCGCCTGCAGCCTGACGCTGCCCCTGATCTTCTCGGGGCCGCCGCGGATGACCTCCCACCGCTTCTTCTCCCTGCGCAGCAGGTACGCCTCGTCGTCGTGGTCGGGGTCGTAGCCGGAGACCCAGAAGCGGCCCTTGCCGTCCCCGGTGACGCCGTACAGCCTGGCGCGTGACTCCGGCAGGTCGGCGCGGCTCCAGCGCTTGCCGTTCCAGACCAGCGCGAGCGGCTCGGACACGCCCAGCTCGCCGTAGACGCCGCCCACCGCCACCGCCCGCTTGGCGCTGTCGACGTAGACGTCGCGCAGATAGCCGCCGGGGACGGAGGGCAGCGGCATCCGGGTCCACTTGCCCTCGGCGTAGCGCATGATCAGCGGCGCCTTGCCGGTGTCGCCGACGGCGAAGGTGCCGGCGACCGCGTAGAGGGTGCCGTCCTCCTCGCTCTGGTGCAGCGTCCACCTGCCGTCCTGCCCGGTCAGCAGCAGCGCCTTGCCGTCGCGGCTGCCTGCGGCGACGACCCGGCCCGCGCGGGCGTCGATGCCGCCGAACCAGTCGCCCGCCCGCACGCCGGGCACCCTGACCCTGTCGAAGCCGCCGGCGTCACCCCTGCCCAGGTACGGCAGGCCGTCGTGGCCGTCGCCCACCGTCCAGACCTGGCCGGCGGAGACGGCCGACACGCTGCGCAGTTGCCCCGTGCCCGTCGTGTCGCGGATGGGCACCTCGCTCCACGTCTTGCCGTTCCACCGGCTGATGGAGCCGCGGTTCTCCCACACGTCCCAGATCTGCTGCTGGCCGACCGCCCACACCTCGGTCGCGGAGACCGCGTCCACGTCGGTCAGCGTGCTGTCGGCCCGCAGGTGCACGCTCGTCGAGCGCTGCCACGCCTCGATCGGCGTGCTGGCGGGCTCGGCGTGCGCGGCGCCCACGACGGGCAGTCCGGAGACGATGGTTGCCACGCACAGGAACAGCGCACGCCGCCGAAGGCGACGGGTCATGAGCAAATGGTACGGCCAGCGGCGCCGCGTCGCGGCCTAGGTCCGCACAAGCCTGGCGGCCACCGGCAGATGGTCGGTGGCCGCCATGAGGTCGGCGGGATCGGCGTCGACGCCACCGCACCAGGCGACCTCCAGGCCCTGAGCGGCGAAGATCGCGTCGATGCGCTTGCCGGGGCGCCTGGCCGTGAAGGTGAAACCATTACCTCGCGGCGCCCTCGGATAGCAGTCGCTCAGCCTGGCCGCGATGTAGCGCCAGGTGGCCTTGTCGTCCTGCTCGTTGATGTCGCCCGCGAGGACGATCGCGGCGCCGAACCTGGCCGCGACCTGCTCGATCATGGTGACGGCCTCCGTGGCGTGGTGGAGCCTGGCCGCCTCGTCGAGGTCGAGGTGGATCGAGCCGACGGCGAAACGCGCGCCCTCCACCTCGACGACGGCGATGGCGACGGCTCTGATCTCCAAGCCTAAGAAGATCTTTAACACGTGGCTCTCGGTGTGCAGCAGCCGTACCCCGGGAGCGATGAGGATGGCCACCCCGCCGAGCCTGCCGCCCGCGGCGACGCGCAACCCCGCCGACTCGGCCAGTTCCGCGCGCCGGCGCCGCCAGCACAACAGCCGCGGCGCCTCCTGCACGCACAGCACGTCAGGACTCATCGCCTTGATGACCCTGGCAAGCGCGGCGACGTCATCCTTCATGCCGCGCACGTTGTAGGTGCCGACCGTGATGGTCACCCCGTGAATTTACCTCCTGCGGGCCAGATCCGCAGCGCCCACGAGCCCGGCCGACGCGCCGAGCCGGGCGAGCTTGATCTCGGCGACGGGCCGGTGGCCCTTGCCGGTCAGCGCGCGGGCGAACGTCTCGCGTGTCCTGTCGATGAACAGGTCGGCCGCCCGCGACACGCCGCCGCCGACGATGAAGAGCCCGGGGTCGAGCACGGCCGCGAGGTCGGCCATGCCCTGCGCCAGCCAGTCGGCCATGCTGGCGAAGGCGGCCAGCGAGGCCTCGTCACCCTGCCGGGCGGCCTCGGTGATCTCCTCGCCCTCGATCGTGTCGCCTACCATGCCGAGCAGGATCGAGGCCCGCTCCGGCTGGTTGGCGACGATCTCGCGGGTCTCGCGGACGAGCGCGTTGCCGCTGGCGTACTGCTCCCAGCAGCCGAGGTTGCCGCACCCGCAGAGCCTGCCCTCGGGCACCACCTGCATGTGGCCGAGCTCGGCGCCCATGCCCCACCGGCCGCGGTAGAGCTGGCCGTCGATGACGATGCCGCCGCCGATGCCGGTGCCGACGGTGACGCACACGATGTGGCTCTCGCCCCTGCCCGCGCCGAAGCGGGCCTCGCCCCACGCCATGGCGTTGGCGTCGTTCTCCACGACGACGGGCAGGCCGACGAGCTCGGTGATCTTCTTCTGGAGCGGCTCCTCGCGCCAGGCCAGGTTCGGCGCGAAGCGGACGATGGAGCGGGTCTCGTCGACGAAGCCCGCCGCGCCCACGCCGACCGCCTCGATCTCCTTGCCCTTCGACAGCTCCTTGACCACGTCGGCGACCGTCACGGCGAGCAGGTCGGGCCGGTCTGCCGCGGTGGGCCGCAAGGCGTTGTCGATGATGGTGCCGTTCTCGTCCACCACGCCCGCGGCGACCTTCGTCCCGCCGATGTCCACGCCGATCGTCAGCATGTCCGTCCCAACCTTTCCTCCGGAGCTCCTCAGCCCAGGTCGATGTGCTCCACGTCGTCGCGTCGCTCCTCATGGGGCCTGCGGGCGGTGCTCGGACGGCTCAGCGCGTCGACGGCCTGGCGGAAGGCGGCGAACAGCTCGCCACCGGCGGCCATCAGATGCCCTGTCACGTCCGACCCCGACTCCCGCTGCGCGGCGATGGCCCGGCAGAACGGGCACGCGCGGCAGATGTACTCGCCCTCGGGGTGTTCGGCGACCGCCTCACCCCACACGTCCCTGTCCCGGCTGCCGCCGCCGGTGAACGAGTTGATCACCGTCTTGCCGACCTGGCGGGTGGCTCGCCCCTGCAGCGCGTCGAACAGCTTGCGCGCTTCCTCGGCGACCGTGCCGATGGGATCTCTGTCGTTGCTCTCAGTCATCTCGCCCTCCTGCCAGGAACCGTACCCGCAGGCGGCCGTCGCGGAGCACGGCGCCGCCGATCTTCCTGCGCGCCAGCGCGGCGGGCAGCGCCAGGATCCTCCGGTACGGCCCGGCCGTGACGATCAGCTCGTCGCCCTTGCGGGCCAGGTCGATCTCGCTCCTGTCGGCTCCCGGCAGGGCGAGGGACAGCTCGTCGCCGTCGAAGGCGAGCGGCGGTTCGACGCCGGGATCGGCGAACGGATCGCTGCCGGCGTAAACGGCCGCGCCCACCTCGGCCAGCGCGTCGGCGCCGACGGGCTCGCCCGGCAGGTAAGGGACGACGTGGACGGGCAGCGGGGCGAACGACTCCTCGGCCTCCGCCAGGAGCTTCGACTGGGCGATCACCCACTGGGTGCGCCACTCGTCGGCGTCCTCGGCGGGGAAGACGCGGTTGGCGATCACCGCGTCGACGCGGTAGCCGTACAGGTTGAGCGAGGTGAGGGTGCGCCTGGCCTCGGCCAGCACCACCGACTCGGGCGTCAGCACGAGGCGGACGGAGGCGGAGGGGCCGGTGAGCAGCCCGCGCACGTCCATGAGGCTGCGGTGCAGGCGCTCGGCCGCGCCGACGACCTCGTCGCCGGGGGTGCTGACGTGGGCGAGGCCGCGCACGAACGGCGCGACGACCTTCATCAGCCTGCGTCCGACGGGCAGCAGCCGCGAGACGTGCCAGTCGAGCGCCTCGGGCAGGGACAGCAGGCGCAGCGTCTCGGCGGTCGGCGCGCAGTCGACGACGATGACGTCCCAGCGTCCCGACCGGGCCTGCTCGCGCAGCTCGAGCAGCGCGATGACCTCCTCGGCGCCCGGCAGGACGGTGATCTCCTCGGCGGTGATCTCGTCGAGGCCGAGCTCGGTGAACAGGCCCCTGGCGTAGTCCTGCAGCTCTCCCCAGTGGCGTTCGAGCGACTTCTGGGTGTCGACCTGGTGGAGGTGCAGGCCGGGCTCGATCTCCACCGGCTGGTCGGCCACGGTGACGGCGAGCGCGTCGGCCAGCGAGTGGGCGGTGTCGGTGGAGA
Organism: Nonomuraea sp. NPDC003804; assembly: GCF_040610675.1. NCBI lineage: Bacteria > Bacillati > Actinomycetota > Actinomycetes > Streptosporangiales > Streptosporangiaceae > Nonomuraea > Nonomuraea sp. NPDC003804. Next base: position 21,222 of record NZ_JBEXMT010000037.1, read on the forward strand.
CGACCAGGGTCTTCAGCCCGCGCCGCGCGGCGAGCGCCGCGGTGGCCGCGGCCACCGTCGTCTTGCCGACGCCGCCCTTACCGGTGAAGAGCAGGACTCTCATCGGCCCTCGACACGCCTCTTCAGACCCTTGAGCGCCGTGTCGACGATGACCTTCTCCGCCTTGCGCTTGATCATGCCGATCATCGGGACCTTCAGGTCGACCGCGAGATCGTAGGTCACCTCGGTGCCACTGCCCCGATCGGCGAGGGTGTAACTCCCCCTCAGCTCGCGCACCATCGTGCCGGACTCGACGACCCGCCAGCTGACGCTGTCGTCGTCGTTCCACTCGTAGCCGAGGGTGTAGGTGTCGCTGATCACCCCCGCGTCGAGCACGAAGCGCACGGTCTGCGGACGTCCGTCGCCGTCCGTGGTCAGGACCTCGGCAGACTTCACCTGACCCGCCCATTCGGGGTAGGCGGGGAAGTCGGCGACGACGGTCATCACGCTGGAGCGGTCGGCGTCGATGGTGATGCTCGACGTGGTGCGGTCAGCCATGCGACCAAGGTACCGGTCAGGTCACCATTCGAGGACGTAAGGGACGCCGTTTCCACGGAAGTGGCCGACGTTCACGCATTCGGTCCTGCCGATCCTGGTGCGCGCGTAGAGCGGCTGGTGCACGTGCCCGAACAGCGCGTAGCGCGGCTGGGTGCGCCTGATCGCCTCCAGCGTCGCCTCGCTGCCCCTCTCGTAGCGCCTGGCCACCACGTCGTAGAGCAGCTCGGGCACTGCGGGCGGGATGTGGCAGCACAGGACGTCCACCTCGCCGACCGCGGCCACCTTGGCGGCGAACTCCTCGTCGCTGATCTCGTACGGCGTGCGGTAGGGCGTGCGCAGCCCTCCCCCGACGAAGCCGAACGTGAGCCCGCCGATCTCCACGGTCTGCCCGTCGAGCACGGTCAGCCCAGGCCTGAGGTAGTCGCCCCACAGCCGGGGCAGGTCGACGTTGCCGTAGGTCAGGTAGGCAGGCGTCGGCATGGCCGCGAACAGCCGCGCGTACTGGTCCCTGACGATCCGCTCGATGTGATCGCGCGGATCGCCGTCGAGGCTCGCCCACAGCCGTCCTGACAGCTGCCTGGCCTCGTCGAACCGCTTGGCGGTGCGCAGCGCGATGAACTCGGCGGCCATCTCCGCGCCGAACAGCTCGGGGAAGATGCCCTGGGCGTGGTCGGCGTAGTCGATGAAGAGGATCAGGTCGCCCAGGCAGATCAGGGCGTCGGCGCCGTCGCCCGCGCGGGCCAGCGCGTCGACGCTTCCGTGGACATCGCTCACGACATGCACCCGCATACGGGACACCCTAGTGGCGCCCCTTCGCGGCTGGTGCGGCACTGCGCCCAACGGCTGCTAGCGTGATGAACGCCCTTGATAACGCCTGTGTGACGAGGCTACCCACGCGTAACTTAACGCGGTAGCGTCCTCGGTCGTCCCAGAAGCGTGCACCCGGAGGAGTGATCCGTGCGCGAGTACAGCGTCCCCGTCCTGGTGGATGTTCCGCTAACCGCCAACTGCACCGACACGGTCTTCAGGCGCGGCGAGCAGGAGCCTGGGGCGGTCGTGATGCGCAGGAAGGCCGGCGAGAGCTGGCCGGCCGTCACCGCAGGCGAGTTCCGTGACGAGGTCGCCGCGCTGGCCAAGGGCCTCATCGCCGCGGGCGTCGAGCCCGGCGACCGCATCGCGCTGATGTCGCGCACCCGGTACGAGTGGACCGTCATCGACTACGCCATCTGGGCGGCCGGCGCGGTCAGCGTGCCCGTGTACGAGACCTCCGCCACCGACCAGGTCGCGTGGATCCTGTCCGACAGCGGCGCCAAGGCCGCCTTCGTCGAGCTCGACGCCCACGAGGAGACGGTCAAGGCGGCCCAGCCGGCGCTGGAGAACGTCTGGCGGGTGACGGAGATCGGCGACCTGGCCGGTCCCGGCGTCTCCGACGAGGAGCTGGAGGCGCGCCGTACCTCCCGGCAGGGCGGCGACCTGGCGACGATCATCTACACCTCCGGCACCACGGGCAGGCCGAAGGGCTGCCGGCTCACCCACGACAACCTGCTGTTCACCTCGATCAACGTGGCCAGGGGGCCGCTGGAGCCGCTCTTCGACGTGCCGGGCCGGGCGGCGCTGCTGTTCCTGCCGCTGGCGCACGTCTTCGCCAGGGTGATCCAGATCGTGCTCGTCGAGACCGGCACCGTGCTGGCCCACACGCCGAACATGAAGAACGTCGCGCCCGACCTGGCGGCCTTCCAGCCGACGTTCCTGCTCGGCGTGCCCAGGGTGTTCGAGAAGGTCTACAACGGCGCCGAGCAGAAGGCCATCGCGAGCGGCAAGGGCAGGATCTTCGCCCGCGCCGCCGACGTCGCCATCGCCTACAGCAAGGCCCGGTCCGCCGGCGGCGCGCCGCTCGGCCTGCGCCTGCGGCACCTGCTGTTCGACAAGCTGGTGTACGGCAAGCTCCGCCAGGCCACGGGCGGCCGGCTGTCGGCGGCCGTCTCCGGCGGCGGCGCGCTCGGCGAGCGGCTCGGTCACTTCTTCACCGGCGTCGGCATCGAGGTCTTCGAGGGGTACGGCCTGACCGAGACGACCGCGCCCGTCTCGGTCAACATGCCCGGCGCCAACAAGATCGGCACTGTGGGCAAGCCGATCCCGGGCGCCAGTGTCAGGATCGACGAGGACGGCGAGATCCTCACCAAGGGCCGCCACGTCTTCCACGGCTACTGGAACAACGACGAGGCCACCGCGGCGGCGGTCGACGCCGACGGCTGGTACCACACCGGCGACGTCGGGGAGCTCGACGGCGACGGGTACCTGCGCATCACCGGGCGCAAGAAGGAGATCCTGGTCACGGCCGCGGGCAAGAACATCGCGCCCGCGCCGCTCGAGGACGCCATCAGGTCGCACCCGCTGATCTCCCAGGCGATGGTCGTCGGCGACGGCAGGCCGTTCGCCGCCGCCCTCGTCACGCTCGACCCCGAGGCGCTGGCGCGGCGCGGGCTGCCGGCCGGGCAGGCCGGGCAGGACGCCGCGGTGCTGGCGGAGGTGCAGTCGGCGGTCGACGCGGCCAACAGGAGCGTGTCGCGGGCGGAGCAGATCAAGAAGTTCGTCATCCTGGACGCGGACCTGACCGAGGAGAGCGGGCACCTGACGCCGACGCTCAAGGTCAAGCGGAACCTGGTGATGAAGGACTTCGCCGCCGAGATCGACGGCCTGTACGCCTAGCGACGGGGCTCATCGCGCCGGGGCGGCCGAGGGGGCGCCGACGGGGGCGTCCCACTCGACGTGGTGGCGTTGCTCGACGCCGAGCGTCCGCTCCGGCTTCAGGAACGTCCGCGTCGCCAGCGGCATCATCAGCCTCATCATCGTGATGGCGAACGGCCCGAGTGCCTTGCTGTTGTTGGTCCTGGCGGCCCGCCTGGCGACCTTCTCGACGCGCTCGCGGCGCAGCCGTTCGTAGGCCGCGAAGGCGCGGGCGGGCTCGGGCAGGTCGCGCAGGCAGCGGGCGAGCTCGACCGCGCTCTCCGCCGCCAGTGACGCGCCCTGTCCCGAGCTGGGCGACGGCGCGTGGACGGAGTCGCCGACCAGCACCATCCTGTCGCTGTGCCAGCGCGGCACGCTCGGCATGATCTCGACCGTGCCCAGCGTGACCAGGTCCTCGGGCCTGGTGTGCCGCAGCAGCTCCGGGCCGGGCACGTCGCCCGCGTAGATCTCGCGCAGCCGGCGCAGCCACTCGTCCGCGGGCACGGCCCGCGCCTGGGCGGTGGTCATCGGCCTGTCGTGGGGGACGTTGGCGAACCAGGCGGTCCTGCCGTCGGGCTGGACCCAGTAGCCGAGGAAGCCGCGCCCGCCGAAGACGAAGTACGCGGCGTCGGGCCGGGCCGGTGGCGCGACGTCGGCCAGGCCGCCGAAGTTCAGCAGGGGGACGTGGCGCGGCTCGGGCGCGGCGGGGTCGATGAGCGTGCGGACGACGGAGCGGATGCCGTCCGCGCCGACGAGGATGTCGGCGCTCGCGCTCGTGCCGTCGGCGAAGTACGCGGTGACGCCCGTGGCGCTCTCGTCGGCGCCGACCAGGCGCCTGCCGTAGGCGAAGGGGACGCCGGAGGCGACGGCGTGGGCGTGCACCGCCCGGTACAGGTCGCCGCGCCACATCGCCTGGCCGGGCTCGAGGTCGGCCAGGCCGCGGAACTCGCCGATGAGCCTGCCCGCGCCGTCGGTGATCACCGTGTCCTTCACGGGCTGCCCGGTGGCCTTGACCGGCGCGTCCGCGCCGACGGCCCGTAAGGCGTCCAGCCCGTTCGGCGCGATGGTGAGCGTGCCGCCGATGCCGTCCGCGGTGCCCGCGTAGGCCTCGTGGACTGTCGCCTCGATGCCCGCGCGGCGCAGTGCCATCGCGGTCACGGGGCCCGCGATGCCGCCGCCGATCACCAGTGCCGTGCTAACCGCTGCCATGATGACTCCCGAAGATCGTGTGCCAGGTGGTGACGTAGTCGGGTTGCTGGAGCGCCTCGACGAGCCGGTCGACGAAGCGGAGCTCGGCCTCGATCACGGCGAGCCGGTAGTCCTCCTCGACGAGGAACACCCACGCGACGCCGCTGTCGGTGGCGGCGCGCACGCTCTCGCGGATCTCGCCGGCCTGCGCCTCGATCGCGGTGGCGCGCCGGCGCAGCAGGCCGGCCGCCTCGGCCGGATCGAGGACGCTCAGCAGGGAGAGCGCGACCCCGAAGTGCGGGTACTCCTCCGCCGGCTGGGCGACCAGCTCACGCAGCCAGTCGTAGAGCTCGCGCCGGCCGGGGTCGGTGAGCGCGTAGAGCGTGCGCTCGGGGCGTTCGGTGTCGCGCACGGTCTCCCGCTCGACGATGAGACCCGCCTTCGCCAGCTGCTTGACCACCATGTAGAGCGAGCCCCTGTTGTACTTGAAGCTGCGGTCCTTGTGGGTCTCCTGCAGCCGCCGCCCGAGTTCGTACGGATGCATCGGCTCCATCAGCAGGAACGCCAGCACCGCCAGGGCGAGCGGGTTGGACACCTTGCGCCGGTTCTCCACGCACATCTCCATAGTTGACATCAACTAGTTGACATCAACTATAGGCGCGGAAGTCGCCTCTGGGAAGCCTCCGATCGTTAGGAAACCTACGTTGACATTCGTGCTGATTCTGTGGGAATTTGCGGAATATCGGGGGAATCTGAGGGTCGGCCAAGGAGGAACTCACCATGACCCAACGTCTGCCGATCACCCGCCGGAACCTGCTGCTCGGCGCAGCGGCCTTCGGAGTCCCCGCGATCCTCGCGGGATGCGGCGGGAACCCCAGCGATCAGCGCGCCCCCGGCGCGAGCGGTTCGGCGGCGCGCGGCACCGTCACCATCGGCTCCAACGCCTCCGACGAAATCCCCAAGAAGTCACTGGAAACCGTGATCAAGGCCTTCACGCAGGCCGACGTCAGAATCAACACGGTCGACCACAACACCTTCCAGGAGAACATCAACCGTTACCTCAAGGGCACGCCCGACGACGTGTTCACCTGGTTCGCGGGCTACCGCATGCAGTTCTTCGCCGAGCAGGGGCTGGCCACCGACATCTCCGACGTGTGGCAGGAGATCGGCGCCGACTACACCCCCGCCTTCAAGGCGGCCTCGACGGGCTCGGACGGCAAGCAGTACTTCGTCCCGTTCACCTACTACCCATGGGCGGTCTTCTACCGCAAGAGCCTGTGGGAGGAGAAGGGCTACCAGCCGCCCAAGACGCTGGACGAGTTAACCGCGCTGGCCAGGAAGATGAAGGCCGACGGGCTCATCCCCATCGCCTTCGCCGACAAGGACGGCTGGCCCGCGATGGGCACCTTCGACATCCTCAACATGCGGACCAACGGCTACGACTTCCACATCTCCCTGATGGCCGGCAAGGAGACGTGGACCGACCCGAAGGTCAGGCAGGTCTTCGACACCTGGCGGGGCCTGATGGAGTTCCACCAGCCCGCGGCGCTGGGCCGTACCTGGCAGGAGGCCGGGCAGTCGCTCGCCCAGAAGAAGACCGGCATGTATCTGCTGGGCATGTTCGTCGCCCAGCAGTTCCCCGAGGCCGACCGCGACGACATCGACTTCTTCACCTTCCCCGAGATCAACCCGCAGTTCGGCACCGACTCCATCGACGCGCCGATCGACGGCTACATGATCTCGGCCAAGGCCAAGAACGTGGACGGCGCCAAGACGCTGCTCAAGCACTTCGCGCAGGCCACCTCGCAGAACGCGGCCACCAAGCTCGACCCCGGCACACTGGCGGCCAGCTCCAAGGCCGACACCGGCGGCTACAGCGCGCTGCAGAAACGGGGTGCCGAGCTGGTCTCGCAGGCCAAGCACATCGCCCAGTTCCTCGACCGCGACACCCGGCCCGACTTCGCCTCGACCGTGATGATCCCGGCGCTGCAGCGGTTCGTCGGCAAACCCGACGACATCGACTCCTTGCTGAAGGACATCGAGGCGCAGAAGCTCAACATCTTCCGTTGATGACCCGCCGATACTCCCCCAGGGACCTCGCTGTCCTGAGCCTGGGGCTCGGGACGGCCGTCCTGGTCAACGTGGCTCTCATCTGGGGACCCACGCTGGCCTCGATCGCGCTGTCGGGCACCGACTGGAACGGCATCTCCGAGCTGCGCTGGATCGGGACGCGCAACTACGGAGACCTGGCGGGCGAGTACCCGCCGTTCTGGTCCGCGGTCCGCAACAACGTGCTGTGGCTGGCCTTCCTCGGCCTGGTCGCCACCCCCTTCGGGCTGTTCTGCGCGGTGCTGCTCGACCGGCGGCTGCGGCTGTCACGGGCCTACCAGAGCGCGCTCTACCTGCCCGTCGTCCTGTCCCTCGCCGTCGTCGGCTTCATCGCCCAGCTCGTCTACTCCTCCGACTACGGCGTGCTGAACGCGGTGACCGGGCTCACCACCGACTGGCTCGGCGACAGCGACATCAACATCTGGGTCGTCATGGTGGCCGCCGCCTGGCGGCACGTCGGCTACGTGATGATCATCTACCTGGCCGGGCTGAAGGCGGTCGACCCCGCGCTGAAGGAGGCCGCGGCGATCGACGGGGCCAACGAGGCGCAGTCGTTCTTCCGCGTGGTCTTCCCCACCCTGCGGCCGATCAACATCATCGTGCTGGTGATCACGGTCATCGAGGCGCTGCGCGCCTTCGACATCGTCTACGCCATCAACAAGGGCAGGAACGGGCTCGAACTGCTGTCGGTGCTGGTCACCGAGAACATCGTGGGCGAGGCGAGCAGGATCGGGTTCGGCTCGGCGATCGCGGTGATCCTGCTGGTGATCTCGATGGGGTTCATCGTCACCTACCTGACGCAGATGTTCAAGGAGGACCGCAGGTGACACTGACCGCCTCCCGCCCCACCGCCGTCCAGCCGGCCCGGCCGCCGGCCAAACGCCCCTTCCGGCCGTCGCGCGTGGTGCTGCACGCCTTCCTCGTGGTCGTGTCGCTGGGCTGGCTGCTGCCGCTGCTGCTGGCCGTCTACGCCTCGCTGCGGCCGTACGAGGAGACGGCCGAGCTGGGTTACTTCTCGCTGCCCCGCACGCTCACCCTCGACTACTACACCCAGGCCTGGGCCCAGGCCGAGCTGCCCAAGTACTACCTCAACACGCTGATCGTCGTCGTGCCCGGCGTGATCCTCACCCTGCTGCTGGCCTCCTTCGCGGCCTTCGTGATCGCCCGGCTGCGCATCCCGGGGCGCAAGGTGCTGCTGGTGGTGTTCACGGCGGGCAACCTGCTGCCGCCGCAGGTACTGATCACACCGCTGTACACGCTGTACACGCTGGTCCCGCTGCCGTGGTGGCTGTCGGACTCGCTGTCGCTGTACGACTCCTACCTCGGGCTGATCCTCGTCCACGTGGCCTTCCAGTTCGGTTTCTGCGTGTTCGTGCTGGCCAACTTCATGCGGACGATCCCCGAGGAGATCTCCGAGGCGGCGCTGGTGGACGGGGCGAGCGTGTGGCGGCGCTACTGGCAGCTGACGTTGCCGTTGTGCCGTCCCGCGCTGGCGGCGCTGGCCACGCTGGAGTTCACGTGGATGTACAACGACTTCCTGTGGGCGCTGGTGCTGATGTCGTCGGGCGACAAGCTGCCGGTGACGTCGGCGCTGAACAACCTGCGCGGGCAGTTCTTCACCGACTACAACCTGCTGGCGGCCGGGTCGCTGCTGGTGGCGCTGCCGACGCTGATCGTCTTCCAGCTGGCGCACAAGCAGTTCATCTCCGGTCTCACGCTCGGCTCCACGAAGGGCTGACGCGCCTCCTCCCCGGTCTTTCCCAGGGGGAGGCGCGCCGCCCGCCCGGCCGGGCCGTACGAAAGGAACCACGTGCGCGTCGCAGTCACAGGAGCCCACGGCAAGGTGGGGCGCGCCACCGTGCGCGCCCTGCAGGCGGCCGGACACGAGGTGACGGCGATCGACCTCACCCGCCCCGTCCACGAGCGCGCCGCCGTGCCGGGCTTCTTCTTCCCCGACCGGCCCTTCCTGCCCGACTACGTCCCCGTCGACGAGGAGCATCCCGCCCGGCCGCAGGACCCCTACGCGCTGGCCAAGCACTTCGGCGAGCAGCTCATGGACGCCGCGGTGCGCCGCTGCGCCGCCCGGCTGTACGGCGACGCGGTCGAGGTGCGCCCGCACGACCGGGTGGACGCCTCGGCGATCTCGTGCGAGAAGGCGGTCAGGCTGCTCGGCTGGAGGCCGAAGCGGTCGTGGCGCGACTACCTCGACGAGGAGGGCCACACCCACTGACGTCACCCCCTCTTGTGTTGACGTCATGATGATGCCATGATGACGTCATGGATCTTACGCACTACATCGAGAACCTGCGCCGCGAGTTCGGCGACGCGGCCGACGCCGCGGGGCCAGAGGCGCGGGCGATGGCCGACCGGCTCACCGGGCTGCTCGACTCTTCTCTGCGGCTCACGCTCATCGAGGTGCTCTCCGAGGCCGCCGACGAGCTGACGCGGGAGATCGAGCCCGGCGTCGTCGACGTGCGCATCCGCGGCAGGCAGCCGGAGTTCGTGGTCACCGTGCCGCCCGCCTGGCACGCGGGCACGCCCGCCGCTCCGCAGCCGCCCTTCCCGCCCGCCCCGGGGGCTGCCCCGCTGCCGCCCTTCCTGGGAGCTCCTCCGCAGCCGCCCTTCCCGGCCGCCGCAGGGTTCCCGCCGGAGGCGCCCGAGCCGCCGACGCCGCCCGGCGAGGCCGACCAGGGCACCGCCCGGATGACGCTCCGGCTGCCGGAGGCGCTGAAGGCCCGCATCGAACGGGCCGCCGCCGCCTCGGGCGTCTCGGTCAACGCCTGGCTGGTCAGGGCGCTGTCCGGCGCCGTCACGGAGCCCGCGCCCGGCACGCCGCCCCCCACGATCGGCCGCCGCATCAGCGGCTGGGTGAGCTGACCGCCGTCCTTCTCTCACACGTTTGGAGTTCCGTCATGCCCGTCTTCTCCACACCCGAGCCCGTCACCGCCCACGTCGACATCCCGGCCGGCCAGATCAGGATCAGCGCGAGCGACCGCGACGACACCCACGTCGAGGTACGGCCGGCCGACCCCGGCAGCCCCACCGACATCGAGTACGCGCAGGACGTCGTCGTCGAGCACGCCGACGGGGTGATCACCGTCAAGGCCCCCGACCGGCAGCGGTTCAGGAGGGCGCCCGCACTCCACGTCTCCATCGCGCTGCCCTCACGCTCCGACCTGCGCGCCACGACCGCCTCCGCCGACGTCATCGCCACGGGCGAACTGCGAGAAGTGGCTGTCGACTGCGCCTCGGGTGACGTCACGGTGGCACACGCGGTCGAACTCGGCGTCAAAAGCGCCTCCGGCGACGTCAGATGTGACGTCATCGAAAGCGACGCGATCGTCGATGCCACCTCAGGCAACGTGCGGCTCGGCACGGTCGGCGGCGGGATCTCCGTCGTCACCGCCTCCGGTGACACCGTCATCGGCCACGCGGGCGGCGGCGTCGGCAGCCGCTCGGCCTCCGGCGACCTGGTCGTGGAAAGCGTCGCGCGCGGCAGGGTCGGCGCCGAGAGCGCCTCGGGTGACATCAGGATCGCGATCGCCGAGGGGTCGGCCGCCTGGCTCGAGGTGTCGTCGCTGTCCGGGCGCGTCCGGTCCGAGCTGCGGCAGTCGGAGCAGCCCGCCGAGAGTGTCGACAAGGTCGAGGTGCGGGCACGCACGCTGAGCGGCGACATCGCGATCGTCAGGGCCACGGGGTCGCGATGAACGACCGGATCGACCGGCCGGCGCCCCCGGACCGCGGCACCGAAACGGAGGACGCACGATGAACAGCCGGATCGACCGGCCAGGCCCGGACGGCGGCACCGAAACGGAGGACGCGCGATGAACGACCAGCTGAGCTACCTGTACACCCGGTCGGCGCACCGGGACCGCGTCGCCGCGGCGGAGCGCCTGGCCGCCTTACGACCGTGGCGGGCCGGCCGGGACGGCGGGCTGCGTCACGCGCTGGCGCTCGGCCTGCACCACCTGGCCGACGCCATCGACCCGTCCCGCCCGACCGGCGCCCATCCCGCCCCCTCGGCCTGACCTCCGCCCGGGGCACACGCCACAGACCCGTGTCACAGGAGGGTGTGGAAACGGGCGGCGACGTGCTCCCAGTCCCACTCGCCCGACACCCACTCCCTGCCCCGCTCCCCCATCTTGCGCGCCCTTCCGGGATCGCCCAGCAGGTCGATCAGCGCGCCCGCCACCTCCTCCACCGACCTGCCGTCCACCACCAACCCCGTCTCGCCGTGCCGTACGGCGTCGGGGGCTCCGCCGGAGGCGCCCGCCACCACCGGCAGGCCGGTCGCCGACGCCTCGAGGAACACGATCCCCAGCCCCTCGACGTCGATCCCGCCCAGCCGGGTCCTGCACGGCATGGCGAACACGTCGCCCACCGCGTAGTACGAGGGCAGCTCGGCGGGGGGCACGACGCCGGTGAACCGTACCGACCCGCCGAGGGGTGCCGCCATGCGGGCCAGCCGCCGGTGGTACGGCCCGCCGCCCACGACGAGCAGCACCGCCGACGGGACCGCCCGCAGCACCAGCGGCCATGCCGTGATCAGCGTGTCCTGTCCCTTGCGCGGCACGAGCCTGGACACGCAGACCGCGACGGGCCTGCCGTCGAGCCCGAGTGACCGGCGCAGCGCCGCCGCCTCCACCGACGGGTGGAAGAGTGCCGGGTCGACGCCCGGCGTGAGCCGGACGAGCTTGGCGGCGGGCACCACCCCGACGAGCCGGGCGTGGGTGTAGGACCCGAGGTAGGTGACCACGTCCGCGTGGGCGCCGATCCGCCGCATGAGGGGGCGGAACAGCGGCGAGGACTCGTGCCCGTGGGTGAGCATGACGATCCTGCGCGCTCCCGCGGCGCGCAGGCGGGGGGCGAGGAGGCCGAGCGGGGCGGCCGCGCCGAAGACGACGGTGTCGACGCCGTGCGCGGTCACCAGCCTGGCCGCCGCGCGCGCCACCGCGGCCGTGGGCAGCATGAGGGAGGTGGGATGCCGGACGACCGGGTACGGCTGGCGCCCGTCGAACTCCTCCCAGCCGCGCCACCGCGAGGCGTGGACGATCACGGAGGGGGTGCGCAGGGCCAGCCCGTGGACGAACGACTGGATACCGCCCGGCCTGGGCGGGAAGTCGTTGGTGACGATGAGCACCCTGGTCACGCCGCCACCCCGCCCACGTCCGGCCGGCCGGCACGGCGCGTCCGCCGGGAGGCGGGTCGGGGCCGGGGCGCGGCAGGGGCGGGGGTCATGGGAAGCGCCCTGCTCACGGGGCGTTCATGAGCTCCCATGAGCGGGCCATGGAGATGCGCTGCGGCGCGGTCGGATGCGAGGCATAGAGCACATATTCCACAGCATCAGGCGACAAGTCCGAAATATTGGTAACAGCAAGCCGTTTTTGCATCGCGATGAACGTCCGCGGGTCCCGGGTCAGGTCCAGCGCGTGCAGGTCGGCCCTCGCCTCGACGTGGCGGCTGACGAGGTTCTGCGCGGGCCCCGACAACACCGTCGCCAGCGACAGGAACCCCATGACGGCCCCCACCGCCAGCGGGTCCGACAACGGCCGGCGCCACAGCGGGGCCACGCAGAACAGCAGCACCGCCCCGAAGGCCGCGCCGAGCCCGCCCACGAGCGTGCCGTGGAGCACGTCGTCGTACGTGGCGTGTCCGAGCTCGTGCGCGATGATCAGCTCCACCTCCTTGTCCGGCGCCTCCAGCAGCGTGTCGTAGACGACGATCCTGCGCGTGGCGCCGAACCCGGACACGTAGGCGTTGAGCGCGGTGGTCCGGCGGGAGGCGTCGGCGACGAGCACGTCCTCGACCGGCACGTCGGCGCGCCTGGCCAGGTCGAGCAGCTCGGTGCGCAGCTCTCCCGCGGGCATCGGGGCGAAGTCGTTGAAGATCGGCTCGAACACGACGGGGTAGACGAAGGAGGCGCCCACCGTCAGCACGAACGCGCCGGCCGCCACGGGCACCCACCACCGCCTGAAGCGCCTGGCCAGGCCGACGATCGCGAGCACCATGACCGACAGCAGCGCGACGCGCACACCGATGGACTTGAGCCGGTCGCCCGTCCAGCTCCACCAGTTCTGGGTGGACAGCCCGAAGGCGCGCAGCTCGGTCTCGAACCACATGCCCAGCGGCCAGCGCAGCACCTCGACGACGGCGGTCAGCACGACGACGCCGAGGACGACCCGCAGCCACCACGGTCCCTTCAGCCCGCGCAGCAGCCGCGCGCCGAGGGGCGTGGCCACGAGCAGGCCGGCGAACACGACGGTCAGGCCGAGCGACAGGTAGGAGGGCACGCTCGTGGCCGCGTCGAAGGCGCGGGAGCGGGCGATCTGGGCGGAGGTGAAGTCCTGTGCGGGGTCGGGCGGCACCGTGGGCGCCCCCGCCATGACGTCCCACGGCGTGGTGAGCACCACGACCACCAGGATGGCCACCCCGAGCACCGTCAACGCGATGCCCGCCTGCCGGTCCAGCCGCCTCATCCGTCTCCCTCCGCGCCTGTCAGCTCGTTGCGGACATACTCCCGCCAGTGCGCGACGAGCGCGCGGACCGACAGGCCCAGCGGCTCGAGCGCCTGGCCGAGCCGCATTCCGGCGGCCCGCTGGTAGAGGTCGGCCAGCGCCCGCTCGCCGTACCTGGCGGCGATCAGGCGGCAGGCCAGCCATGACTCCTGGTAGACCTGCGCGAGCCGGGGCGAGCCCGGCGCGAAGGCGGCGTCGGCCGGCAGCGCGCCGGGCAGCCGTCCCGCGCGCGCCTCGGCCGCCAGTTCCGCGGCCGCCACCCGCGTCGCGAGTCCCGAGCGCAGGTAGCCGACGTAGTCGGCGAACCCTTCCCGCAGCCACACGGGCCGCCCTTCCGTTCCGGCGGCCACGTGGGTCAGCTCGTGGGTGAGGACGACGTCGCGGCCCACGGGTGTGAGGCGCGCGAAGGCGCCGGGCAGGACGATCACCTGTCCCGCCGAGGCCAGCGCGGCCAGCCCGTCGACGGGGCCCGCGCCCGCGAGGGCGGCCGCCTCCGCGGTGGTCCTGGGCACCACGACCCGTGGCCGTACGGCGCGCCGCAGGACCGCCGAGACGGTGAGGGCCGCCGCGTCGGCCCGCGCGGCCAGGTCGCGCAGGAGGGCGGCGGCGGTGTGGTGCCCGACGACGAGCGAGCGCGCGCCGTAGGCGACGACGACGCCTGACTCGCCGAGCGCGCGGGCCTCGGGCGGCAGGCGGCGTCCCGCGGACCCGGCCACCGTGCAGATCGCCGGTCCGGCCAGCGCGGCCGCCAGCAGGGTTCTGCGGGTCACCACGGCTGTGATGCTAGCCCGGACAGGCCGAAGCCCCGTCCGAGGGGGATGGACGGGGCTTCGGGCCTCCGGCGGCCGGGGGCTACGCGCCGGGGCGGACCGCGCCGGCGAAGGACGCCTTGCGCCAGCCGCCGAGCTTCTCGATCCGCACGGTCTTGCCCGTGCTCGGCGAGTGGACCATCCGGCCCTTGCCGACGTACATGCCGACGTGGCCCTTCCCGCGGAAGAACATCAGGTCACCGGGCTTGAGATCGTTCCACCTGACCTTCTTCTTGATGCGCGCGTACTGGCTGTACGTGACGCGGGGGATCTTGATGCCGGCCTTGGCCCAGGAGTACTGGACCAGTCCCGAGCAGTCGAAGGCGCCGGGTCCTGTGCCTCCGAAGCGGTAGGGGTCGCCGATCTGCTTCTTGGCGGTGGCGACGGCCCTGGCCGCCTTCAGCCGCTGTCGAGCCGCCTTGGCCTGCCGCGTCGCCGCAGCCGTCGACGCCGCGCCCGCCTGTACGGCCGGCGCCGTCTTCACGGTCGTCGTCGTCGCCAGGGTGGTGGTCACCGGGGTCACCAGGGTGGTGGTCGCGGGGAGCGCTGTCGCGGGGGCCGCTGTCACCGGGGTCACCGTCGCCTGCGCCGCGGGTGCGTGGAGGACGATCCCTCCCATCGCCACCACGACGCCGCTGAGGGCAAGGCAGGACAGACGGGTTGTGCTAGAGGGGGTAGACAGAATGTCTCCTTGGGACTTCCACCAATGCCTACCGGGTTAGCTGACGGGTTCGGGCGGGGAAGTCGCCCTTCCGGCCCGCAGGCCGGATTCACCCCAGGAACGTGGGTCCCCGGCTCCGTGCTCCATGCCGCACGGACTCGGCGGGTCGACCGCGCACGCCTGTCTGGGGTTACGGCGCGGCGACCAGCGGATCTTTATGCGTGCACCGGCCGCTGGGAGGCCGGTGGGCGGTTCCGGCGCCATGGCTTGGTCGCCGCGATGCGAGAACGTACCTGGCGCCCCAAGGCCAGGCAAAGGCCGGGCAAAGCTGTCAAGATCACCGACTGGTTCTTGTCAGAAGAGGAGTCGCTGCTCTGTGGCGGGTTTCGTTATGCGAATGTGACCCTGCTCACACTTGCTTCTGTGGCGACCTGTCAGATCACATCCGTTACTTTCCTCACACTCCCGGTATAAGGAGAATTAAGCCTTAATACCTGCGACATACACTCGGCGCATGCTTGATGGGTGGTCGCTACGCGTCCTGGTGGAGGTCGGACGGCGCGGCTCGTTCTCCGGAGCGGCCGAGGTGCTCTCCATGACCCAGCCCGCCGTCTCGCGGCAGATCGCCATGCTCGAACGCCACACCGGCGTCACGCTCTTCCACCGCCGCCCGAGGGGCGTCCAGCCGACGGAGGCGGGCCGGGCGGCGATCGAGCAGGCCATGGCCGTGCTCGACGGCATGAGCCTGTTCGAGACCAGGCTGCGCGCCTTCGCCTCGGCGGACATCGGCCGGGTCAGGGTCACCGCCTTCCCGAGCGCGGCCACCAGGTTCGTGCCCGAGAGCTTCCGCCGCTTCGCCGCCGACCACCCGGGTGTCGAGCTCTCCCTCAAGGTCGGCGGCCCTGACGTCGCGTTCCCCGTCACCGCCGACCTGGCGGAGGGCGCCGCCGACGTCGCCCTGCTGACCTCGTGGGGCCCCGTCCCCGACCCGGGGCTGGAGGTGCTCGACCTGTTCGACGACGAGCTGCTGGTCGCCCTGCCGGCCGGGCATCCGCTGGCGGCCGGAGAGCGGGTACGGCTGGCCGACCTAGCCGCCGAGCCCTGGATCGACGGCACGCACCCCGACGGCCTGGCCCCCGTCGCGCAGCTGCGGGCCGCGATGGGACGCGCGCCGAGGATCGCCCACCTGTGCGACGACTGGAACGGCCGCCAGGGCCTGGTGGCGGCGGGCGTGGGCGTGATGCTCCACCCGTCGATCGCGGGCATGGCCGTTCACTCCGGCATCCGGCTGGTCGAGCCCGCGCCGCGACTGCCCGCCAGGCGGATCAGCGCCGCCGTCCTGCCGGCGCCGGGCCGCCCGTCCGCGGTGAGCGCCTACCTGCGGGTGCTGCGCGAGATGAGCGAGACCTACGGCCGGATGGCGCCGACCAGCCGCCCGCCGTAGGAGGACAGGCTGGCGACCTTCACCACGTCACCCGTCTGGGGGGCGTGCACGATCTTGCCGCCGCCGGCGTAGATGCTCACGTGCCCGAGCCCTGAGCTGAAGACGAGGTCGCCGGGCTGCAGCTTGTCGAGGGAGACCCTGCGCTTGGCACCCCAGGCCCACTGCTCCCAGGTGGTGCGCGGCAGCGACACGCCGGCGGCCCGCCACGAGGCCTGGGTCAGTCCCGAGCAGTCCCAGCCGCCCGGGCCCGTCCCGCCGTACTGGTACGGCTTGCCGATCTGCGCGTAGGCGAAGCTCAGCACGGCGGCGGCGTTGCCGGAGGCCGAGCCGGTGTACTTGAGGCCGGTGCTGTTGGGGTTGCCCACCCGGTAGGCGCCGAGCCTGCGCAGCAGCTTCTCCTGCTGCTCGACCAGCTCGAGGATCTTGTCCCGCTCCGACTTGACGTCGTCGCGCAGCTTGTCGGCCTCGGTGAGCGCGCCCTGCGCCTCCTCCTTGTCGGCCTTGAGCTGCCGGTTCTCCTCGTCGAAGGCGGCGAGGGTCTGCGCCCGCTCGGCCGTCATCTGGCCCATCAGCGCCATGCTGCCGAGGGTCGCCGTGGGGTCGGCGTCACCCATCAGCGAGGACCAGGTGGTGGCGTCGACGCCCTGGTAGGCGTTGACCGCCATGCCGACGACCTCGGCACGCAGGCCCGCCACCCTGGCCAGCTTGCTCTTGTACCTGGTGTTGAGCCCGTCGTAGGTCTTCTTGGCCTTCTTGTACTTCTCGGTGGCCGTGTTGTACCTGTCGACGACCTTGTCGGCCTTGTCGTTGAGCTTCTCGAGCTTGGCCTTGGCCTGCGAGATCGAGGGGCGGGGATCGGCGAGCGCGCCGTCCAAAGGCAGGAAAAGCGCTCCGAGCGCGAGACCCACAGCCACCGGCACCCGGCCAAACCTCACGACGACACGCCTCCCAGTGATCACGCCTGGGGCGAAATAGTACAGAAGCGGTGCCTAGCAGCTCAAAAAGTCAGTCAATTTGTGACCTAGGCTCGGCCAAGACGGCGCAGGAGCAGCGCCGACTGCACGGGGCGCGCCCCCATCCTGCGCACCGACTCGGCCACCTCGCGGTCGGAGGAGACCACCGCGATCGCCCTGCCCTGCGGTTCGGCCCGCACCAGCTGGCGGATCAGATCGTCGGCGATCTCGCCGGGCGCGCTGAACATCACCCGGACCCCGCGCGGCGCGACGACCTGCACGGGCGCGTTGAGCTCCGCGCCGTCGAAGACGACCGTGACCTCGACCCTGGTCTGCGCGACCAGGCCGCCGAGGCCCGTCATCAGCCGGTTGCGCTGGTCGGCGAGGGTGAGCGTGCCGTACCCGGTCTTGGTGACGTTGTAGCCGTCGATGATCAGGTGCACCTGGGGCAGTGCGAGCAACTGGTCGAGCAGCTGCGGGTCGTCGTCGGCCAGCGCCCTGGCGGGCACTCCCCGCACAGTGGGCGCGCCGGGGGCGACGGCCGCGACCGAGTCGGCGGGCCTGCTGATCGTCGTGGGCAGGGCGAGCTCCCTGCGCAGCCCGGCGGAGGCGTCCTGGAGCGCGTCCAGCAGCACCCTGATCCTGGTGTCCTCGATGCTGCGGCCCTCACGGGCCGCCCTGCGCGAGGCCTCGAGCTGCCGCTCGACGTCGACCAGGCGCTCGCGCGTCCGCCGGAGCTCGGCCTCCCCCGCGCTGCCGGCCGTGGACGCCGCCACCCTGGCATCCTCGGCGGTCTGGGCCAGCTCGGCGGCCCGCTGCTCGGCGGTCTTGAGCCGCTCCCTGGCGTCGTGGAGCTTGCGGCGCAGGTCGGAGTTCTCGGCCCTGGCCGCCTTGAGCTGCTCGCGCAGCCGTTCGGACTCCTCCTTGGCGGCGGTCTTCTGGGTGGCCAGCTGCTCGCGCAGCCGGGTGACGGTCGCCTCCTGCGCCGATCCCTCGGCGGCGACGGCCGACTGCTCCAGGTCGGCCCTGGCCATCTCCACCATGTCCGCCCAGCCAGGCGGCCTGGTCAGGTACGCGGCGGCCGCGACCAGCACGGGGTCGGCGGCGGGCGGCACGTGACCCTCGGCCAGCGAGGCGACCAGCTCGGGCCAGCCCTTCTCGATCGACTCGGCGACGGCCTCGCGGAAGGTCTTGTCGTTCTCCAGCTGGGCGGCGATGGGCGCGCCGCCCAGCTTGGCGCGTTTACGGGGGTCGAACTTCGCGATGCCGCGCAGCGGCGCCGGCACGGACGTGGGCGGCATGGCGCCGAGCAGCTGGGCCGCCAGGTCCACCACGTTGAGCCTCACCTGCTCGGGAAGCGGACGAGACAGGCCATCACCGGCTGAGCTCATCCCACTGCCTCTCGACTGACCCTTCGCGATTGTCCTACTCACCAAGGGTAAGGGTGTCACACACATGTCCGTGTCGTGACTCGTATATGGACAAGCGCTTGGTTGGAGAGGTACGACAGGGTCGTGACCGAGCAGATGCGCACCTCCACCAGGGACCTCGACGAGCTGCGCGAGCGGCTGAGCGCCTGGCTCGGGCAGGAGGTCTCGCAGCTCTCGCGACCCTCGGCCAACGGGATGTCCAGCGAGACGCTGTTCTTCACCGCGGGCACGACCAGGTGCGTGGCCCGGCTGGCGCCCGCGCGGGAGGCGGTGCCGGTCTTCCCTACCTACGACCTCGGCACACAGTTCGAGGTGATGCGGCTGGCCAGGGAACGGGCCGGGGTGCTCGCGCCGAGGGCGCTGCGGTTCGAGCCGTCGGCCGAACCGCTCGGCACGCCGTTCTTCGTGATGGAGCGGGAGGAGGGCGAGGTGCCGCCCGACGTCCCGCCGTACACCTTCGAGGGCTGGCTGCTGGAGGCGGCGCCCGACGACCGGCGGCGGCTGCAGGACGCCACGGTCGCCGTGGCCGCCCGGCTGCACGGCACCCGCTTCAGCGACGCCGAACTGGCTCCGCTCGGCCGGCGCGGGCTGCGGGCACACGTCGACGCGCAGCGCGCCTACTACGAGTGGATGCGCGGGCCCTCGCGCATCCCGCTGCTGGAACGGGCCTTCGACTGGCTGGAGGACCACTGGCCCGCCGAGCCCGGCCCCGACGTGCTGACCTGGGGAGACGCCAGGATCGGCAACGTGATGTACCGCGACTTCACGCCCGTGGCGGTGCTCGACTGGGAGATGGCGGCGGTGGGGCCGCGCGAGCTCGACCTGGCCTGGATGATCTTCCTGCACCGGTTCTTCCAGGACCTGGCCGAGGTCTTCGAGCTACCCGGCCTGCCCGGCTTCATGCGCCGCACCGACGTCTGCGCCACCTACCGCGACCTGTCCGGCCACACGCCCAGGGACATGGACTTCTACGAGGTGTACGCGGCGCTGCGGCACGGCATCGTCATGGCCCGCGTCTGGCAGCGCCGGATCCACTTCGGCGAGCAGCCCGCTCCCGACGACCCCGACGACATGGTGCTGCACCGCGCCCGGCTGGAGCGGATGCTGTCATGACTCCGCGTCGTGGACCAGCAGCGCGATCTGCACCCTGTTGTTGAGCGCCAGCTTGGTGAGGATGCGCGAGACATGGGCCTTGACGGTCGCGACGCTCATGTAGAGCTCGCCGCCGATCTCGGCGTTGGACCGCCCCCGCCCCACCAAGACCGCCACCTCGCGCTCGCGCTCGCTCAGCCGGTCGAGCATCGCCCGCGCCCGGTCCCTGCGGGTGCCCGCGCCGCCGTCGGCCACGTGGGAGATGAGCTGCCTGGTGACGGCGGGCGACAGGATCGGCTCCCCCGCGGCCACCCGGCGGATGGCGGCGACCAGGTCGGCCGGCGGGATGTCCTTCAGCAGGAACCCGGCCGCCCCCGCCCGCAGCGCCCTGAGCACCTGGGCGTCGGCGTGGAAGGTGGTGAGCACGACCACCTCCGGCGGGCTCGCCGTGCCGCGCAGCGCCTCGGTCGCGGACAGCCCGTCGACGCGCGGCATGCGGATGTCCATGAGCACCACGTCGGGCCGGTGCTCGGCGACCAGCCTCGGCACCTGGTCGCCGTCGGCGGCCTCGCCCACCACCTCGATGTCGCCGGTGCCGCCGAGGATCATCGACAGCCCCGCTCGGACCAGCGCGTCGTCGTCGACGATCAGCACCCGGATCTTCATTTCTCCCACGGCAGCCATGCTTCCAGAACGAAATCCCCCTCGGCGGCGCGCCGGTGGGCCAGCCGGCCACCGGCCAGCTCCGCCCGCTCGGCCAGCCCGATCAGCCCCGTGCCGGTGCCGGGGATGCTGGACGGCCAGCTGGTCTTGTTGCGGACCGCGATGGTCAGCCCCTCGCCAGGGCCGCCCGTCACCACCACCCGGACGGGCGCGCCGGGGGCGTGCTTGCGCGCGTTGGTGAGCGCCTCCTGAACGATCCGGTAGGCGTTGCGGCCGAGACTCTCCGGCGCCTGGCCGACCGCCTCCAGCCGGAGCGCCACCTCCATGCCCGCCGCGCGCGACTCATCGACCAGCCCGCACAGGTCGTCCAGCGTGGGCTGCGGGCGCTCGGGACGGCCGTCGGCCTCGTCGCCCGGCTGGCGGAGCACGCCGATGACCTCACGCAGGTCCTGCAGCGCCTGGTGGGCGCTCTCCCTGATCGCCCCTGCCGCCTTGGAGATCTGCTCGGGCGGCGCGTCCGGCCGGAACTCCAAAGCACCCGCGTGCAGGCTGAGGATGGAGATGCGGTGGGCGAGCACGTCGTGCATCTCCCGGGCGATGCGCTCGCGTTCGAGCCGCCTGGCCTCCCGGCCGGCCACCTGCGCCTGCTCCCTGAGGGTGTGGACCAGCTGGCGTCTGGACCTGACGACCATGCCCCAGCCGAACACCGCGAACACGAGCAGCACCCCGACGCCCATCATCCACGCGGGACCGAGCTCGTCGGGGCGCCACAGCGCCAGCGGGAAGACGCTGACCAGGTTGAGCGCGAGCACGATGCCGGAGATCTTGAAGGGGCGGTGCACGGCCACCGTGAACAGCGCCACGGCCGAGGCGCCGCCTACCATGACGAAGGTGGCCGACAGCAGCGTCGTCACGACCGCCAGGGTGACCGGCCAGCGACGGCGCAGCCACACCGACGCGCACGCCAGCGCGCCCAGCACCTGCTCGCTGACCCGCAACGGCCTGGCCAGGCCGTCCAGGTCGGGCAGCGACAGCACTGCCAGCCCGCAGGCGACCAGGAAGACCAGGATGTCCACGATCCAGTCGCGGGTCGAGCGGCGCACCGGCCGCCCCTCCTCCGGATCGCCGAGCAGGACCGAGGGCAGCAGCCACCGGTACTCCACCTTCATGGTCCCCCACCCTTCATGGGCCCCCACCGTAGGGCCACCCTTCGGCGGGGCGACAGCGACCAAAGTCGATACCGGTCTCAACCTGTGGCCGACGCAGCGGCCGCCGCCCGAACCCGAGGCTTGGCGGCATGAAGGCAATCCTCGACGTGGCCGGCGCCGTGCTCCTCATCCAGGGCGTCGGCGGCGTGGTCAACACCGTCCTCGGCTGGTGGGGCTGGGCGCACGACTTCCTGATCGTCAACCGCCTCCCGTTCCTCGACGGCTACGAGGTCTTCGCCGGCATCGGGCTCGGCATCCTCGGCTTCGCGCTGCTGGCCACCGCCGACTCGATGAAGAGGACCGGCTGACCCGTGACCGAGCTCACCCTGCGTCCTCCTCGCAACCTGGCCGACCCGCGCACGGTCGCCTGGTGGACCGTCCAGGCCTTCCTGCTGGCCGTCCCCCTGGCGGCGGCCGTCCTGGCGGCCTACTGGTTCCTCACGCCGCGGCCGGCCGTTCTCGGCGGGGTGGCCGTGGCCGTCGCGCTGGCCTGCCTGCTGTCGGCCGCGACCGTGCCGCGCGCCTACTATCGGGTCCAGCGGTGGGAGATCACCGACGAGGCGGTCTACGTCCGCTCCGGCTGGATCACCCACACCTGGAGGGTGGCGCCGATGTCGCGCGTCCAGACCGTCGACACCGCGCGCGGCCCGGTGCAGCGGATGTTCGGGCTGGCCGACGTCACGGTGACCACCGCGTCGGCGGCGGGGGCGATCACGATCGAGGGGCTCGACCACGAGCTGGCCGCCGAGCTTGCCGCCAGGCTCACCGCCGTGACGCAGGCGACGAAGGGGGACGCCACGTGACCGCGCGGCAGCAGCACCAGGACGACATGGCGTGGAGCGCGCTGCACCGCAGGATCCCGCTGGCCACGGCGGCCTTGTCGCTGACCGTCGCCGCGCCCGCCGCCTTCGGCGTGACGCGCCTCCTGACCGGCGCGGACCTGCCGCGCGAGCTGGTCATCGCGGGCGCCGCCGGCGTGGTGGCGCTGGTGGTGGCCGCCGCCTACGCCTACGGCGTCGCCCGGCTGCGCACTACCCGGTTCAGGCTCACCCACGACCGGCTCGAACTGCGGGCGGGCGTGCTGGTCCGCCAGCACCGGTCGATCCCGCGCGACCGGGTGCGCAGCGTCGACGTCAAGGCCGACGTCGTACGGCGGGCGCTCGGCCTGGCCGTCGTCAAGATCGGCACGGGCGAGCACACCACCGGCGAGCACACCGAGCTCACCCTCAACGCGATCGCCGCCGCCGAGGCCGAGGCGCTGCGCCGTACCCTCCTGACGGGGGCGGGTGCGGCCGCACCGGCCTCACCGAGCGCCGGTCACCCCGGGCACCCAGAGCGCTTCGGGCACGCCGGGCCCGGCCATCGTGAGCACACCGAGCCCGGACACCCCGGTCACGCTGGGCACATCGGTCACGCTGGGCACTCCGGTCACTCCAGGCACGCCGGGCATGCTGGACACGAGGAGAGCGTGCGGGTCGTCGCCGCGCTGCGGTGGGGCTGGATCCGCTACGCGCCGCTGTCGATCTGGGTGTTCGTCGGCGGCGCGGTCGCGGCCGGAGCGCTGAAGAAGGTGCTCGACGTGGTCGGCATCGACCTGTTCAGCACCGCGGCGGCCACGGCGGCGTGGGAGTGGCTGGTCGGCAACCCGTGGGTCGCGGTGCCGATCGTGGCGGCAGGCAGCCTGCTGGTCGGGCTGGCCGGCGCGCTGGGGCTGTTCGCCGAGTCGTGGGGCAACTACCGGCTCGAGCAGGAGGCCCGGACGCTGCGGGTGCGCAGGGGGCTGCTCACCACACGGTCGCTCACCATGGAGACGCGCAGGCTGCGCGGGGTGGCGGTGGCCGAACCGCTGCTGCTGAGGCTGGGCGGGGGTGCCAAGGTCAGGGTGGTGGCGGTGGGGCTGCGCAAGGCGGAAGGACAGGAGAGCGAGGAGGTCTCCGCGCTGACCCCGCCGGTCCCGCGGGCCGAGGCCTTCCGCGTCGCCTCCCACGTCCTGCACGCCTCACCGGCCCCCACCCCGCCCGGCCCCGCCGTCCAGGACGCGCCCGCCACCCGCGGATTCCCCGGCACACCGGACCACCACACTGTCGCGGGCCGACCCACCGTTTCCAGAACTCCGAACACCCATGGGCCCGACGGCGGACACACCCTTGCCGGCGCGCCGGACGCCCACGGGCCCGCCGGAGCCGCTGGTGGACATACCGGGTCCATTGTTACGGATCCGGTGGACGCACGGGCGGCCGTGGCATGGGGCGAGCTGGAGCCGCATCCGAAGGCGGCCAGAGGCCGTCGCACGCGCCAGGCCATCGGCGCGGTCGCCGTGCTTGCCGCCGCCATGGGCGTCACCGAGTGGCTGACCGGGTGGATCCCGCCGGTCGCCTGGGCGCTGCCCGTCCTCGCCCTTCCCGCCGGACTGGCCCTGGCCGCCGACGCCTACCGAGGGCTCGGGCACCGGCTGGCCGGCGGCCACCTGCTGACCCGGGCCGGCTCGGCGGGCCGTACCACGGTGGCGCTCGACACCGGCGGCATCGTGGGCTGGCGCATCCGCCAGTCGGTCTTCCAGCGCCGGCTGGGCCTCATCACCGTGTCGGCCACGACCGCGGCGGGCGACGGCCACTACGACGTGCTGGACGTGGGCGTCGCCAAGGGGCTCGACCTGGCGTCGCGTGCCGTACCGGGACTGCTGGAGCCGTTCCTGGCCCGGGTCCCGCGCCCCGCCCGGCCCAGGACCTGACCGCCGCGCCGCACAGACGGGCCGCCCGGCCCAGGACCTGACCGCCCGCCCGCCCGGCCCAGGACCTGGACCGCCGCGCCGCACAGACGGGCCGCCGCCCTACGCCGACAAGCCGCCGCCCCGCGCAGACGGGACGGCGCGCCGCGCAGACGCCCGGCGCCGCGCAGACGGTCCCGTCGCGTGGGGCGGGCGCGTCAGTCCTCCTGCGGGGTCGCCTGGGCCAGGGCGGCCAGCATCTCCTTCGCCACCGTCATGGCCGCCGCCCGGGCCTCCTTCTCGCCCAGCACCTCGACCTTCGGCGAGTTGGTCGGCTCGTCGGCACCCATCTCGGCCCCCGAGAAGGAGGCCTGGATGACGGTGAAGCCCTTCCTGACCACGACGTCGGCGGCGCCGTTGAAGACGGCGTTCTTCCTGTCGACCCGGTACTGGACGAAGGCGGCGTCACCGAGCCCCTGCAGCTTGTCGACCTTGCCCCAGGTGAAGCCGCCCAGCGAGCTCTCCGCCATGCCCACGGCGCCGGACAGCTCGGTGGAGTAGGCGCTCAGCGCGGCGGTCGGATCTCCGGCGCCCGCCCGGTTGCTGAACACCTGGACCGTGACGAGCGCGCTGCGGATCCCGCGCCGGCCCTGGCCGGCGGGGGCCTTCAGGTTGAGCCAGCGGCACTCGGTCTCCTTCACGCCGACGGCGTCGTTGCCCCTGGCCCGCTCGGTAGCGCCGGGCACCAGCTTGATCATCGCGGGCGCCATCCGCTTGCACGCCTCGGGCATCTGGGCCAGCACGGTGGGCGTGGACGACGGGGTCGGGACGGGCGAAGGGGACGGCGAGGCGCTGGGCGCGACCGAGGCCAGGACGGCCGGATGGGCCTTCTTCCACTCGGCCGCCGCCTTGGCCAAGTGGGTCAGCAGGACGCCGACCTCGCGCAGGGCGTTCTCCTCGCTGACCGACTGGACGCTCTCGTTGGTCAGCAGCTTGGCCTCCTTGCGCTGCTGGCTGGCCTGGTAGTGCACCTCGATGACGAGGTCGTCGACCCGGACGCGACCCTCGCCGAACGAGTACCACAGCAGCTTGTCGCGCCGCCAGGTGTACTGGCCGAAGGCGCCGTCACCCACCCCCGCGTACTCCTTGAGGGGCGAGTAGTAGTTCTTCTCCCCCGGCTTCGCGTCCTTGTCCTTGCTGGTCGCCTTGTAGGAGAAGAAGCCGCGCTCGGCCTCGTGCGCCTGCTGCGCCTCCGCCCTGCCCGTCTTGGGCCCGTCGGGCCGGTACTGGGAGACGTTGATCCTGATCTCGCGGCTGCGCCAGAACTCGCCGTAGGAGATGCGGCGGTTGGTCCAGTCGCAGGAGGAGACGACAGCGTAGTCGGAGTCCCTGGAGCGCTTGTCCACCGTCGCGCCGGGCACCAGGCGCTCGGCCTCGGCGGGGGGAAGCATGGCGCAGGCGTCGAGCGTCGGCGCGGCGGCGGGCGCGGTGGCCGTCCCCGTGGCCGATGCCGTGACGCCGGCCGAAGGGGAGACCGGTGTGGGCTTGGCGGGCTCGTCGGCGGCGGTGGGCCTGCCGTACAGGAGGAAGGCGCCCGCGCCGCCGGCGATCAGCACGACCGCGGCCCCTCCCGCCACCACCGGCAGCACCCATCCCCGTCGCTTCGGCGGCGGGGACGGTGGCTGCGCCGGCATCGTCGGCACCTGCTGGAACTGCCAGTCCGGTGCGCGGTACGGGTTGGTAGGCGGGGGATCGTCCTGATTCCAAGACATGGGCATGGATGCTAGCCGTCCTGATGGCGGTTGACTCGCACCGGTCAACCTCGAAGCGAGGATGTGACCTGCCGCGCGGCCGTCTCAGCCACCCGCTGCCCAGCCGCGTCGACCTGCCTCGCGTCCTGGATGTGGTAGACGACCTCCGCGGTGAGGTTGCTGTCGCGCAGGGCCACGCGGTACCACACCTGGCCGGTACGGCCCCGCCCCACCTGGTGGGTCTCGAAGCTGTCCTGGGCGAAGGCCGCCTCGCCCACGCCCTGGACGTCCCTGATCTTGTAGGTGGTCTTCCGGAACGACGTGCCGTCGGACGCGGCGGCGGCCCCACGGTCGGCGTCGAACACCAGCGCCGCCACCCCCGGCCCGTCGTGGCCGTCCTGCGGCCGGTGCGCGGTCAGCCGCAGGCTGATCGAGCGCTCCTCGCCGGATCCTCGCCACACCTTCCACCTGCAGCCGC
Source organism: Nonomuraea sp. NPDC003804 (assembly GCF_040610675.1). Taxonomy (NCBI): domain Bacteria; kingdom Bacillati; phylum Actinomycetota; class Actinomycetes; order Streptosporangiales; family Streptosporangiaceae; genus Nonomuraea; species Nonomuraea sp. NPDC003804. The sequence continues at coordinate 47,494 of NZ_JBEXMT010000037.1, forward strand.
CGGGCATCGGCGCGTCCCTGCGCATCTCGCCGCCCAGCAGGGCGCGGGCCTGGGCGTCGCTGAGCAGCGCGCAGGCGTCGGGCACGCCGGCGAACCTGCCCTGCTCGGCCTGCCCGGGCCCGGCGACGGCGAGGGCGTAGACCAGCCCGCCCACGGCGGCGGCCCCGGCGACCGCCAGCGCCGCGGGCAGCTTCCACCGGCGGCGCGGCCGGTAGGCGACCGGGGCGGTGTGCGCCGAGCTCGTCAGCCGCTCGCGGACCTCACGCGCGTGCGGGCGCCGTTCGGGCTGCTTGGCCAGCAGGTCGAGGATCAGCCTGCCCAGGTCGCGGCCCGCCCGCTCGGGCGGCGGCGGCTCGTGCAGCAGGACTGCGGCGGCCACCGCGGCCTGCATCTCCCGGTAGAAGGGCGGCTTCCCCTCGACCGCGGTGTAGAGGCTCGCGCCCAGCGAGAACAGGTCGGAGGCCGGGCCCGCGGGCAGGCCGTTGAGCCGTTCGGGCGCCATGTATCCGGGCGACCCGCCACCGCCGACGCCGCCCACGGGCGCGGCCACGCCGAAGTCGGTGAGCATCGCGGTGCCGTCGGCGTCCAGCAGGATGTTGGCAGGCTTGACGTCCTGGTGGAGGATGCCGTGCGCGTGGGCCACCTCCAGCGCCGACAGCATCTGCAGGCCGATGCGCGACACGATGTGCGGAGGCAGCGGCCCGGTCTCCTTGATGATCTTGTCGAGGGAGCGCCCCGTCGCCAGGTCCATGACGATCCACGGCAGGTCCTGGTCGAGCACCACGTCGTGGACCATGACGATCGAGGGGTCACGCAGCCGGCCCGCCGACCTGGCCTCGTGGATGGCCTGCTCGACGAAGGCCGCCCGGCCCGCCGCGTCGAGCTGCTGCGGGATGCGGACCTGCTTGACGGCCACCTCGCGGCCGAGCCGTTCGTCGAGGGCGCGCCACACCGTGCCCGCGCCGCCCTCGCCGAGCCGTTCGGTCAGCCGGTACCGGCCGGAGAGCAGGTAGTGCACGACGCTAGCCCCCGCTCCGCAGCGCCTGCTCGGTGTGCCGGGCGATGGTCAGCGCGCTCTCCCTGACCTGCTCGTCGGTGGGCCTGCTGGCCAGCGTGGTGTACTCCACCTGCATGACCAGGTTGGCCACGCGGTACATGACGACGGCCGTGTGGACCCTGCCCTGGGCGCTCAGCTCGTAGGTGTAGGCCTCCTCGCCCACGCCCTGCAGCGGCTGCGCCTTGCCGATCTGCGCGGTGAACGGCCCCTTGGCGCCGATCTCCTTCCACGACCACTGCAGTTCCTTGTACTTGCCGATCCACACCCGCTGGCTCTCCATCAGCCGGTGGGCGGACTCGGCGGTCATCGCCCAGGGCTGCGGGGTGTCGGAGTCGCGCTGCGCGGTCAGCGACACACCCCTGCCGTTGACGGTCCAGTCGCAGGCGACGCCAAGGCTGTCGTCGCCCTCCGCCACGTTCTGCGTGCCCTTGGGCGGCTGGCCGGTGCCCAGCGCCTCGCCGACCTGGGACGGGGTGAGCAGCCCGCACAGGTCCACGGGCAGCGTGAACGCGGTGGGCGTGGCCGTGGCGCCGCCCCTCCACAGGAACAGGACGGCGGCCACCGCGCCCGCGACCACCACGGCGCCCGCGGGCAGGAGCCACCACAGGCGTCCGCGGCGCGGCCGGCCGAGCCTTCCGGGGACGGTCAGGTCCTGGCGCGTCAGCGACGGAGCCTCCTGCCCCGAGGCGATCTGGCGCAGCGCGTGGACGGTGCTCCACGGATCGGGCCGCGCCGCCGGGTGCCTGGCCATCATCGCGGTCAGCACGGGCGCCAGCGGCCCGGCCAGGTACGGCGGGCGCGGCGGCGCGGTCAGCGTCGCCCTGATCCGCTCCATCGCCGTGCCCTCGTAGGCGGAGACACCCTCGGCCGCGGCGAACAGCGTGGCGCCCAGGGACCACAGGTCGCTCGCCGGTCCGCCCGGCTCGCCTTCCAGGCGTTCGGGCGCGATGAACCCGGGCGAGCCGATCATCAGGCCGGCCTGGGTCAGCGTCGCCTGGCCCTCCTGCCTGGCGATGCCGAAGTCGGTCAGCACGACCCGGCCGCTGTCGGTGAGGAAGACGTTGCCCGGCTTGACGTCGCGGTGCTGCAGGCCGCGCGAATGGGCGGCGGTCAGCGCCTCCAGCACGTCCGCGCCGATCCTGGCGACCGTCGCGGGCGGCATCGGGCCCTCCTGGGCGATCGCGTCGCCGAGCGTGCGGCCGCGCAACAACTCCATGATCAGCCACGGCCTGCCGTACTCGACCAGGACGTCGTGGAGCGCGACCACGCCGGGGTGCCGCAGCTGGGCGGTGGCCTGCGCCTCGCGTGCGGCCCTGGCCACGGCCTCGGCCCTGCCCTGCTCGTCGAGCCCTTCGGGCAGGGTGAGCTCCTTGACCGCCACCTCGCGGTCGAGCATCTCGTCTCTGGCCAGCCAGACCTTGCCCATCCCGCCGCTGCCCAGCGGCCTGATCAGGGTGTAGCGGCCGGCGAGTCGTCCCCCGGACATACAGGGGAGAGTAACGAATAATCTCCCATGATGAGGTCTGCCCGGATCGTCGCCTACCGCGAACCCGGGCGCGCAGATCAGTCCGTCGATCGCCGGGTCGCCCCGATAACTGTCGGTCCGCCTCTCTATGGTCTTGGAACGTGGACGCGGTTCAAGGCACTCTCGACGAGCTCGGCACCCCGCTGAGCGAGGTCACCTTCGTGGTCTTCGACCTGGAGACGACCGGCGGCTCGGCGCAGGAGCACGCGATCACCGAGATCGGCGCGGTCAAGGTGCGCGCGGGCGAGGTGCTCGGCGAGTTCGCCACGCTCGTCGACCCCGGCGGTCCCATCCCGCCGTTCATCTCCGTGCTGACCGGCATCACCGACGCGATGGTGATGGCCGCCCCGCGCATCGAGTCGGTGCTGCCCAGCTTCCTGGAGTTCATCTCCGGCGCCACGCTGGTCGCCCACAACGCCGCCTTCGACACCGGCTTCATCAAGGCCGCCTGCGCCGCGCAGGGCTACCCGCCGCCCGCCAATCCGGTCGTCGACACCGTCGACCTGGCGCGCAGGGTGCTGACCCGCGACGAGATCCCCAACGCGAAGCTCTCCACGCTCGCCAGGTTCTTCCACAGCCCCGTCGAGCCCTGCCACCGCGCCCTGCAGGACGCCAGAGCGACCGTCGACGTGCTCCACGGCCTGATCGCCCGGGCCGGGTCCTTCCAGGTCCACACTCTCGAAGAGCTCAAATCGTTCGTCCGCGCCCCCACGCCCGAGCAGCAGCGCAAGCGCCACCTGGCCGAGACCGTGCCCCACGCCCCCGGCGTCTACCTGTTCGAGGACGCCCGCGGTGAGGTCCTCTACATCGGCAAGTCCACCAACCTGCGCAACCGCGTCCGCTCCTACTTCACCGCGAGCGAGACCAGGCCCCGCATCCGCGAGATGATCGGCATCGCCGAGCAGGTCCGCCACATCGTCTGCGCCACCCCGCTGGAGGCCGAGGTCAGGGAGCTGCGCCTGATCGGCGGCGCCAAACCCCGCTACAACCGCAGGTCGCGCTTTCCCGAGAAGGTGGTCTGGCTCAAGCTGACCGACGAGCCCTTCCCCCGCCTGTCGATCGTGCGCGAACTCAAGGACGACGGCGCCGCCTACCTCGGCCCCTTCACCAGCGCCAAGGCCGCCGACGACGCCCGCACCGCGCTCCACGACGCCGTGCCGCTGCGCCAGTGCACCGAGCGCCTCACCCTCAGGACCCGGCGACCCGCCTGCGTGCTGCACGAGATGGGCCGGTGCGGCGCCCCGTGCGAGGGGCTGGAGACGCCCGCCGACTACGCCGTCCACGTCGCCAGCGCCCGCAGGGCCATGGCCACCGACGTCTCCCTCGTCTTCACCGCGCTCGAGGCCCGCATGGAGCGCCTGTCGGTCGAGCAACGCTACGAGGAGGCCTCCGTCGACCGCGACCGGCTCGCCTCCTACGTCCGCACCGCGGCCAGGATGCAGCGCCTCACCGCCCTGACCCGGATCCCGCAGATGGTCGCGGCCAGCCCCGCCTTCGACGGCGGCTGGGACATCCACGTCATCCGGTACGGCAGGCTCACCGCCGCCGCCCACATGCCGCGCGGCGCCCACCCCACGCCCTTCGTCGAGAAGCTCGTCGCCACCGCGGAGATCGTCATCCCCGGCCCCGGCCCCATCCACGCCGCCAGCGCCGAGGAGACCGAGTGCATCCTGCGCTGGCTGGAGTCGCCGGGAGTGCGCCTGGTCGAGGTCGACGGCGAGTGGGCGCTGCCCGCCCACGGCGCCGCCCGCCACAAGGCCCGCATCGACCTGGCCTACCAGCGCCTCGACCACCGCAGTCGCCGCGAGGGACGACCGTTGCGGTGACCCGATACAGTTGGTGCATGGTCACGGCAATCGTTCACATCAACGCCGAGGTCGACCGGATCCCGGAGATCGCGCAGACGATCGCCGAGATCGACGGCGTCAGCGAGGTCTACTCGATCACCGGCGAATACGACCTGCTGGCCATCGTGCGCGTCGCCGCCTACGAGGAGATCGCCGAGGTCATCCCCGGGCGGCTGAACAAGGTGCCCGGCGTGCTCGACACCTCGACGCACATCGCGTTCCGCACCTACTCCAAGCACGACCTCGACGCCGCCTTCTCCATCGGCCTCACCGAATCCGACTGACCCGCACGCCCCCTTCTTCCACCGGTCGACCGACCCGCGCGCCCCCTTCCACCGGCCGCCCCCATCCGACCGACCGCACCGCGCTCCCCTTCCTCCTCGTGAGCGCCGACCTGTTGATCGCGGGCGCGCGTGCGTGAGTGCCGAGCGGGTGCCCGGCGCGCTTCGCTTCCAGACATCCACCCGGCCCGTACGGCAAGCCGGGCCAGGCGCCACCCTCCGCACGTGGCCGGCCTCTTTCCAGGGATACGCGTCACCGAGCGCACGTGGCCGGCCTGGGAGACGGACAGCGGGCATCGCGGGCGACGTGACGGCGGCCTGCCGGAGTCCCGCTGGAGTGGCGTGATGGACGGGCCCCGGCCACCCGCCTGCGGTGGCCTTGACCCGGCTTGCCGTACGGGAGGGCGGACAACACGCCCGCGGCAAGGACGCGGCGGGGGAAGGAAGCCACCCGCGGTGAGGAGACGCCAGGCGAAGGAAGTCCCCCGCGCTGAAGAAGACGCCAGGCGACGGCGGAAAGGGAAACGCCCCGGCTCGGACGGATGGTGTCCGGGCCGGGGCGTTTCGTGTGGCGAGACTAGTGCGTCAGGCTGCGGTCGTCGCCGGAGGTGATCTCGGCGTGCTCGTCGCCGTGACCGTGTCCGTGACCGTCGTCCAGCGGGATCTTCTCCCCGCCGTACGCCTTCGACATGCTCCCGCGCAGCTTGCCGAGCGGACCGCGCATCCCCTTGGGCGGGATGCCGTCGGTGTCGGCGTCGACGTCCACCTGCGGGATGGCTTCCTTGCCGCGCATGTGGGCCTCGATGTCGTCCGCCGCGGGCGTGTGGATCTCGATGAACTCACCGTGCGGCAGCCGCTTGATCACACCCGACTCCACACCGTGCCCGATGATCGCGGCGTCGGAACGCTGCAGGCCGAGGCACATCCGGTAGGTCACGATGTAGGCGATCACCGGAGCCACGAACACCATCACCCGGCCGATGTAGGTCGTCCAGTTCAGGCTGATGTGGAAGTTGGCCGACAGCTCGTCGTTGGCGCCGAGCAGCCACAGCACGCCGTAGAAGGCGATGGCGGCCATGCCGATCGAGGTGCGGTGCGGGTTGTTGCGGGGACGGTCCGCGATGTGGTGCTCGCGGTTGTCGCCGGTGACCCACCGCTCGAGGAACGGGTAGAGAGCCAGCCCGGTCATGATGATGCCCATCGGCACCAACGCCGGGATGATCACGCTCAGCGGCAGCGTGCCGGCCTCGCTGCTCCCGAACAGGTTGATCTCCCACGGCGGCATCAACCGCAGGGAGCCCTCCAGGAAGCCCATGTAGAAGTCGGGCTGCGAACCGGCCGAGATGTCGGCAGGCGTGTAGGGACCGAACGCCCAGATCGGGTTGATCTGCGCGAAGGTCGCCAGTCCAGCGATCACCGCGAAGGTGAACAGGAAGTACGCGCCGGCCTTGAGCATGAAGGCGGGGTAGAACGGCGCGCCGACCACGTTGTGGTTGTTGCGCGCCTTGCCCGGCATCTGCGTGTGCTTCTGCACCCACATGAGCACCATGTGGGCCGAGATGAGAGCCAGCAGGATGCCCGGGATGAGCAGGATGTGCAGCGAGTAGAACCGGGAGATGACGTCCTCGCCCGGGTACTCCCCGCCGAACAGGAAGAAGGTGATGTAGGTGCCGACGAGCGGCAGCGAGATCGCCACACCCTCGGTGATGCGCAGACCCGCGCCCGACAGCAGGTCGTCCGGCAGCGAGTAGCCGGTCAGACCCTCGGCCAGCGCGAGCGTCAGCAGCAGGACACCGATCACCCAGTTCAGCTCGCGCGGCTTGCGGTATGCACCCGTGAAGAACACGCGGAGCATGTGCACCATCATGCCGGCCACGAACAGCAGGGCGGCCCAGTGGTGGATCTGCCGCATGAGCAGACCGCCGCGGACCTCGAAGCTGATTTCCAGTGCGGAGGCGTACGCCTCCGACATCATCACGCCCTTGAGCGGCTCGTAGGGGCCGTCGTAGATGACGTGCATCATGCTGGGCTTGAAGAAGAACGTCAGGAACGTACCGCTCAGCAGCAGGATGACGAACGAGTAGAGCGCGATCTCACCGAGCAGGAACGACCAGTGATCGGGGAAGATCTTGCGCAGGTTGCGCTGGAGGAAGGTGCCCGCGCCGATCCGGTCGTCGATGTAGCTCGACGTGCCGCCGATGGCCTTGGGAACCGTCTTCAGGTCGTCGCTCACGCGTGGCCTCCCTCGGACCTGACCTTCGCCTCGGCGTCGCCGCGCTCCCAGAAGCTGGGACCGACGGGCACCGCGAAGTCGCCCTTGGCGATGAGGTAGCCCTGCTCGTCGACGGCGATGGGCAGCTGGGGCAGCGGCCTGGCGGCCGGGCCGAAGATGACCTTGGCGCCGTCGGCGGCGTCGAACGTCGACTGGTGGCAGGGGCACAGGATGTGGTGGGTGGTCTGCTCGTACAGGGCCGCGGGGCAGCCGACGTGCGTGCAGATCTTGGAGTAGGCCACGATCCCGTCGTGGGTCCAGTTCAGGTTCGTGCCCGACTTGATCTCCTCGGGACGGAACTTGATCAGGATGAGCGTGGCCTTCGCCAGGGCGTTGAGGTCGTGCTCGTAGCCCTCGGGAACCACCGACAGGATGCCGCCGGGCGAGTTGAAGTCGGCGGCGCGGATCGGCTGACCCGTGCCCTCGACGACGAGCTTGAGCGGCTTGCCCTCCTTGTTCTTGGTGCCCCACACGGTGTGGCGGAGCTCCTTCTGGAAGGCGGAGGCGGGCATCTTGGAGTTGTCGAGGTCGCGCATCAGCACCAGCGGGATCAGCCCGAGCGGGGCCGAGGCCAGCAGCAGCGTACGGCGCAGCAGCGGCCGCTTGGCCAGGCCGCTCTCCTTGGCGCCCTGCAGGAACGTCTCGGCGACGTAACGCCTGGTGGGGTCGTCGGAGGCCATCGGGTGGCGCTCCTGGACCAGCGTGTACTTCGGCATGACCTGACGGACCCACACCACGATGCCGACCGCGAGGCCGAGCAGGGCCACGGTCAGCGGCGCGCCGAGCGCGAAGTTGGAGACCGCCGTGCTGTCGACGTCGCCTACCTGGAAGACCACGTAGTTGACGATGAACACGAGGGCGGCGATGAAGGTGACCGTGAAGCAGAGCGCCACGATCCTCTCGCCCTTGCGGGCCTTGCCCTCGTCGGGGAAGTAGACGCCGGGAACCTCCACGTCCACCGGCTTCTGCTCCGCGGGGATCAGGGTCTTGCCGTGCGGAGGAGTGCCGATGACGCGCTTGGGGACGCGCTCGTCCGGCTGCTCGATCTCATGTCCGTTGTCTGTCATGACGCCTGTCGCTTCTTAGCGGTGATCCAGATGGCGGCCAGCACGAGGGCGCTGATGCCCACGAGCCACGCCACGAGGCCCTCGGTGACCGGGCCGATGCGGCCGAGTCCGAAGCCTCCGGGGTCCTTCTGCTCGCGCACATCCACGATGTACGCGATCATGTCGCGCTTCTCCTTGGGAGTGATCGTGGAGTCGTTGAAGACCGGCATCGCCTGCGGTCCCGTGGCCATCGCCTCGTAGATCTGGGTGGGCGTCGCCTGGTTCAGATTCGGCGCGTACTTGCCCTGGGTGAGCGCACCGCCGGCCCCGGTCCAGTTGTGGCACTGGATGCAGTTGGCGCGGAAGAGCTCACCACCCCTGGCCACGTCACCCTGCGCGGGGTCGACGGCGTTCTTGTCGGGCACGACGGGGCCGCCGCCGAGCGACTGCACGTAGGCGCCGAGCTGGCGGGTGGTGTCCTCGTTGACCCAGGCGGGCACCGGCTTGCGCGGTGCCTGGGCACCAGGGTTGGCGGCGGGCATGCGGCCGCTGCTCACCTGGAAGTCGACTGCCGCCGCGCCCACGCCGACGAGCGTGGGTCCGGTGGAAGTGCCCTCGGCGTTGAGGCCATGGCAGCTCGAGCAGTGCGCCTGGAACAGGCTCTTGCCTTCAGCGACGTCGTCGGCCTTGCCGGCCGCCAGAGCGGCGTCCGCCGGCCTGCCGGTCGGCGAGATGAGGGTATACACCCCCCCGACCAGCGCCAACGCGAAAAGCAGGACGGCGTATCTCGCGAGCGGATGCCGCCGCCGAGCGGTGATCCTAGTCACAGAGATCCCCGTTTCCTTACTGAATGATGTAGATGGTCGCGAAAAGGCCGATCCAGACCACGTCAACGAAGTGCCAGTAGTAGGACACGACGATCGCGCTGGTCGCCTGCTCATGTGTGAAGCGCTTCGCGGCGTACGTGCGTCCCAGCATGAACAGGAACGCGATCAGTCCACCGGTCACGTGGAGGCCGTGGAAGCCCGTGGTCAGGTAGAACACCGAGGTGTACGGGTTCGCGGAAAGCGTCGCGCCCTCATGAGCGAGCTGCATGTACTCGTAGATCTGGCCGCCGACGAAGACGGCGCCCATGATGAAGCTGACGAAGTACCAGAAGCGGAGCTTGCCGACCTGACCCTTTTCCGCGGCCCACACGCCAAGCTGACACGTCACACTCGACAGGACCAGGATGATCGTGTTGACCGTAGAGAACGGAATGTTCAGCTCTGCCTCTGGCCAGGCCTTGCCCTGACCGAGACTCACTGACCGGATGGTGAAGTACATCGCGAACAGCGCCGCGAAGAACATGAGCTCAGAGGACAGCCACACGATCGTCCCGACGCTGACCAGGTTCGGTCGCCGGGACGCGTGAGCTGTCGTCGTCGTAATTGCGGATGCTGTCGCCACGGGCAGCATTATTGCGGCTCTGGTGGTCGGGTCGCCGCACGACCCCCCGTTAGGGGGTCCGCCCACACCCCCAGCCTGGGAGAATTAGTGCAAAACGCCCGCCGACCCCGGCGGCCTGGGTTTCCGCCTGGAGGCACCGGTACGATCCCAGGTGACCATACTGCTACCACTGATAGTGAGCTGTGACCGTGAGCACCGACGACACCATGAGGGTCCTCGTCTACAGCGACGACGCCAGGACCCGCGACCAGGTACGGCAGGCCATCGGGCGCCGTCCCGCAGCCGACGTCCCGCTGGTGGAGATCGTGGAGTGCGCCACCCAGCCGAAGGTCCTGCAGTTGCTCGACTCGGGCACGATCGACGTCGCCGTGCTCGACGGTGAGGCCCAGCCCGCCGGTGGCATGGGAGTCAGCAAGCAGGCCAAGGACGAGGTCTACGACTGCCCGCCGATCCTGCTGCTCGTCGCCCGCAAGGACGACCGCTGGCTGGCCAACTGGTCGCGCGCCGACGCCGTCCTGCCGCAGCCGCTGGAGCCGATCGCGGTCGCCGACGCCGTCGCGACCCTGATGCGGCAGCGCTCCTCGACCCGACTCAACGCGAAGTAGGTTCTCCCATGGACGCTCGCACCACCTGGCCCGCACTGCTGTCAGCCCTCCTTGCGGGGGAACACCTGACCGCCGACGAGACGGCGTGGGCGATGCGGGAGATCATGTCGGGCTCGGCCACCCCCGCGCAGATCGCCGGGTTCGCGGTCGCGCTGCGGGCCAAGGGCGAGACCGTCGCCGAGGTGACCGGCCTGGCCAGGACGATGCTCGAGCTGGCCACCCCGTTGCGGGTGGAGGGGCCCGTCGTCGACATCGTGGGCACGGGCGGCGACCGCGCGCACACGGTCAACGTCTCCACGATGGCGGCCATCGTCGCCGCCGCCGCCGGCGTGCGCGTGGTCAAGCACGGCAACCGCGCCGCCTCCTCCTCCTGCGGCGCCGCGGACGTCCTGGAGTACCTCGGCATCAAGCTCGACCTGCCGCCCGAGGCGACCGCGCGGGTGGCGGCCGAGGCGGGCATCGCGTTCTGCTTCGCGCCCGTCTACCACCCGGCGCTGCGCTTCGCCGGTCCGCCCCGCAAGGAGCTGGGCGTCCCGACGATCTTCAACTTCCTGGGCCCCCTGACCAATCCGGCCCGCCCGTCCGCGCAGGCCATCGGCGTCTACGACGCCCGCATGCTGCCCGTCCTGGCCGGCGTCTTCGCCGAGCGCGGCGTCTCGGCCCTGGTGTTCCGCGGCGACGATGGGCTCGACGAGCTGACCATCGCCACCACCTCCACGGTGTGGGTGGTGCGCGACGGCAGCGCGACACAGACCGTGTTCGACCCTGCGGTGCTGGGGATCCCCCGCGCGGAGGTGGGCGCGCTGCGCGGCGGCGACGTGGCGTTCAACGCCCAGGCGGTGCACGACCTGCTGCGCGGGAAGACCGGCCCGGTGCGTGACGCGGTGCTGCTCAACGCCGCGGCCGCACTGGTGGCCGCCGACGGTCCCGGCGACGACCTCGACTCCGCGATGATCGACGGCTACGCGCGTGCCGTCCAGGCGGTCGACTCGGGGCGCGCCGCGGCGACGCTCGACCGGTGGGTCGAGGTCAGCCGCGCCCTCAGCATGGCCTGAGCCCCTTCCCCGGCGCGGTGGTGGCCGCGCCGGCCCGCCCTACGCTCGGGGGTGGAGTGAAGATCCACCGCCAAGCGGATGCGCCGCACGGGACCCGCGCCTACGCTCCCGGCCATGCCGCCTCTCCTGTCATGGCTGGCCGCCGTGACCACGGTAGTCCTGTGCCCCGCAGTCGTCCTCCTGCTCCGGCTGCGCGCCCGTTCCGCGGCCGAGCTGGCCGCCGAACGGCGCGCCCGCGCGCAGACCGTACGGCACGCCCTGATCGTGCAGGAGCTGCACGAGGTCGTGGCGCACCAGGTCAGCGTCATGACCCTCGGCATCGGCGCGGGCCGGATGACCATGGGCAGGGACGCGCGCAGGGCCGCCGGCACGCTCAAGGACGCGGAGGAGTCAGGCCGCCAGGCGCTCGGCGAGCTGCAGCGCATGCTCGGCGTCCTGAGCGCCTTCACCGGCGTCCCGCCCTCGCGCACCCCGCAGCCCTGTCTCGACGACCTGCCCGACCTGCTCCAGGAGATGCGCGGGAGGGGCCTGCCGGTGGACCTCGTCCAGGACGGCTCCCCCGCGCCGGCCGCGCCGGGGGTGGAACTGTCCGCCTTTCGGATCGTTCAGGAGGCCCTCAGAGACACCGAGGGCGCGTCCAGGGCCACGGTGACCCTGCGGTGGCGGCGGCGCCTCCTGGAGGTCCTGGTGAGCGACGACGGGCCTTCCAGGCCCATCGGGCAGGCGGCGCGGGAGCGGGCCGCCCTCGTCGGCGGCTCCCTCACGGTCGAGGGGCACGCCGACGGGCATGCGGTCCGCGCCCGTCTCCCGCTCCACTAGGGCGACGGCGTTACAGCGACTCGGTGGTCATCGACTTCAGCGAGCTCCACTGCAGCCACTCCTTCCAGTTCTCCTGCCAGTGGCCCCAGCCGTTGGTCGGCTCGAGCGGGCGCGGGGACCCGGTGATGACGATCGGGTCGCCGATCAGGGTGTTCTTGATGAACCACGCCGCGTTCTCGGGGCTGACGTTCACGCACCCGTGGCTGACGTTGGAGTACCCCTGCGACCCGACCGACCAGGGCGCGCTGTGCACGTACTCGCCCGAGTTGGAGATCCGCACGGTGTTGTAGACCGTCAGCTGGTAGTAGCCGGCCTGCCCGGGCCCGATCCCCGGCGAGGTCATGACCGTCACCGGTTCCCTCGACATCGCCAGGTGGATGCCGGAGGTGGTGTAGTACTTCCACTCCCCGCCCTGGCCGGCGCTCATCGGCATGTTCCTGACGACCTTGCCGTCGCGCTTCACCACGAGGTGGTGGTTGCCGGTGCTGCCGGAGGTGATCTGCGACCTGCCGACGGTGAAGTCGAGGGTGTAGTCGCGCTTGCCGTAGATGCCGGGGGCGCCGGGCACGTTGGCCAGGCGAGCCTCGAGGCGGACCTTGGTGCGGGCGGGCCAGTAGGTCTTCGGCCGGAAGTCCACGTGCCGGTCGTCGAACCAGTGCCAGGCGCCCTGGACCGGCTTGGACGTCTTGACGACCAGGTTCCGCTCGACGGCCACGCGGTCCGTGACGTCCTTGTCGAACGTGATCATGATCGGCATGCCGACGCCCACCGTCAGGCCGGTGTCGTCCTTGTGCGGCAGCAGCTGCTCGATGCCGAAGGTGCCGTGCGCCTTGACCGTGGTGAAGGTGCTGGTGGTCCTGGTCGTCTGACCGGCGGGGTTGGCCACGAGCGCGCTCACGGTGTAGGTCGTGCCGGGGCGGCTGTACCGCTTGCTGCGCCACTTCGTGCGGTCCGCGCTGAGCTCGCCCTCCAGACCGCCGGACGGTCCGGTGACGGTGACGTCCCTGAGCGTGCCACCGCGGGCCGTGACCAGGACGGTCTGGCCGGTCGGCACGTTGCCCGACCTGTCGGCAGGGACGATCGCCACACTCGCGGGCGGTGGCGCCGCGCTGGGCGAGGCCCCGCCCGTGGTGCTGCCTGCCGAGCACGCTGCGAGTACGGCGAGGGCCAGAACTCCAGCCGATCCTTGAGTCATCCGCCCCACGGGTACTCCCCTCTCCGTCGAAGCCCTAACGCCCCCTTACTACCCGCAGTGATCGTTTCGCCACATTCGGCATGGAGTAAAAAACACCAAAAGCGGGCGCCCTCGGACAGGGCACCCGCTTCTGTGCTGGTCGGATCAGTGGGAGAAGTTACCCCGGTAGTACTGGAAGACGAAGCCGACCATCGCCATGATCACCATGAAGACGCCGATCAGGAACATCCACAGGCCGATCACGAAGCCGACGAACGCGAACGCCGCCGCGAGGCAGACGAACAGCGGCCACCAGCTGCTCGGGCTGAAGAAGCCGATCTCCCCGGCGCCGTCGCTGATCTCGGCAGTCTTGTTGTCCTCCGGCTGGTCGCCGATACGGCGAGCCGTGAACATCAGGTAGTAGCCGATCATGAAGGCGAAGCCGACCGAGATGGCCATGGCCGTGGTGCCGACGGGCTCCTTCGACCAGAACCAGTAGACGACGTCCACGCCCGCGAAGAACAGTCCGCAGAGCAGGAACAGCCAACCCTGAACCTTCATCAGGCCTCAACCTCCTGCGGCTTGGCCGACACGTGCGGGTAGTGCAGGTCGAACGCGGGACGCTCGGACCTGATGCGCGGCAGCGAGGTGAAGTTGTGCCGCGGCGGCGGGCAGGAGGTCGCCCACTCGAGCGAGCCGCCGTAGCCCCACGGGTCGTCGACGGTGACCTTGGGCGCGCTGCGCCAGGTCTTCCAGACGTTGTAGAAGAACGGCAGGGTCGAGGCGCCGAGGATGAAGGCGCCCACCGACGAGATGAGGTTCAGGTCGGTGAAGCCGTCGGTCGGGGCGTAGTCGGCGTAACGGCGGGGGAAGCCCACCATGCCCAGCCAGTGCTGGACGAGGAAGGTGGTGTGGAAGCCGATGAACAGCAACCAGAAGTGCACCTTGCCGAGCTTGTCGTTGAGCATCCGGCCGGTGAACTTCGGCCACCAGAAGTAGAAGCCGGCGAACATCGCGAACACGACGGTGCCGAAGACCACGTAGTGGAAGTGGGCCACGACGAAGTAGCTGTCGCTGATCTGGAAGTCCAGCGGCGGGGAGGCCAGGATGACGCCGGTCAGACCGCCGAGGAGGAAGGTGATCAGGAAGCCCACCGAGAACAGCATCGGCGACTCGAAGCTCAGGTGGCCTCGCCACATCGTGCCGATCCAGTTGAAGAACTTCACGCCCGTCGGAACCGCGATGAGGAACGTCATGAACGAGAAGAACGGCAGCAGGACCTGGCCGGTGGCGAACATGTGGTGCGCCCACACGGTGATCGACAGACCGGCGATGGCGATGGTCGCGGCCACGAGACCGATGTAACCGAAGATCGGCTTGCGGCTGAAGACCGGCAGGATCTCGGTCACGATGCCGAAGAACGGCAGCGCGATGATGTAGACCTCGGGGTGGCCGAAGAACCAGAACAGGTGCTGCCACAGCATCGCGCCACCGGTCTCGGAGGCGAAGATGTGGGTGCCGAGCTTGCGGTCGGCCTCCAGCGCGAGCAGCGCGGCGGCCAGCACCGGGAAGGCCATCAGCACGAGCATGCTGGTCAGCAGGATGTTCCAGGTGAACATCGGCATCCGGAACATCGTCATGCCGGGCGCGCGCATGCAGATGATGGTGGTGATGAAGTTCACCGCGCCGAGGATGGTGCCCAGACCGGACAGCGCCAGACCCATGATCCACAGGTCACCGCCGACGCCGGGCGAGCTGATCGCGTTCGACAGCGGGGTGTAGGCGAACCAGCCGAAGCTGGCCGCGCCGTTCGGGGTCAGGAATCCGCTGACCGCGATGATGCTGCCGAACAGGTAGAGCCAGTAGCTGACCATGTTGAGCCGGGGGAACGCCACGTCGGGCGCGCCGATCTGCAGCGGCATCAGCTCGTTGGCGAAGCCGGCGAACAGCGGCGTCGCGAACATCAGCAGCATGATCGTGCCGTGCATGGTGAACAGCTGGTTGAACTGCTCGTTCGTGGTGACCTGCAGCCCCGGCTGGGCGAGCTCGGCGCGCATGATCAGCGCCATCACGCCGCCGATGAGGAAGAACACGAACGACGTGATGAGGTAGAGATGCCCGATGACCTTGTGATCGGTGGAGGACATCCACTTGGCGATGGCCAGGCCCTTGCGGGTCGGCCGCGCCGAGACTGAGGGTGCTTGGATGGCGGTCACTGGGCTCTCCCAGCCTGGGTCGTCATGTACTGGTCGAACTCGGCCTGCGAGACGAGCTTGACCCTGAAGAGCATGCGGCTGTGGTCGACGCCGCACAGTTCGGCGCACCGGCCCGCGTAGACACCAGGCTTGTTCAACGTGGTGATCACGAACTTGTTCTTCTCGCCGGAGATGCCGGGGATCACGTCACGCTTGAACATGAACGCGGGCACCCAGAACGAGTGGATCACGTCGTCGGCGTCGAGCTTGAACAGCACCTTCTTGTTCACCGGCAGCACCAGCTCCGGCGACTGGGGCGCCTGGTAGTCGCTGACCGGCATGCCGACGACCTTGGCGGTCTTGCCACCGGCGTCGGTGGTGAACCGCCAGCTCCACTGGAACCCTTCCACGTGGACCGTGACGTCAGGCTGCGCCGAGGTGTCCATGAGCACGTTCTCGTCGCGGGCGGTGAAGAAGAAGAACACCGACACCATGACGAGCGGCACGACCGTGTACAGGATCTCGATCGGCAGGTTGTAGCGAACCTGCGGAGGAAGCTCGGCCGACGCCTTGCGCTTGCGGTGGAAGGCGCACGCCCACAGGATCAGCACGATGACGACGAGCCCCGTGGCCAGCGCCGCGATCCAGGCCCCGTTCCACAGATTCGTGACGATGTCAGCCTGCTCGGTGGCACCCTCAGGAAGAAGACCACGCGACCAGTCGGCCTCGGGCACGTCATTTGCACAGGCCGTCGCGGAGGCCAGCAGCAACGCCAAACCGGCGGCGCTGGACACTCTGCGCCGGCCCAACGGACGCCGCTCAGTACGGCGGGTCGGACTCACGGATCGCCTACCCCACAGATGAAGCCCAGAAGTCTCTCCTGGGCGCTCGTATTTCCATATGCACAGCTGATTGCAGACACATTAGCGTGGGGGGTGGTCGGCTCCCCGCTCGCCCCCGTTAATGTCTCGATGTGGCTGTTTACTTCGACGCGGCATCGACCGAGCCCCTGCATCCCCAGGCACGCGAGGCGCTGATCGCGACCCTGGACGCGGGCTGGGCCGACCCCGCGCGGTTGTACGGCCAGGCCCGCCGTGCCCACCTGCTTCTCGAACAGGCGCGCACGGAGGTGGCCGAGGCGCTCGGCGCCAGGCCGGACGAGGTCTCCTTCACCTCTTCCGGCACCCAGGCCGTGCATCTCGGCGTCCTGGGCACCCTACACGGCAGGCGGAGGGCCGGACGTCACCTCGTCACCAGCGCGGTGGAGCACTCCAGCGTCCTGCACGCCGCGGCGGTCCACGAGAGCCAGGGCGGCACGGTCACCACCGTCGGCGTCGACCTGGCGGGCCGCGTCGATCTCGACGCCTTCACCGCGGCGGTCTCGGCCGAGGGCACGGCGCTGGCCTGCCTCCAGACGGCCAACCACGAGGTGGGCACGCTGCAGCCGGTCGCCGAGGCCGCGGCGGCGTGCCGGCGGCTGGAGGTGCCGCTCCTGGTCGACGCCGCCCAGACCGCGGGCCGGCTGCCGGTGCCGGAGGGTTGGTCGGTGCTGACCGCGAGCGCGCACAAGTGGGGCGGGCCCGCGGGGGTCGGGGTGCTGGCCGTACGCAAGGGCACCCGGTTCCGCTCGTTCCTGCCGGAGGACGAGCGTGAGCGGCGCCGGGTGCCGGGCTTCGAGAACGTCCCGTCGATCGTCGCGGCGGCGGCGGCGCTGACGGCGATGCGGGAGGAGGCGGCGCTGGAGAACGCCCGCCTGTCGGCCCTCGTCGACACGATCAGGGAGCGGATCCCCACGCTCGTGCCCGACGTGGAGGTGATCGGCGACCCGGTCGGCAGGGCGCCGCACATCGTCACCTTCTCCTGCCTCTACGTCGACGGGGAGGCGCTGCTCACCGAGCTGGACAAGGCGGGTTTCGCGGTATCGTCCGGGAGTTCGTGCACGGCTAGTACGCTTCGTCCATCGCACGTTTTGGAGGCGATGGGCGTGCTTACTCATGGAAACGTCCGGGTATCGCTGCCCAGGGGCGCTGCCGCCGCCGAGGTGGACCGGTTCCTGGCCGTCCTCCCTGAGATGGTGCGCCGGATACGTCAAGACGCAGGGGTCGTATGACCGGGTTCGGGGTCGTCGTTCATGGACGCGGCACGGGGGTCATGAGACCGACGAAGGGGGCCTCGTGACCGTCGCAGCTCAGCCGACCCTGACCATCGACGCGCTCGGCAAGAAGTGCCCGATTCCGATCATCATGCTCGCCGAGCGGATCAACCACGTCCCGCTGAACGCCATCGTCGCCGTCCTGGCCGACGATCCGGCCGCCTACACCGACGTGCCCGCCTGGTGCAGGCTCAAGTCGCATCCCCACGTGGGCACCTACGAGCTGCCCGCGGGCGGCTGGGCGATCCACGTGCGGCGCAACTACTGACCTGCCGGCGTTCCCGGTGCGGGACCCGCTCGCGCGGGATCCTGCGGGCGGGCCTGAAGTCTGTGCCGACGGTGCAGGCCACGGGCACGAACGCGGCCGGCATCACCTCGTCGTACGGCACGCCCGGCACCGCCGCCGGTTCGCGCTCCTGAGGCGCCCGCGCGTCGACATGGTCTGCACCACAAACGGTATGAGCACAGACGATCTGGCGTCAAACGAAGAGTGCTAGGCTGGACCTCCAGGGTGATGAGAGGTTTCGATGCAGGTCAGGCCGACGTACTTTCCCAAGCTGGCCGGCGAGCGGCTCGACATCGCGCTGTGCCGGGCCTCGGCCTCCGTCGCCCGCGCGGCCGACGCCCACGCGGCCGGGCAGGGCATCGGTGTGGGCCAGCACCTGGTGCTGAAGATGCTCGACGACGTCGGCCCCTGTTCCCAGCAGGCGCTCAGCGAGGAGCTGCGCATCGACCGCAGCGTGATGGTGACGATCTGCGACGACCTGGAGCGGGCGGAGTGCGTCAGGCGCGAACGCAACCCCCGCGACCGGCGCTCCTACGCGGTCACCATCACCGACGCGGGACGGCACCGGCTGGCCGCGGCGGAGGGGGCCGTTCCCGCGTTCCTCCACGACACCTTCCAGGTGCTCACCCCCGACGAGCGCTCGCAACTGGCGGCGCTCCTCAGCAAGCTGCTCAACCTCCCCGGCTGACGCCAGCCGCCGGGCCTGTTCCCGCGGCAGCCGGCCCGAGCATGTCGGCGACGTGGCGGAGTGGTGCCTTCCCAGGGTCACAAAGGGTGCAAATGGGTAGAAACCTCACGGACCACCGTCATCAACTTCAGGGGGGATCACATGACAAGCGGACATCCGCACAACACCGCGCGTGACCTCATGAACCCGGGCGTGGAGTGCATCGCCGCTCACGAAACCCTCGACCGCGCGGCTCAGATGATGCGCGAGATGAACGTCGGCGCGCTGCCCGTCTGCGGGCCCGACGACCGCCTCAAGGGCATCATCACCGACAGGGACATCGTCGTGAACTGCATCGCGTCGGGACGCGACCCCTCCCGCACGACGGCCGGCGACATGGCGACGGGCCTCGTCTGGGTCCCCGCCGACGCGACGGTGGAAGAGGCGCTGTCCCGCATGGAGGAGCACCAGATCAGAAGGCTGCCGGTGATCGACCAGCACCGCATCGTCGGCATGATCACCGAGGCGGACCTCGCCAAGCATCTGCCCGACGACAAGCTCGCCGAATTCTGCCACCGGGTCTACGCGACCTGACCGCGCCCGCGGCCACGGCGGAGACCGAAAGGTAGGCCGGGGACGGCCCGGCCTACCTGACCACCCAGGAGGCGGGCGCCCCGGCGGGCAAGCCGGAAGGAAGCGACGTGCCGCCGCAGCGGCGTGAAGGACCGACGGCCACCGGTGAACCCGGTGGCCGTCGACCGGCGGTCAGGCGTAGTGGCAGCGGAGGTGCTGGGCGACCTCGTCGGCGGCCGGCTGGCCGTACGCGGCGGCGAACCGCTCGAGGAACACCCGCTGGCCCAGCTCGTACTCCTGGCAGCCCACCCGCTCCAGGACGTGCGTGGCCGTCAGGTTGCCGATCTGGCCCGCCCGCTCCAGCGGCAGCCCCCAGGCGACGCCCGCGAGGAAGCCTGCCCTGAACGCGTCACCGACACCCGTCGGGTCGGCCTTGCCCAGCTCGGGAGCGGGGGTCACGTGGAGCGAGGGCTCCCCCTTGCGGTCGATGACCGCGCCCTTCGGGCCGAGCGTGGTGACCCGGACGCCGACCCGGTCGAGCACCTCGGCGTCGGACCAGCCGGTCTTCTGCTCGATGAGGCCCTTCTCGTAGTCGTTGGAGAACAGGTACGCCGCGCCGTCGACGAGCTGGCGGATCTGCTCGCCGGACATCCTGGCCAGCTGCTGCGACGGGTCGGCGGCGAACGGGATGCCCCGCTGGCGGCACTCGTCGGTGTGGCGCAGCATGGCGTCGGGGTCGTTCGGGCTGATCAGCACCAGGTCGAGGCCGCCCACTCGGTCGGCGATCGGCTGCAGCTCGATGAGCCGCGCCTCCGCCATCGCGCCGGTGTAGAACGAGGCGATCTGGTTGTGCTGCTCGTCGGTGGTGCACAGGAAACGAGCGGTGTGGTGGGTCTCGGAGACGTGAACCGAGTCACAGTCGACCCGATGGCGCTCCAGCCACGAGCGGTAGTCGGCGAAGTCCGCCCCGACCGCTCCCACAAGGATGGGGCTGAGGCCCAGACAGCCCATCCCAAAGGTGATGTTTGCCGCGCAACCACCGCGCCTGACCTGCAGATCGTCGACGAGGAACGACAGGGAGACCCGGTCGAGCTGGTCGGCGATGAGCTGGTCCCCGAAGCTTCCGGGGAAGGTCATCAGATGGTCGGTCGCGATGGAGCCGGTGACGGCGATGCGCACGGGGTTCTTCTTCCTCGTTGTCAGCAAGCCAATGAGCCCCAAGAGAATACGCGAAGGTCCCGCGCGCACAAAGGCGAGCGGGACCTGGAGGCGCCGACCTAGTTGAACGAGTCGCCGCAGGCGCAGGAGCCCGTGGCGTTCGGGTTGTCGATCGTGAAGCCCTGCTTCTCGATCGTGTCGACGAAGTCGATGGTGGCGCCGATGAGGTACGGCGCGCTCATCCTGTCGGTCACGACGCCGACGCCGCCGAAGTCGGACACGATGTCACCGTCCATCGAGCGGTCGTCGAAGAAGAGCTGGTAACGCAGACCGGAACAGCCGCCCGGCTGCACGGCCACACGCAGCTGGAGGCCCTCTTCACCCTGCTGCTCCAGCAGGCTCTTGACCTTGGCCGCGGCCGCATCGGTCAGGATCAGGCCCTGCGCCGTGGTCTCGCTGCTCTCAACCGTCATGTGCTGACTCCCGCGTCTGGATCAGCCGCAGTGTCACGGCTGTCTGTTTCTGACGTCCTACTAAGACGCTACCAACACCGGAGGCGAGCTATGCATTCCGCGTCTGTGAGGTTGTTATGGATCGTCCAGAAGAACCGGAAACCGACCCCTTCCCGTGACGCGCCCCACGGAACGCGGACCGGCGCCCACCTGCTCCTCCCGATACGGCCGGCGCGACCGGACCCCCTCCGGCCTGCGGCGATCACCTGAAACGGGTGGCCGGAACAAATCGCCCCAAGCCGTGTGTCATCATTAGTCGTCACTTCGACGATAAGGGGGTACGGCCATGGCCACCCAGACAGGGCTGCCGCTCTTCGTCCTCGGGCAGGGCACCGATCCGCACAGCGAGAAGGGCGTCGACTGTCCCGGCGAGCTTCCCCCGGCCTCCGACCCGGGGCTGGTGGAGCGCGCGCGCAAGGCGAAGGAGGCGCTGGGCGACAGGCTGTTCGTCCTCGGCCACCACTACCAGCGTGACGAGGTCATCCAGTTCGCCGACGTGACCGGCGACTCCTTCAAGCTCGCCCAGCAGGCCGCGGCCCGCCCCCAGGCGGAGTACATCGTCTTCTGCGGCGTGCACTTCATGGCCGAGTCCGCCGACATCCTGACCGGCGACTCCCAGAAGGTGATCCTGCCGGACCTGGCGGCGGGGTGCTCGATGGCCGACATGGCCACGTTCGACCAGGTCGAGGAGGCGTGGGAGCTCCTGGAGGACGCCGGCATCGCCGACGTCACCGTGCCCGTCACGTACATGAACTCCAGCGCCGACATCAAGGCCTTCTGCGGCCGGCGCGGCGGCGCGGTGTGCACCTCGTCCAACGCCAGGCGGGCTCTCGAGTGGGCCTTCGAGCAGGGCCAGAAGGTGCTCTTCCTGCCCGACCAGCACCTGGGCCGCAACACCGCCGTGCTGGAGATGGGCATGTCGCTGGACGACTGCGTCGTCTACAACCCCCACCGGCCGCCGAGCGTGGAGGAACTGCGCCGGGCCAAGATGATCCTCTGGAAGGGTCACTGCTCGGTGCACGGCCGCTTCACCGCCGACTCCGTCGACGACGTACGGCGCCGCATCCCCGGCGTCAACGTGCTGGTCCACCCCGAGTGCAAGCACGAGGTCGTGCTGAAGGCCGACCACGTCGGCTCGACCGAGTACATCATCAAGAAGCTCGAGGCGGCGCCGGCCGGCTCCCAGTGGGCCATCGGCACCGAGCTGAACCTGGTCAAGCGCCTGGCGCAGATGTTCCCCGACAAGGGCGTCTCGTTCCTCGACAAGACGGTCTGCTACTGCTCCACGATGAACCGCATCGACCTGCCGCACCTGGTGTGGGCGCTGGAGTCGCTGGTGCTCGGCGAGGTGGTCAACCAGATCACGGTCGACGCCGACACCACCCACTGGGCCAAGGTCGCCCTCGACCGCATGCTGGCCCTGCCGTAGACCGCCGGATGCGGGCCCTCCCGCGTGGGAAGGCCCGCACCGCCGTTCTTCGGCGGGCTACCTCAGCTCGTAGACCACCCGGACGTTGATGCCAAGGTTCTGGCGTCCGGGGTTCACCGACGCCTTGTCCTCCGCGAGCGTGGCGGAGACGTGCATCGGGATGGGGCCGCCGGTGATCTCCTCGGTGATCTCGACCACGTTGCCGAGCCGCCGTCCGGCCAGCGCCGCGTAGTGCCTGGCCTTGTCCGCCGCGTCCTTGAAGGCGGCGGCGCGGGCCGCCTCCATCAGCCTGGTGCGGTCGGAGACCTCGAAGGAGACGCCGTTGAGCCTGACCTCCTCGCCGACGGCGGCGGCCGCGTCGATGATCCGGTCGGCCTTGGAAAGGTCGCGGACCACCGCCTCGACGCCCTGGGCGCCGCGGTAGCCCGACACCTTCGGGTAGCTCTCGTACTCGGGGCCGAGCGACAGCTCGTTCGTCGTGAGGTCGTCGGCGGCCACACCGGCCCCGATCAGCGTCCTGGTGAGCTTCGCCGCCGCCGCCCTGGCCGCGGCGAACGCCTCGCCCGCCGTCGCCCTGCGGACCTCGACACCCGCCGTCAGGCGCATGACGTCAGGAGCGGCCGAGACCGCGCCCTGCCCGACGACCGCGATCTGGTTTCTCGTCTCTTCCACAACCACCCTCGCTGATTCCGGCGCCGCATGAGCCGTACCGCCGAGCGTGCTCGTCATTCCGATCGCGACGGCCGAAGCCGCGAGCGCGACAGCAAGTTTGATCATAGGCGCCATGTCACCATCGGTCCTGCCTGTCCCCATCGACCGACACGACCACTTGACCAGATCATGGACTGGTCTGCCCACCAGATGGCGGTTCGATCCTCGAACAGGCGGCCCGGCGCGGGCGGGAGCGTCACAAACCGGGCGCGCCCCAGACGGGGAACCACCGGCCGAGGTCCTCCTCGATCCTCAGCTCGCCCGCCAGCACCCCGCGCACCTGGAGTTCGAGCGCGGTGTCCCTGGTGTGGCCCGGCAGCGGGACGAACGGATAGAACGTCCCCCGCTTGTACAGGTAGACGACCGCCAGCCGACGCTGCTGCGGGTCGGCGAAGGACACCAGCGAGCACAGCAGGGACGGCCCGAACCCCGCCCCCTCCAGCGAGGAGTTGACCGCGTGCAGCTCGGTGACCAGGTCGCCGACCGCGTCGGGGTCGCGCCTGACCACCAGCCACGAGTACCCGTACTCGTCGCGCGTCTCCTCCACCCTGTCCCCCAGCAGCGCCTTGACGTCGGCGCTGAGCGTCGCGAAGGCGCTGCCCTCGGCCGCGCGGAAACTGACCGAGCCCACCCCCGTGGGCGCCAGACCGGTGGCGGCCTGCAGCGTGACGGCCGCCGACGGCAGCGCGAAGAGCGCGTCGAGGTTGGGCCGGACCGGCTTGGACCTGCCGAGGATCACGTCGAGCCAGCCCATCGCTCAGCCTTTCCCGAGTTGCGCGGAGATCTTCTCCAGGTTCTCCAGGCGCCGCTCGAGCGGCGGGTGCGTGGAGAACAGCTGCGCCAGCGCCTTGCCGGGAGCCAGCGCCGGCGCGAAGTAGAAGGCGTTGAACGGCTCGGCCTCGCGCAGGTCGCGCGTGGGGATCCTGGCCATCTCGCCGCTCACCTTGACCAGCGCGCTGGCCAGCACCGACGGCTGCTGCGTCAGCAGCGCGCCCGCCCGGTCGGCGGCCAGTTCCCGGTAGCGGGACAGGGCGCGGGTGAGCAGGAAGCTGACGGCGTAGACGGCGATGGAGACCAGCATCACGATCAGGCCGATGGGCAGGCCGCCCTGGTTGCTGTCGCGGCTTCTGCCCAGCCCGCTGTAGAGGGCGAAGCGGGTCATGAGGCCGGCCAGGATGCCGAGGAAGGAGGCGATGGTCATCACGGCGACGTCGCGGTGGGCGACGTGCGAGAGTTCGTGCGCCAGCACGCCTTCGAGCTCGCGGGGCTCCAGCCGGCGCAGGATGCCGGTCGTCACGCAGACGACGGAATGCTGCCTGTCACGGCCCGTCGCGAAGGCGTTGGGCACATCGGAGTCGGCGATGGCGACCCTCGGCTTGGGCATGTCGGCCATCGCGCACAGCCTGTCGATCAGGCCGTGGAGGGCCGGCGCCTCCTGCGGCGAGACCTCCCGCCCGCCCATCGCGAACAGCGCGATGCGATCGGACAGGAAGTACTGCACCAGCAACATGCCGCCGGCGATCAGCAGCACGCCCAGCGCCCGCACGCCCAGGGCGATGAGGGCGCCGACGAAGACGACGTAGAGCAGACCCAGCAGGAACATCGTCATGACCATGCGGACGGTGAGACCGCGGTCGGACGCGAACCGGGTGCTCACGGGCTATCCCGGGATGAGCCCCGAGTCGCCCAGCATCTCCCTGACTTCCTCGATCGAGGCGTCAGCGGGGGGAAGGATCAGCTCGGACGGCTCCAGGCTGTCGTCCGGCAGCGCCTTGCCCACATGGCGCACCTTGTCGAGCAGAGCGTGGAGCTTCTGGCGGAATTCGGGCTCGTCGCCGGCCTCGATGGCCGTCTCGAGCTCGCCGTCGAGTTCGTTGAGCACGCCGAGGTCGGAGTCGTCGATCTGGACCTGGCCCTCGCCCATGATGCGCACGATCATGCGGGCTCCCCCGGCTGGCGCAGCTGCTGGGTCTGGTGCTGCGGCTGGGCCTGCGGCTGCCCCTGCTCGATGGAGGCCTGGGGCGCCGGGCCCTGGCCGAGCTCGGCCTTCATCCTGGCCAGCTCCAGCTCGATGTCCCTGCCGCCGCCCATGCGGTCGAGCTCGGCCTGGATGTCGTCGCTGCGGCTGCCGCTGAAGTCGTCGAGCGCGCCGGAGGCCAGCAGCTCGTCGATGGCGCCGGCGCGGGCCTGCATCTGCGCGGTCTTGTCCTCGGCGCGCTGGATCGCCAGGCCGACGTCGCCCATCTCCTCGGAGATACCGGAGAAGGCCTCGTTGATGCGCGTCTGCGCCTCGGCCGCGGTGTAGGTGGCCTTGATGGTCTCCTTCTTGTGACGGAAGGAGTCGACCTTCGCCTGCAGCCGCTGGGAGGCGGTGGTGAGCTTCTCCTCCTCGGCCTGCAGGTTGTCGTGCTGGACCCGCAGGTCGGCGATCTGCGTCTGCAGGCTGGAGCGACGGGTCAGCGCCTCGCGGGCCAGGTCTTCGCGCCCGACGGACAGCGCCTTGCGCCCCTGGTCCTCCAACCGGCTGGCCTGCTGCTCGATCTGGTTGATCTGCAGCTCCACCCGCTTGCGCGAGGTGGCGACGTCGGCCACACCCCTGCGCACCTTCTGCAGCAGCTCGAGCTGCCGCTGATAGGAGTAGTCAAGGGTCTCGCGCGGATCCTCCATCTTGTCCAGGGCCTTGTTGGCCTTGGACTTGAAGATCATCGAAAGTCTCTTCATCACGCTCATGCGCGTCGGCCGTCCCCTTCTTAGGTCGTGCTGTGATCACCCAGTGCAGCGCAGCCGCCTTGGGATTACCCTACGCATAACGCACGGGGGCGTCACTAAGTTGCACTCCAGGTAGGGTTGACGCTGTGTTGCGACGCCGAACCCAGACCTCAGTGGACGAATCCCCCGTCCCCACTGACGATCCTAAGCCCCAGGGCAAAGGTCGTCCCACCCCGAAGCGCCGTGACGCCGAAGGGCGTCGGCGCCAGCCGGTGACCGCGCCTGCCAACCGCAAAGAGGCCTACAAGCAGATGCGGGCCAGGCAGACGGCCGACCGGGACAAGGCACGCCAGGGCATGCTGCGCGGCGAGGAGCGCTACCTACCGGCCCGTGACAAGGGCCCGGTGCGCAAGTTCGCTCGCGACTGGGTCGACTCGCGCCGCGTCCTCAGCCAGTACTTCCTGCCCTTCTCTCTGGTCATCCTGCTGCTGACGTGGATCCCGTTCCCGCCGGCGGCCCGCCAGTGGGTCTACTTCGGCGTCATCACGATCGGCTGGCCGGTCATGATGGTGGGCGTGCTGGCCACGTCGTTCTGGGTGTCGTGGAAGGTGAAGAAGGCCGCCGCGGACAAGTTCCCGAACGAGGACATCAAGGGCATCGGCTTCTACGCGGCCATGCGCGCGCTGCAGATCCGCAGGCTTCGCTTCCCGCCGCCGCAGTTCCTGCCCGGCGGAAAGCCGGCGCCGCCCAAGGCCTGAGCTCGCTTCATACCAGTACGGCCCGCGTCCCGCAGGACGCGGGCCGTACTGGTATGTGCGCCTGCCATCAGGAACTTAAAATTTCCTGAAAAACCAGCAAACCTGGGAGTCGTCACGTTCGTCCCACCCGTTGGGGTCCGGTTCTTCATTCACGGGGAGACCAGGTGCGAACGACAAGACGAGGGTTCCTCGGCGTCGCCGCGGGGGCCGCGGCCGCGGTGACCACGACCACGGCGGCCGCCGCCGAACCCGAACCACTCATCGGAGACGGCCCGGAGCTGGACGGCGTCGACCGGCCGACCACCGCCGCGCTCACGCCGTTCCTCGACGCCCTGCCCGTCCCTCGGGTGCTCAGGCCCAAGGACAGGGAGGTCGTGCTCGAGATGCGCTCGGTGCGCAGGAGGCTGCACTCCCAGTTGCCGCCCACGCGGCTCTGGACCTACGCCGGCAGCTTCCCCGGCCCGACCATCGAGGTACGGCGCGGCCAGAAGGTCAAGGTGGCGTGGACCAACACGATCAAGGACGAGACCGTGCCGGTCACCGCGGTCCAGGTGCCGGCCGGTCCGACGATCCCGATCAACCAGCCGGGAAGGGACGGGGCCACGCCGCGCGCCGACGTGGCGGCGATCCCGCCCTGGCTGGCCGTCCACCTGCACGGCGCGATCACCAACGCGGGCAACGACGGCTGGAGCGAGAACGGGCTGCTGGCCGGTGAGGCCGAGGCCGTGGAGTACCTCAACGACCAGCCGTGCACCGGACTCTGGTACCACGACCACGGCATGCACGTCGGCACCTGGACGGTCTTCTCCGGCCTGCTGGGCGCCTACCTGGTCAGGGACGAGGAGGAGGACGCGCTCGGGCTGCCCGCCGGCAGGCACGAGGTCCCGCTCATCCTGTGCGACCGCAACTTCGACACCGACGCGGCCGGGCTCCTCACCGGGGACCTGCTGCACAAGGTGCAGATCGCCGCGACCACGCCGAAGGTGGTGACCAGGCCCTTCGCCGGGCCGTACACGCTGGTCAACGGGGTGGTCTGGCCGTACATGGACGTCGAGCCGCGGTGGTACAGGTTCAGGGTGCTCAACGCGGCCAACGCCAGGACGTTCAGGCTGCGCCTGCTGGACGAGGCGAGCGGGCAGCCGGTGACCGGCGTGATCAAGCAGATCGGCAGCGACGGCGGGCTGCTGCCCGCGCCGGTGGCGATCGACGGGGATCTGGTGCTGGCGCCCGCCGAGCGGGCCGACGTGCTCGTCGACTTCCGGGCGCTGGCCGGTAGGCGGGTCAAGCTGGTCAACTGCGGGCCGGGCGCACCGGGCCAGCCCGCGCCGCAGGCGAACATCCCCTTCCCCGACGTGATGCAGTTCCGGGTGGCCGACCGCAGGCCGCACGACGCCTTCACGCTGCCCGCGGTGATCTCGCCGAACTTCGTGCGCACCACGCACGACAACCTGCCGGCCGACCACGGGCACCGGGTGGTGCTCACGATGGTGGGCGGCGGCGACCACGCGCAGATGTGGGAGATGGCCGAGGATCCGGCGGCGCCGGTCGGCACGGAGGGCGTCGTCCAGATCAAGGACGCCTCGGGCACGGTCAGGACGTACCGGCGGGTGGCGCGGATGCCCGACGACGCCGTCAACTTCTTCGCCGCGCTGGGCGGGACCGAGGCGTGGACGTTCGTCAACGTCGCTCCCGCGATGCACCCCATGCACATCCATCTGATGCGCTTCCAGATCCTCAGTCGCGACGTCTACGACATTTCCGGATTCAAGGTGGACAGGGGGACGACGGAGACGCCGGTGACCTTCAAGCAGGCGGGCGTGCTCGACCCGAACGAGCAGGGATGGAAGGACGTCGTCAGGGTCGGCGGGGCGGAGGTGGTCAAGGTCGCGGGACGGTTCGAAGGCGGCAGCGGGCGCTTCGCCTACCACTGCCACCTGCTCGAACACCAGGACGAGGGCATGATGCGGCCGCTGGTCGTCTTCCCGCCCGCCGTCCTGGCCCTGCGCGGGCAGCACGGCCACCACCGGCACGCCCTGGTGGACCAGGCCCGGCTGCACGGGCGCTAGGTCACTCGGTCACTCGGACTCGGTCACTCGGACTCGGTCGCCTCCGAGGAGGGTGGCCGCTTGACCACGCCCGAGTACGAGCCGTCCGGCGACTCCAGCATGTCGGCCACGGCGCTCAGCAGTGCGAGGTACGAGGGCCACCGGACGTCCTGCATGCCCGGAGCCTTGACGTCACCCACGACGGAGTCGATCACCCCGAAGTCGGGGCGCCGGTCGGTCCCGTTATGGGCGGCGTAGGGGATCATCCGGCCGTTCCACGTCTCGGCGCGCGGGTCGCCCCCGCTGTCGGTGGGATCCAGCGCGCACATCTGCCGCCACGCGTCGCGGATGCCCCTGATGCTGAGGTTGCGCGTGCCCTTCTCGGCGAAGCCGAAGCCGAAGGGGCCGGTCGAACCGTCGTGCCGGAGCAGGGAGGCCCGCAGGTCGTCGGGGAACTCCAGGCCCATCTGCGACTCGGCGACGGCGATCGTGCGCGCCCTGCCGGGACCGCGCAGGGAGGCGTAGCCGGCCGGGTCGTTGCGCCGCAACCACCGCTCGATGCGCCGCCACTGTGCGTTCACCTGCCGCTGGACCCGGCGGTCGAGAGGCCTGATCGTCACCGGACGCCGTTCAGGAGAGCAGGCGGGATCGGGCCGCGGCGTGGCCCCCGTCGCCGGAGACGACAGCCGGGACGGCTGGGGTGACGGCTGCGGAACGGCGGTCGCCGTGGGCTGCCCGGAGGGCTGGGGCGCCCCGCTCCTGGCGGCCTCGCCGGCCATCGGCATCCGCCCTGCCCGGACGTCCGCCTCGCGCGGCGAACGACCCGCGAGCGCGTACAGCCCGGCGGCCACCACACCGGCGACGAGCACTCCCACCAGCGCTCCCGCGAGGAAGCGGGCGTCCAGCCGCCGCCGGCGGCGCTCTGGTTGTCCCGGCTGCCCGGGCTGCCCCGGATGTGCTCGACGCCCCGGACGCTCTGGACGCCCTTGATGCCCTGAATGCCCTGGATGCTCGGTGGCAGGGAGGCCGGGCGTCGGCTCCTGGTCGGGAGCGGCCGTCCTGGCCCTTGTGTCGATCCTGATCGCGATCGCGGCGAGCACGGCGGCGGTCAGGGCCATCCGCAGGAGCTTGAGCACGCGCGGCACCCTACCGGACCCGCCCAGGGACCGGCGCCACGGAGATCACCGCCGACCGGTCTCGGCGTCTCTCCCTGCGCCCGCGCCTTGCCTTACATCTGCGCCGTGTTGCCTTACATCTGCGCCGTGCCCTACGTCGGCGCCGTGCCCCGCGTCGGCGCCTTTCCCTGCGTCCGCGTCTTTCGCTGCGCCTGCGCCTTCCCCGTGCCCGGCGACGTCGACATGCGGCGGCGCAGCCGTACGGCGATCGCGGTCAGGATGGCGGCGGTCAGCGCATGCCGTACAACCTTCACCACGCTGGGCACACTATCCCGAACCGATACAGTCGGGCGCATGGAATTCCGTCACCTCGGCCGCAGCGGTCTCCTGGTCAGCGAGATCAGCTACGGCAACTGGATCACCCACGGCTCACAGGTCGAGGAGGAGGCCGCCATCGCGTGCGTGAAGGCGGCGCTCGACGAGGGGATCACGACCTTCGACACCGCCGACGTCTACGCGGGCACGCGCGCCGAAGAGGTGCTCGGCAGGGCGTTGAAGGGCCTGCGCCGCGAGTCGCTGGAGATCTTCACCAAGGTCTACTGGCCGACGGGCCCCGGGCCCAACGACCGTGGCCTGTCCCGCAAGCACATCACCGAGTCGATCAACGGCTCGCTGCGCCGCCTGCAGACCGACTACGTCGACCTCTACCAGGCGCACCGCTTCGACTACGCCACTCCGCTCGAGGAGACCCTCAAGACCTTCGACGACCTCGTACGGCAGGGCAAGGTCCTCTACGTCGGCGTCAGCGAGTGGACCGCCGACCAGATCGCCCAGGCGCTGAAGATCGCCGACGAGATGGGCTTCGACCGGATCGTCTCCAACCAGCCGCAGTACAACGCCATCTGGCGGGTCATCGAGACGGAGATCGTGCCGCTGAGCGAGAAGGAGGGCGTCAGCCAGATCGTCTGGTCGCCCATCGCTCAGGGCGTGCTGACCGGCAAGTACCTGCCCGGCCAGCCCGTTCCCGCGGGCTCGCGCGCCACCGACGAGACCGGCGCCAAGATGATCGACAGGTTCATGACCGACGACGTGCTCGCCCGGGTCCAGGACCTCAAGCCGATCGCGGCCGACCTCGGGCTCAGCATGGCCCAGCTGGCGATCGCGTGGGTGCTGCAGAACCCGAACGTCGCCAGCGCCATCGTCGGGGCGTCCAGGCCGGAGCAGGTGCGTGACAACGTCAAGGCGTCCGGCGTGAAGCTCGACGCCGAGGTGCTCCAGAAGATCGACGACGTGCTCGGCCCGATCGTCGAGCGCGACCCGGCCAAGACGATCTCGCCGGCCACCAGGCCATAGCGGTTACGCATGAAAGAAAAACCCCTTGGCTCCCAAGGGGTTTTTTCATTCACTCCGTTCGCAACGACATACCCGCATATTCCACCCGGTCCTCCTCGAGCAGAGCCACCCGCTCGACCCCGGATTCCAGCAGCTCACGGTAGTTCTCACCGAGCCAGGACTCCGCGTCGGCCTGGCTGGGAAAAACCTCGCGCGGCAGCAGGCGGTCGGTCACTTCACCACCATTCGCGTTTTCATAACGCCAGCGCCAAGTCATGCCATACGCTCCTTTTCCGCGGGATCGCCCGAGCTCACATCGGCACCCGCACCATACCCCTGGAGCATGGAGGTTGATCGATGCTGCGCGCATTCGGGCTCGCCTTCGCGGCGACCCTCACCGTCTCCACCCCTGCCCTCGCCATCTCCCCCTCTATCTCTCCTTCAGCCACGACCGCTACCTCTCCTTCAGCCGCGACCGTCTCGGCCCTGGCCGCCGCTCCCCCAGCCTCCGCCCCCGCGGCTGTCTCCGCCGTCGCCGCCTTGGGTCATCGCGGCTCGGGTCATCGCGGCCGTGTCCTGGCCGATCCCGCCACGGGCGGGGTGGATCCGAACGCCGCCCGCCGGTGGAGCTACTGGCACAGCGACGGCACCGCATGGCTGTCCGGCGAGGCGGGCGCCGCCGTACGTGACGGGGCGGTGATCGGCTGGCGGTTCGCCGCGGCTCCCGACGGCTCGGCGCCGGAGTCCCCCCGCGGCGAGCTGCCCGCCTTCGACCAGGTCTGCGGCAAAGAGCCCGCCGCCTCGGGGCACCAGCGCGTGGCCGTCGTGACCGACTTCGGCGACCCGGACCTCGACGCCTACCCCGGCGAGCGACCGCCCGCGTCGCTCACCGCGTGCGTCACCGCTCCCGAGGGAGCGACGGGGGTGCAGGCGCTGGCCCTGGCTACCAGGGTGCGCGCGGAGCCGGCTGGAACGGTCCTGGCCGTCAACGACTATCCGGCGCGCGCGAAGGGCGGCGCCGCGCCGTCCCTCCCCACCACGTCGTCCGCCCCCGCCGTGAAGGATGGCGGACTGCCGGTGGCGTGGATCGCCGGCGGCGTGGCCGCGCTCGCACTCGTGGGCGCCGGGGTGCGGGTGGCGCGCAGGTCCCGCAGGCGCACCACGCTGTGACACGTGCCGGTCAGGTTCAACGGCGGGGTGCGGGTGACACCCAGACCCCGCGAGCGTGCCACGCTGTGACGCGTGCTTGTCAGGTTCATCGGTACGGCGGGGCGGGACGGCTGGCCCTCGCCTGGGTGCGCGTGCGCGTCGTGCGCGGGGTCGCCGCCGGGGCGGCGTTCGCCGCTGCGCGTGGAGGTCGACGGGAAACCGTGGCCGGGCGGTGGGGCGTGTCCCCCCGGCTACGCGGCGACGGGCCCGCTCCTCGTCGCCCCTGACGGCTCCCGGCTGCTCGACCTGTCCGACATCCGCTCCCTGGCCGACCTCGGCGCTGCTCTCAGCGGTCTTCCGGCCGGCTGTCGGCACGGCGGCGGTTCTCCTGGGTCGCGTGAGGTGCCGGGATCCGGGAATCCGACGTCCGGCGGCGAGAGCCCCTCGTGCGACCTCGTCCTGGTGGACCTGCTCGACGACCCCGCCGTCCTCGGCGACCTGCGACGGCGCGGATTCGTGACCGCCGGGACCCACGTCGTCGCCGTCGGCTTGGACCACCGTGTCAGGTCGGAGTCCGAGCTGGCCAGACGGCTGGCGCTGTGGGGGGCGCGGGCCGTACCGGACGGGACGGTCGTGGACACCGCGCAAGCTCCCCCGCCCCGCCCAGCCCCGCCGCGCCGCGCGTTGCTGCTGGGCGGCTCCCGGTCGGGCAAGTCCGACGAGGCCGAGCTGCGGCTGGCGGCCGAGCCGCACGTCACCTACCTCGCCACAGGACCCTCGGGCCACGGCGACCCCGAGTGGGCCGCGCGGGTCGCCGCCCATCAGGCCAGGCGTCCGGCGCACTGGGCGTGCGAGGAGACCACCGAGCTGGCCGAGGCGATCGCGCGAGCCACGACCCCGCTGCTGGTCGACGGGCTGGGGACGTGGCTGGCGGCGGTGTTCGACCAGGCGGGCGCGTGGGAAGACCCCACGCGTCGCGAGGAGGTCGTACGGCGCTGCGACGAGCTTGTGGCGGCCTGGCGCTCGACCCGGCACCGGATCGTCGCGGTGTCGGACGAGGTCGGGCTCGGCGTCGTCCCCTCCACCTCCAGCGGGCGAGCCTTCCGCGACGCGCTGGGCCGCCTGAACCAGCGGCTGGCGGCCGAGTCGGAGGACGTCACGCTCGTCGTGGCGGGCCGCCTCCTCCCCCTCGGCTGAACGCCACCCGCCGAAGAACGAAAACAAGACGCGGCCCGGATCAAGGCGGGCCGGGCCAGGCGGGCCGGGCCAGGCGGGCCGGGCCAGGCGGGCCGGGCCAGGCGGGCCAGGCGGGCCAGGCGGGCCGGGTCAGGCGGGCCGGGTCAGGCGGGCCGGGTCAGGCGGGCCGGGTCAGGCGGGCCGGGTCAGGCGGGCCGGGTCAGGCGGGCCGGGTCAGGGGTGTCGGGTGCGGACGGCGCGGGCGGACCAGCGGCCGTCCAGCCGGTCGACGCGCAGCCTGCGGCCGAAGCACTCCGACAGCGCCTCCTCGGTCAGCACCTCCTCCACCGGCCCCGCCGCCAGGATGCGGGTGTCGCGCATGAGCAGCGCGTGCGTGGTCGTGGCGGGTACCTCCTCCAGGTGGTGCGTGACGGTCACCGTGGTCAGCCCGTCGCGTGCCGCCAGGTCCTCGATGGAGGTGATGAGGTCTTCACGGGCGGGGAAGTCCAGTCCCGCGAACGGTTCGTCCAGCAGCAGCATGGCCGGGTCCGCCATGAGCGCCCTGGCCACCCTGATCCGGGCGCGCTCCCCCTGAGAGCACACCACGAAGAGCCGGTCGGCCAGGTCCTTGCAGCCCATCTCGGCCAGCAGCGCGTGGGCCCTGTCGTGCTCGGCCTGGCCGTACCTGTCCCAGAGCGGCGCGCTCGTGCCCGTGTGCCCGGTGAGGACCACGGTGTGCGCGGTCGCCGCCTCTTCCTCCAGCAGCCCCTCGTCGACCAGGCGCTGGCTGGCGGCGACCAGGCCGATGTCCCTGCGCAGCTCGCGCAGGTCGACCCGCCCCATGCGGCGGCCGAGGATGGTGGCGGTGCCCTCGCTGGGATGCCGTACGGCGGCGGCCAGGGACAGCAGCGTGGTCTTGCCTGCCCCGTTCGGGCCGAGGATCACCCAGTGCTGGCCGTAAGCGACCCGCCAGTCGATCTCCGCCAGCAGCGTCCTGGCGACCACCCTGACGCTGACACCTTCGAGTTCCACGGCGTGCATCCGGACACCCTAGCGACCGCGCGACCGCGCCGTTCCCCCGGGTGCGCCGGGAAACGCCGCCCTTTCGGTGTGCGCGCGGGCGCTGACGTCCACGTCCCCCGGGTGCGCCAGGAAACGCCACCATCGGTGTGCGCGGGCGCTGACGTCCGCGTCCCCCGGGTGCGCCAGGAAACGCCACCATCGGTGTGCGCGGGCGCTGACGTCCGCGTCCCCCGGGTGCGCCGGGAAGCTCTCCGCGTGTGCCCGGCTGCCCGGAAAGGGAGGCCACGAGGCCAGGAAGAAGGCCAGGGAGCCGGGCCGCAGGGGAAGTCTGAGGGGACCGTAGGATCGACGCTCATGGCCGGGTGGGTGGACGGGGTGCGGTTCGCGGTGGGGACGTTGAGCGTCTTCCCCGTCAGGGTGAACCGGGTCGACCGCGAGGTGGCCGGGCGGGCCATGCTCCTCGCTCCGCCGGCCGGGCTGCTGCTCGGCGCCGTGAGCTGCCTGCCGCTGACGCTGCCAGGCTCGCCGCTGCTCGGGGCGGCGCTGGCGCTGGGCCTGCTCGCGCTGCTGACCAGGGGCCTGCACCTGGACGGTCTCGCCGACCTGGCGGACGGTCTCGGCAGCGGCAGGCCCGCCGTCCAGGCGCTCGAGGTGATGAAGAAGTCGGACATCGGGCCGTTCGGCGTTCTGACGCTGGTGTTCACGCTGATCGTGCAGTGCGCGGCGCTGGCCGAGGCGGGTCCGGTCGCGCTGGTGGCCGCCTGCGTGACCGGGCGGCTGGCGCTGACGTGGGCGTGCACGCGCGGGGTGCCGCCGGCGCGGCCCGAGGGGCTCGGCGCCATGGTGGCGGGCACCGTACGGCCGGCCGCCGCGCTGGTCGCCACGCTGGTCGTGGTGGGCGCGGCGGTGCTGCTGGGAGGGCCGTGGGGGCCGGCGGGAGGGTACGGGTTGGTCCTCCCGCTGGCCGTGCTCGCCGGGCTGGGGACGGCGAGCGGGTTGCTCGCCCACGCGGTGCGCAGGCTCGGCGGGGTCACGGGCGACGTGCTGGGCGCGCTCGTCGAGACCGCGGCCACCGCCGTGCTGGTCGTGTGCGCGGTGTTCGGCTAGACCGGTTGCGCCTGCCGTTGGGGCTGTCTGGAGGCGGTGCTCGGCTGGACCGGTTGCGCCTGCCGTTGGGGCGGGCGCCTGGAGGCGGTGCTCAGCCGACCGGCTGCGCCTGCCGTACGGGCCAGCGCCTGAAGACGAGGGCCGCGAGGACGGCGAGCACGGCCCAGCCGACCAGCCCGGTGATGCCCGCGAAGAGGGCGTTGGGCGGGGCGGCCGCGTCCCCCAGCATCAGGGCGAGCGAGGCGGCGGGGTTGAGCGCCGCGTGGCCGATCACGGCGGGCCAGATGCTGCCGGTGCGCAGGCGCAGCCAGCCGAAGAGCATCCCGGCCGGCACGCAGAATCCCACGAACAGCAGCGCGGCCCACGGGCCGACGGCCGGGTAGTTGTAGCCGAGGCCGGTGGCGGGGGCGTGCCAGAGCCCCCAGATCACTCCGGAGAGGACCAGCCCGCCGAAGACGCCGTGCGATTCGACCAGCTTGGGCAGCAGCCAGCCGCGCCAGCCCCATTCCTCGCCCACCATGGGGATGATGTTGACGATCGGGGCCACCAGGGTCGTCACCACCAGCTGGACGATCAGGGCGGTGTGCGGGTCGCCCGGTGCTCCCGACGCGGCGCTGAAGAGGCTCAGGCGGTCGAGGTCGAGGGAGACCAGGCCGAGGGCGGCGGTGAGGGCGAGCGTGCCGTACACGACCAGGGGGACGGCCGCCCACGTGGCGAGCAGCAGGCCGACGGTGCGGCCGGGGCGCTCGCCGAAGGTGAGGCCGGTCTCCTTCGCCCAGGCGCGGAACGGCGTGCGCCTGGCGAGCCAGACGGCCAGGACGCCGAGGCTCGGGGTGAACATCATCAGCCCGACCAGCGGGCCGAACAGGGGGTCGGCCAGGCCGCCGCCGAGCCAGAGGGGAAGCGCGGCCAGCCACGCCGCGCCGAAGGCGACGGCGAGGAACAACACGATCATCTGGGACTCCAGGTGTAGGGGGGATCAGGACGAGGGCCCGAAGTCATGGGGATCGGCGGGCAGGAAGGGCTCGTGGCGGCGGGTCACGCGCCGGCTCGCTCCTCGATGAGGGCGTTGAGCAGGGCGGCGCCGCGCTCGGCGTCGTCGATGCTGATCAGCAGCTGGCCGCCCGAGCGGTAGCGAAGGACGAGGCAGTCGCCGCCGCGCAGCATGATGGCCGCCGCACCGGGGACGCCGCGGATGCCCCAGCCGCCCACCTGGCTGGGGAAGCGCTGTTCCGACCAGGCGCTGTCGATCTTGGAGAGCCTGATCCTGCGCACCGGCCAGCCGAACGGCCCGAAGCCGATGGCGAGGCCGTCCTCGGTGATCCGCGCGGTGATGGAGGAGGTCAGCAGCCCGACGGCGAGCAGGACCACCGACACGCCGAGCAGCGACCAGCCCGCGCCGCTCGTCAGCCCCATGAGGGTCAGGACGCCGACGGCGGCCGTCAGCAGCGCCGATCCCGCGGTGAGCGCGACCAGCCACGGGTTGGAGACGCGGCTGACCCACACCGAGCGCTGTCCGGAGCGCAGCCGCAGCCTGGGCGGCGCCTCACCCTCGGGTGCGGCCTGGTCGGGCTCGCCCCTGAGGAGGAAGCCCGCGAGCACGCCGACGGCGGCGGACGCGCCCAGGACGACCAGGACGTCCCAGCCGAAGCCTGTGGCCTGGGTCCAGACCGGGACGTCGAGGTTGGCGCGGAGGATGGACCATTCCATGCCGATGACGAAGACCGCGGAACCGAAGAGGATGCCCCACCAGTAGCCGCGGCTCAGCCTGCGCTCGAAGGCCTTGCCGTGGACGGCGATGCCCGCCATGACCGCCATGATCACGGCGGCCATGCCGACGCTGAACAGCATGTTCCGGGTGAAGGACATGTTCCCGTCGGGCGTGGCGCCGCTCCAGTGGGTGGCCAGCGGTTCGGGCAACCTGTCGCGCAGGGAGAGGGGGAGTGCCACGAGGGCGGGGATGACGGTCAGCCCCCACACCCCGGTGGCGAGCAACGCACGGGTCCTGCTGGTCATGACAGCTCCTTCAGTACTTCGATGAGGTCGTCGCGGCTGTAGCCGTACTTCTTGGCCTCCTCGAGCAGGTCGCGGGCGCGCTGGACGATGAGCGCGCGGCCCGTGGGCACGCCCGCGACGCTCACTCCCCTGCCTCTCCTGAACTCCAGGAGGCCCTCGTCGCGCAGGTCGCGCAGGGCACGCAACACGGTGTTGGCGTTGATGCCCAGCGCGTCGGCGAGGTCCTTGGCCGGCGGGAGGCGGTCGCCTGCCTGGTAGGAGCCCTCACCGATGGCGCGTCTGATCGCCCCGGCCACCTGTTCGTGCAGCGGCCGGGGATCGTTGAGATCGAGTGTGAGCAACATGGTGCTATTAACACTAGCACCATTCGACGACGCCGTATTGGTGGGATGAACCCCTGTTTATGAATAAGCCGCCAACCGTGGATAGCATCGGTCTACGTGACCACTGTGCGGCTGAACTCAGCAGATCCCGTCTCGTTCGACACCGACGCGCTGGTCGTCGGTTTCCTGTCAGGTTCGGAGGGCCCGCGCCCCACTGCCAAGGGCCTCGACGCCGCCTTCGACGGCAAACTGGCCGCCTCTCTGGACGCCGTCGGCTTCACGGGAAAGCCCGGCGAAGTGTCCAAGATCCCGACGTTCGGCGCCATCACCGCGCCGCTGCTGGTCGCCGTCGGGCTCGGTGAGTCCGCCGACGTCGAGGGGCTGCGCCGCGCCGCCGGTGCGGCCACGCGCGCCCTGGCCGGTACGGCCCGCGCCGCGCTCGCCCTGCCCGCCTCCTCCGCCGTCGAGGCCGAGGCGGTGGCGCTCGGCGGCCTGCTGGGCGCCTACAGCTTCGACAGGTACCGCACCAACGGCCTGCAGAAGGCCCCCGTCGGCGAGCTGGTCGTGCTGACCGCCGCCGAGGGCTCGGCCGAGCGGGCCGCCATCGTGGCCGACGCGGTCACGCTGGTGCGCGACCTGGTCAACACCCCGCCGAAGGACCTGTGGCCGGCCAAGTTCGCCGAGATCGCCGAGCAGGAGGGCGCCAAGGCGGGCCTGACCGTCGAGGTGCTCGACGAGAAGCAGCTCAAGGAGGGCGGCTACGGCGGCATCGTCGGCGTCGGGCAGGGCTCGGCCAACCCGCCGCGGCTGGTCCGCCTGTCCTACTCCCACCCCGAGGCGACCCAGACGCTGGCGTACGTCGGCAAGGGCATCACCTTCGACTCCGGCGGCCTGTCGCTCAAGCCGTCCGCGGCCATGGACTGGATGAAGTCCGACATGGGCGGCGCGGGCGCGGTGTTCGGCGCGCTCCTCGGCATCGCCCGCCTCGGCGTCAAGGTGAACGCCGTCGGCTACCTCTGCCTGGCCGAGAACCTGCCGAGCGGCACCGCCACCCGCCCCTCCGACGTGCTGACCAGCTACAGCGGCAAGACCGTCGAGGTGCTCGACACCGACGCCGAGGGCCGCCTGGTCCTCATGGACGGCATCGCCCGCGCCCTGGAGGACGACCCTGACCTGATCGTCGACGTCGCCACCCTCACCGGCGCGCAGATCGTCGCGCTCGGCTGGCGGACGGCCGGCGTCATGTCCAACGACGACGCCGTCCGCGAGCTGGTCGTCTCGGTCGCCGGCGAGGCGGGCGAAGGAGCATGGGGCATGCCGCTGCCGGAGGAGCTCCGCAAGGGCCTCGACTCGCCGATCGCCGACATCGCCAACCTGCAGCCCGAGCGCTGGGGCAGCATGCTGGCCGCGGGCCTGTTCCTCAAGGAGTTCGTGCCCGACGACCGGCGCTGGGCCCACATCGACATGGCCGGGCCCGCTTTCAACAAGGGAGAGCCGCACGGCTACACCCCCAAGGGCGGCACGGGCGCCATCACCCGCACGCTCATCGGACTGGCCGAGAGGGCCGCGACGGGCTTGAACAAGTGAAAAGATGACGGCATCACCATCCGACAAGGAGCTTTCCTGTGGCCTACGACATCGTCGTCCTAGGTGGCGGTAGCGGCGGCTACGCCTGCGCTCTGCGGGCGGCAGAGCTGGGCAAGACCGTCGCGCTGATCGAGAAGGACAAGATCGGCGGCACCTGCCTCCACCGCGGCTGCATCCCCACCAAGGCCCTGCTGCACTCGGCCGAGATCGCCGACGAGACCCGCGAGAGCGAGGCCTACGGCGTCAAGGCGCGCTTCGACGGCATCGACGTCCCCGGCGTCCACGCCTTCAAGGACAAGATCGTCAATCGGGCGTGGAAGGGCGTGCAGGGCCTGCTGAGGTCAGCGGGTGTCACGATCGTCGAGGGCGAGGGCAGGCTCGTCGGCCCCAACCGCGTCCAGGTCGGCGGCGAGGTCTACGAGGGCGGCAGCATCGTGCTGGCCACCGGCAGCACCCCGAAGACGCTGCCCGGCCTCGAGATCGACGGCGAGCGGATCATCACCAGTGAGCACACGCTGCGGATGGAGCGCGTGCCCACCTCGGTCATCGTGCTGGGCGGCGGCGTCATCGGCGTCGAGCTGGCCAGCGTCTACCGCTCCTTCGGCGCCGAGGTCACCATCGTCGAGGCCCTGCCCCACCTGCTCCCGGCCGAGGAGGAGTCGAGCTCCAAGCTGCTGGAGCGCGCCTTCCGCCGCAGGGGCATCTCCTACCAGCTGGGCGTCTTCTTCGACAGCGTCAAGACCACCGACACCGGCGTGATCGTCACGCTGGCCAACGGCAAGACCCTCGACGCGGAGCTGCTGCTGGTGGCCGTGGGCCGCGGCGCGGTGAGCGAGGGCATGGGCTTCGAGGAGCAGGGCGTCGCGATCGAGCGCGGCACCGTGG
This sequence comes from Nonomuraea sp. NPDC003804, assembly GCF_040610675.1. Classification (NCBI taxonomy): domain Bacteria; kingdom Bacillati; phylum Actinomycetota; class Actinomycetes; order Streptosporangiales; family Streptosporangiaceae; genus Nonomuraea; species Nonomuraea sp. NPDC003804. The sequence goes on from NZ_JBEXMT010000037.1 coordinate 87,532, forward strand.
TCGTCGACGAGCACTGCCGCACCAGCGTGCCGGGCGTCTACGCGATCGGCGACCTGATCGCCACCCCGCAGCTGGCGCACGCCGGGTTCGCCGAGGGCATCCTGGTGGCCGAGCACATCGCGGGCCTCAACCCGCCGCCGATCGACTACGACGGCGTGCCGCGCATCACCTACTCCGACCCCGAGGTCGCCTCCGTGGGCATCACCTCCAAGCAGGCGGCCGAGCGGGGCATCGAGATCGTCGAGCAGGTCTACGACCTGGCGGGCAACCCCAAGAGCCAGATTCTCGGCACCGCGGGGGCCGTCAAGGTGCTGGCCAGGAAGGACGGCCCGGTCGTGGGCGTCCACATGGTCGGCCGCCGCATCGGCGAGCTCGTCACCGAGGGCCAGCTGATCTACAACTGGGAGGCGCTCCCCGCCGAGGTCGCCCAGCTGATCCACGCGCACCCGACCCAGTCCGAAGCCATGGGCGAGGCCATGCTGGCGCTGGCCGGCAAGCCCCTGCACGTCCACAACTAAGAACTCGAGGAAGACATACCCATGCCGGTCTCCGTACAGATGCCCCAGCTCGGCGAGAGCGTGACCGAGGGCACGGTAACCCGTTGGCTGAAGAAGGAGGGCGAGCGCGTCGAGGCCGACGAGCCGCTCCTCGAAGTGTCGACCGACAAGGTCGACACCGAGATCCCGTCGCCCGCGGCGGGTGTGCTGACCAAGATTGTCGTCGCCGAGGACGAGACCGTCGAGGTCGGCGCCGAGCTTGCGATCATTGACGAGGGTGGCAGCGCCGGCGCCGCCGCTCCCGCTCCCGAGGCGGCGGCCGCCCCGGCGCCCGCTCCGGCTCCGGAGCCCGAGCCCGAGCCGGCTCCCGCGCCCGTCTCCTCGATCCCGCAGCCGGCCCCGGCCCCTGCTCCGGCCCCGGCCCCGGCTCCCGCGCCCGCCCCGGCCCCGGTGCAGGCGCAGGCTCCCGCGCCGGCGACGACCACGCCCGCCACCGTGCCGGCACCGCTGCCGTCCTCGGGCGAGAGCCCCTACGTCACGCCGCTGGTGCGCAAGCTCGCCAACGAGCACGGCGTCGACCTCGACGCGCTGACCGGCACCGGCGTCGGCGGCCGCATCCGCAAGCAGGACGTGCTCGAGGCCGCCAAGGCGCAGCGTGAGCAGGCCGCTCCGGCCGCCCAGGCTCCCGCTCCGGCCCAGGCGGCGCCCGCCGCCGCTGCCCCCGCCGCGCCCGCGGCGCAGGCTCCGGTGGCGGCCACGCCCGAGCCGGTCCAGGTCGACACCACGCTGCGGGGCCGTACCGAGAAGATGTCGCGCCTGCGGCAGACCATCGCCAAGCGCATGGTCGAGTCGCTGCAGACCGCGGCCCAGCTCACCTCGGTCGTCGAGGTCGACGTCACCAAGATCGCCAAGCTGCGTGCGAAGGCGAAGGACGAGTTCCTGCGCCGCGAGGGCGTCAAGCTGACCTTCACGCCGTTCTTCGCGATGGCCACGGTCGAGGCGCTCAAGCAGCACCCGAAGCTCAACGCCACGATCAACAACGAGACCAACGAGGTCACCTACTTCGACGTGGAGAACCTCGGCCTCGCGGTCGACACCGAGCGCGGCCTGCTGGCCGCGGTGGTGAAGAACGCCGGTGACCTCAACCTGGCCGGCCTGGCCAGGAAGATCACCGACCTGGCCGAGCGCACCCGCGACAACAAGGTGACGCCCGACGAGCTGACCGGCGGCACGTTCACGCTGACCAACACCGGCAGCCGTGGCGCGCTGTTCGACACGCCGATCCTGAACCAGCCGCAGGTCGGCATGCTCGGCACCGGCGCGGTCGTCAAGCGTCCCGTCGTGGTCGACACGCCGGAGGGCGAGGTCATCGCCGTCAGGTCGATGGTCTACCTCGCGCTCACCTACGACCACCGCCTGGTCGACGGTGCCGACGCGGCGCGCTTCCTGACCACGATCAAGCGCCGCCTCGAGGAGGGCCGCTTCGAGGCGCAGCTGGGTCTGGCGTAACACCCGGTACACCCGGTACACCGGTACACCCGGTTCGGACGCGGGGCGTCCGCGGAGTCTCTCCGCGGGCGCCCCGCCTGTTTTCCCGCTTCCCCCCACTGTCCCCCACTGTTCCCTGCACTGTTCCCGCGGCTGTTCCCGTGAAGGGGCGTCCTCACCGGCACGGGCCGCTCCCCGGCCGCGGCGCAGGCCGGCGGGGGCCGGGTCCGCGGGCTTGCGGACGCCTGCGCGTAGGGTGGAGGAATGGCGATCATCGTGACGGGCGCGTCAGGTCTGCTCGGCAGGGCGCTGGTCGGCGCGCTCGCCGCGGAGGGCGAGAACGTCGTCCGGCTGGTACGGCGGACGCCGCGCCGTACCGACGAGTCGTTCTGGCAGCCCGACAAGGGCGTCGTCGACCGGGCCGTGCTGGAGGGCGCCCGGGCGGTGGTCCACCTGGCGGGCGCGGGCCTCGGTGAGCGGCGGTGGAGCGACGACTACCGGCGCGAGATCCTCGACAGCCGCGTGACGGGCACCAGGACGCTGGTCACCGCGCTGAAGGAACTGGAGAGCCCGCCGGAGGTGCTGATGTCCGCCTCTGGAGCGGGCTTCTACGGCGACACGGGCGACCGGGTGACCGACGAGAGCGGCCCGCGCGGCGAGGGCTTCCTGGCCGAGCTGTGCGAGCGCTGGGAGGCCGAGGCCGGCCAGGCGACGCAGGCGGGCGTCAGGACCACGACCCTGCGAACCGCGATCACGCTGTCGGCGCAGGGCGGGGCGCTCAAGCAGATACTGCCGATCTTCAGGATGGGGCTCGGCGCGCCGCTGGGCTCGGGCAGGCAGTGGTGGTCGTGGATCACGCTCGACGACTGGGTCCGCGCGGCCCTTCACATCCTGAACAACCGAGCCCTGGAGGGGCCGGTGAACGTGGCCGCGCCGGAGCCGGTGACCAACAAGGAGTTCACCCTGGCGCTGGGCAGGGCGCTGAAGCGGGCGACGATGCCGATCGCGGTTCCCGGGTTCGCGCTTCGGGCGGGGCTCGGCGGTTTCGCGGACGAAGGACTGCTGATCGGACAGCGCGCCGTTCCGTCGAAACTGCTTGACAGCGGCTTCAGGTTCCTTCATCCGACCCTCGACGAGGCGCTGGCGGCCGTACTCTAGTGAGCCGTTCGTCCGACTCACCGTGGGGGTAGCACATGACCAGGTCAGGACAGTCCCATATCCTCGCCATCGGCGGCGGGTCCTTCAAACCGACGGAGCGCTACGGCTTCCTGCAGGCCAGCCCGTTGCTGCGCTACGCGCTCGACCTCACCGGCCAGGACCGGCCCAAGCTCGGCCTGCTCGCCACCGCGACGGGCGACGACTCCGACTGGCTGCTGAAGATGTACGGCGCCTTCGCCGGTTGGGATGTCGAGGTGAGCCACCTGACGGTCTTCCCGATGCCCAACGTCGAGGATCCGCGGGCGTGGATCCTCGAGCAGGACATGATCTACGTGAGTGGTGGCAGTGTGGCCAACCTGGCGGCGTTGTGGCGCCTGCACGGCCTTGACGAGGCCTTCGAGCAGGCGTGGCGGTCCGGTGTGGTGCTGGCGGGGCAGAGCGCGGGCGCGCTGTGCTGGCACGTCGGCGGCAACACCGACTCCTTCGGCCCGAAGCTTCAGGTGTGGGCCGACGGCCTGGGCCTGCTGCCCTACTCCTGTGGCGTCCACTACAACTCCGACCCGCAGCGCAGGCAGCTGCTGCACGAGTCGGTGGCCAGCGGCGAGCTGCCCGACGGCTACGCCGCCGACGAGGGCGTCGGCCTGCACTACGTCGGCACCGAGTTCATCCAGGCGGTCACCGTCGATCCCGCGGGCTACGCCTACCGGGTGGAGCACGACGGCGCGGGCGGCGTGAAGGAGTTCAGGATCGAGCCGAGGCTGCTCACCGCCTGACGACGGTCGCGCCCACGGGGTCGTGATGACCTGGCGAGCAGGCCAGAGGAACCTCATTGCGGTCCCGTGGTCGTTTCTTGTGAGTAACCTTTATCTGTGGCGAAGCTGACGATTGTCCGTCTTGGTGTGGACGTGCCGTACGAGCAGGCCTGGACACTCCAGAGACGCGTCCACGCCCACAGGGTGACCGGCACGCTCGGCGACACCGCGCTGCTGCTGGAGCACGCGCCGGTCTACACGGCGGGCAGGCGTACGGCGGCGCACGAGCGGCCCGCCGACGGCACGCCCGTCGTCGACGTCGACCGGGGCGGCCGCATCACCTGGCACGGCCCTGGTCAGCTCGTCGGCTATCCGATCATGCGGGTGGGCGACGTCGGCGCCTACGTCCACGCGCTCGAAGAGGCCATGATCCAGATCTGCGCCGACTTCGGGGTGGCCGTCCACCGGGTCGCGGGGCGCAGCGGCGTCTGGGTCCGCGACGAGGGCGGCCCCGAGCGGGCGCTCGGGGCGGTGGGCATCAGGATCGTGGGCGGCGTCACCATGCACGGCTTCGCGCTCAACTGCGCCAACGACCCGAGCTGGTTCAGCAGGATCGTGCCGTGCGGCATCACCGACGCGGGTGTCACCTCGCTGTCGCAGGAGTCAGGCCGGCGGATCGTGGTCGACGAGGTCATGCCGTACGCGGAGAAACGTCTGGCGGAGGCGTTGGAAGCCGAGCCGCACGACATGCACGAGGAGGACCTTCTCCAAGCACTGGCAAAGCTGCGCTGACATCGGGGTGCGCCGCTTCTAGTATCGGCGACATGCGAAGGATTGCCGCTCTTGTCCTATCCCTCGCTGTCCATGCCCTGACGCTGGGGTTCGTGGTGCTCGGCGTGTCGATCATCCTCAACGGGCCGACCCGGATCGTGTCCTGGTTGATGGGCGCCGTGCTGGTGGGGATCGGGGTGCTGCTGCGCCCGCGCCTCGCCCGCCTGCCCGCCGACGCGGAGGTGCTCGACCGGGACGCCGCCCCCGCGCTGTACGGCCTGGCCGAGCGCGTGGCCGACGAGGTGGGGGTGGCCAGACCCGCCCAGGTGGCGGTGCTGGACCTGGCCACCGTCGCGAGCTGCCCCCGGATCGGGCTGCGCAGGACCCCCACGCTGGTCATCGGCCTGCCGTTGTGGCTGGCGCTGTCGCCGCGGCAGCGCGTGACGGTGGTCGCCGGCGCGTATGCCGCGGCCGAGACGCTCGACGGGCCGATCGTGGAGGGAGCGCTGTCGACGCTCGGCGAGTGGCGCCACACCCTGCTGGGTTCCGAGCCGCTGAGCGCCCGCACCGAGGCGGACGTGGCCATGGCGTTCACGCTCGGCGCCTGGGCCCCGAGCAGTTCCTACAACGTGGCGGGCATGCTCGGCCGTACCGTCGGCAGGATCTTCGGCTGGCCCGTGCTGGCGGCCGAGCACCTGCTGCGGTGGCTGATCCGTTCGGGCGACCCGCGCGCGGCCGAGCGGCGGCGGGCGATCACGCTGCGCGCGGTGACCGAGAAGGACCTGACCGAGCTGCAGGAGCTGATCGCGGGCCGCAGCTATCTGGCGCCGATGCAGGCGGCGGTGCTGCGCGGCGAGAGCGTGGAGCAGATCAGGCAGGCGGCGCTGACGCGGGCCCGGCTGTCCGACGACGGCGTGCTCACCTCCGCGCCGGGTTCGCGGCTGCTCGGCGCGGCCGAGTCGGCGGTCATCGACACCGAGCTCGCCGGCCACTATGTCAGGGCGGCCCGCGGGTTCGGTCTCATAAGTTGAGCGACGTAAGCTTTAACGGTGACCGTTGCTCCTGATGGCCGTAAGCTCCTCCGCCTGGAGGTGCGCAACGCCGAAACCCCTATTGAGCGCAAGCCCCCGTGGATCAAGACCAAGCTCAAGACCGGTCCCGAGTACACCGAGCTGAAATCGCTGGTGCGCCGGGAGGGCCTGCACACGGTCTGTGAAGAGGCGGGCTGTCCCAACATCTACGAGTGCTGGGAGGACCGCGAGGCGACCTTCCTCATCGGCGGCGACCAGTGCACCAGGCGCTGTGACTTCTGCCAGATCGACACGGGCAAGCCCAAGGAGTACGACAAGGACGAGCCGCGCCGGGTGGCCGAGTCGGTCCAGCAGATGGGCCTGAAGTACGCCACGGTGACCGGTGTCGCCCGTGACGACCTGCCCGACGGCGGCGCCTGGCTCTACGCCGAGACGGCCAGGCAGATCCACTCGCTGCTGCCGGGCTGCGGCGTCGAGCTGCTGGTTCCCGACTTCAACGCCAACCAGGAACAGCTGGAGGAGGTCTTCTCCAGCAAGCCCGAGGTGTTCGCGCACAACATCGAGACGGTGCCGCGGATCTTCAAGCGCATCCGTCCCGCCTTCCGCTACGAGCGCTCGCTGCTGGTGATCACCAAGGCGCGCGAGGCGGGGCTCGTCACCAAGTCCAACCTGATCCTGGGCATGGGCGAGGAGCGGGAGGAGGTGATCCAGGCGATGCGCGACCTGCACGAGGCGGGCTGCGACCTGCTGACGATCACCCAGTACCTCCGCCCGACGCCGCGCCACCATCCCGTCGACCGGTGGGTGAAGCCGGAGGAGTTCGTCGAGCTGCAGGCCGAGGCCGAGGCGATCGGCTTCGCCGGCGTCATGTCGGGTCCGCTGGTGCGCTCGTCGTACCGCGCGGGCCGGCTCTACCAGCAGGCCATCGCGGCCCGCCAGAACGCCTGACCACCGCACCGAGAAAAGGCCGCACGCCGTGCGGCCTTTTTCTTTTGCCCGGATACCCCGCCACAGGTAACGCAATGGCAACAAACCTAGTAGGCGGTAAGTTTTCTGGTTAACACTGGCTGCGTGGACTTCGACGAACTGATCACCCAGCTGGACCTGCCCACCAAGATCCGCCTGCTCACCGGCGCGGACATGTGGTCGCTGCCCGCCGTCCCCGAGATCGGCCTCGACCGGCTCGTCATGAGCGACGGGCCCATCGGCGTGCGCGGCGAGCAGTGGAGCTCCGCCGACCCCTCCATCGCGCTGCCGAGCCCCACCGCGCTGGCCGCCACCTGGGACGTCGGCCTGGTCCGCCAGGTCGGCCGGCTGCTCGCCCAGGAGGCCAGGCGCAAGGGCGTGCACGTGCTGCTGGCGCCGACCATCAACCTGCACCGCTCCCCGCTCGGCGGACGCCACTTCGAGTGCTTCTCCGAGGACCCCTACCTGACAGGGGAGCTGGGCGCCGCCTACGTGGAGGGCGTGCAGGAGGGTGGCGTCGCGACCACGCCCAAGCACTTCGTGGCCAACGACTTCGAGACCGACCGGTTCACCGTCGACGTCAAGGTCACCGACCGGGTGCTGCGGGAGGCCTACCTGGCCCCCTTCGAGCGGGTGGCGAAGGCCGGGGCGTGGGGCATGATGACCGCCTACAACGCGGTCAACGGCACCACGATGACCGAGCACTCGGCGCTGGTCAACGGTGTGCTCAAGGACGAGTGGGGCTTCGACGGCTACGTCGTGTCCGACTGGACGGCGGTGCGGTCCACCGAGGCGGCGGCGGTCGGCGGCACGGACGTGGCCATGCCAGGGCCGTTCGGGCCGTGGGGCGACCAACTGGAGGAGGCCGTCCGCGAGGGCCGGGTGCCCGAGTCCGTCATCGACGACAAGGTGCGCCGCATCCTACGCCTGGCCTCCCGCGTGGGGGCGCTGCGCCCGAGCGAGACGAACGCGGCCACACCGGCCGACCAGACCGTCCAGGCAGAGCAGGCCCCGCAGGCAGAGCAGGCCCTGGGGGGCGCGCGGGCCGGGTCGATCGACGGGATGGCGCTGGCCCGCGAGGTGGCCGCACGCTCCTTCACGCTGCTGAAGAACGAGGGCGGACTGCTTCCCTTCGCCGGGGCGCCGACCCTCGCGCTCATCGGCTCGGCCGCCGACGAGGCGCGGATCATGGGCGGCGGCAGCGCCCAGGTCTTCCCCGACCGCACCGTCTCCCCTCTGGAGGGGCTGCGCGCCCGCGGCGAGGTCAGGTACGCGCTCGGCACCGACCCCCGCGTACGGCTGGCGCCGCTGGCCGTACCGACGGCGGCGCAGTTCCTGGACGACGGCGGCGAGGTCCTGGCCGAGCACCCGCTGGCCACCACGGAGGCCCGGTGGGTCGGCCAGCTGCCGTCCAACGTGGACGGCGAGCGGCTGCGCGCGGTGCGGCTGCGCGCCGCCTACACGCCCGAGCTCACCGGGGCGCACGAGCTGTCGGTGGCCGGGGTGGGCCCCTTCACGCTGCGAGTGGACGGCACGACGGTGCTCGACGAGACGATCGAGCTGGAGGGCGACGACCCCGCCGCGGCGTTCCTGGCGCCGCCCGAGAAGCGCGTCGTCGTCGAGCTCACCGCGGGCAGGCCGTACGAGGTGGAGGTGACGCATCCGGCCGGCGCCTTCAGCGGCATGGCCTTCGTCGCCTTCACCCTCGGCCACGCCAACCCCTCCCCCGGCCAGGACGCGCTCATCGCCGAGGCCGTGGCCGCGGCGCGCGCGTGCGAGGTGGCCGTGGTCGTGGCCTCCACGACGCTGGAGGTCGAGAGCGAGGGCTTCGACCGCGAGGACCTGCGCCTGCCCGGCCGCCAGGACGAGCTGATCGCCGCCGTCGCCGCCGCCAACCCGCGCACGGTCGTCGTGGTGAACGCGGGCTCGCCGGTGGAGATGCCGTGGGCCGCCGACGTGGCGGCGGTGCTGCTGACCTGGTTCCCCGGCCAGGAGGCGGGCTCGGCGCTCGCCGACGTCCTGTACGGCGACGCCGAGCCTGGGGGCCGCCTGCCGACCACCTGGCCGGTACGGCTGGCCGACAGCCCCGTCGTCGACGTCACGCCCGTCGACGGGGCCGTCGCCTACGAGGAGGGCGTCTTCATCGGCTACCGGGCGTGGGAGCGGCTGGGCCGTACCCCGGCGTTCTGGTTCGGGCACGGCCTCGGCTACACGGACTGGTCGTACGACACCATCGCGGCCGAGGGGTCGACCGTGACGGTCGCGGTCACCAACGCCGGCACGCGTCCAGGGCGGGAGGTCGTGCAGCTGTACGTGTCGCCGGTGACGCCCGACGAGCGGCCCGCGCGGTGGCTGGCCGGCTTCGACGTGGTGGAGGCGGCGCCGGGCGAGACGGTGCTGACCACCGTGTTCCTGCCCGAGCGGGCCTTTCAGGTGTGGACGAAGGACGGCTGGCGCACCGTGCCAGGCGAGTACACGATCGCGGCGGGCCGCAGCCTGGCCGACCCGCGGGTGGCGGTCACCGTCAAGGTCTGAGCGCCGTCAAGACCTGAGCCGCCGACCGGGCGGCCGACCGGGCGGCCACCAGGACGCACGCCAGGATCGGCGCGCCGGTGGGGCGGGCGGGCTGCCGGTCATTTCCGCCGGGTTCGGCGCGCCCAGCGGGCCTTGGTGACCGTTCGATCCGCGCCTGAAGGGCAGGAAGAACCCGCTGTTCGAGGGGCCGCGCCGGCTTTTCCGCGAGGTGCGGCCGGCCCCGGAGAAAAACGTGGAGGGTCACGTTTTCATCTCCGGCGGGGGGTGTTTGTATCCTTCACAACATGGCGAAGCCCGTAGACCCAGAAAAGCCGGGGCGCATCAAGCAGCTCCGCATGATCGCGAAGATCATCCAGCAGGCCAATCCCAAGGGGATGCCGATCGTCTTCCTCTCGGCGGTCGCCACGCTGGCCGTGGTCATCGTGATCGGCATGGTCACTGGCTTCTTCTGGTATTCCATCTTCATCGGCGTCATGCTCGCGTTCACCGTGGGCCTGGTCGTCTTCGGCCAGCTCGCGCAGCGCGCCCAGTACAGCCTGCTCGACGGCCAGACCGGCGCCGCGGCCGCGGTGCTGCAGGGCATGCGGGGCAACTGGGAGGTGACCCCGGCGATCGCCGCCAACCGTGACCAGGACCTCGTGCACCTGGTCGTGGGCCATCCGGGCATCGTCCTGGTCTCCGAGGGGCCGGGCAACCGCGTGCAGAAGATGCTCGTCGGCGAGAAGAAGCGCCTGCAGCGCGTCGCCATGGACGTGCCCGTCTACGACATCCAGTGCGGTGACGGCGAGGGGCAGATCCCGCTCGGCAAGCTCCAGCGCCACCTGATGAAGCTGCCGCGCAACCTCAAGAAGCCCGCGGTCAACCAGGTGAAGGACCGGCTGCGCTCGCTGCCGAAGAACCTGCCGATGCCCAAGGGCCCGATGCCCAAGGGCGCGCGGATGCCGCGCGGCCCGAAGATGCGCTAGTGCTGTCGGCTTCGTCGCGGGCCAACCGTTCCTGGTGGGACGGCAACGCGGACGACTACCAGGTGGAGCACGGCGAGTTCCTGCGGGACGCCGGCTTCGTGTGGTGCCCCGAAGGGGTCGACGAGGCCGAGGCGCACCTGCTCGGTGACGTCGCGGGCAAGGACGTGCTGGAGGTCGGCTGCGGCGCCGCCCAGTGCTCGCGCTGGCTGAGCACGCGGGGGGCGCGCGTCGTGGCCTTCGACATCTCCCACCGGCAGCTTCGCCACTCGCAGCGGATCGACCTGGAGACGGGGTCGCGGGTGCCCGTGCTGCAGGCCGACGCCGAGAGCCTGCCATTCGGGACGGCCGTCTTCGACCTGGTGTGTTCGGCGTTCGGGGCGCTGCCGTTCGTGGCGGCGCCTGCGCGCGTCTTCGCCGAGGTCAAGCGGGTGCTCAGGCCGGGCGGCAGGTTCGTGTTCTCGGTGAGCCATCCGATCAGGTGGGCCTTCCCCGACGACCCGGGCGAGCGCGGCCTCACCTCCGACCGCTCCTACTTCGACCGCACGCCGTACGCCGAGACCGACGACGAGGGCAGGCTCGCCTACGTCGAGCACCATCGGACGATGGGCGACTGGATCGGCCTGATCGTGGCCGGCGGGCTCACCGTGACCTCGCTCATGGAGCCGGAGTGGCCGGAGGGCCACGACCGCGTCTGGGGCGGGTGGAGCCCCCTCAGGGGCCGCCACCTCCCGGGCACGGCGATCTTCACCTGTAGCGCGTAGCCGCCCCGCCGGCCGCGGCGCCGCGTGGGTCGCGGCGCCGCGATGGCCCACGCCGAGGCCACGACGCTGATCCTGGTCACCAACACCGTCTCGGCCCACCAGTGGAAG
>NZ_JBEXMT010000038.1:0-147 GCF_040610675.1 Nonomuraea sp. NPDC003804
GCCCCGAAGGGCGACCGCCACCAGCCTCCCACTGCCGGACGGTGCCGTCCGGGTTGCGGTTGCGACCCTCGGTCGCCCCGAAGGGCGACCGCCACCTGTCGGTGGAGAACACCGCGCCGTCCGGCAGCGGGTTGCGACCCTCGGTCG
>NZ_JBEXMT010000038.1:245-16987 GCF_040610675.1 Nonomuraea sp. NPDC003804
CGCCCCGAAGGGCGACCGCCACCCAACTCGTCAAGGGCGCGCAGACGTACCAGGACGTGTTGCGACCCTCGGTCGCCCCGAAGGGCGACCGCCACCCAACTCGTCAAGGGCGCGCAGACGTACCAGGACGTGTTGCGACCCTCGGTCGCCCCGAAGGGCGACCGCCACCTTGCGGTTGAGCGCCTGGGCGACGCGGCGGAAGGTGTTGCGACCCTCGGTCGCCCCGAAGGGCGACCGCCACCGTCGCCGACCACGTGGGCAACACCTACATCCGCAAGTTGCGACCCTCGGTCGCCCCGAAGGGCGACCGCCACCCCGGTCGCTCATGATCTGCTTGATCCGGTCGGCGGCGTTGCGACCCTCGGTCGCCCCGAAGGGCGACCGCCACGGCCGAGGGTGGTGAACACGTCCTTGAGTCCGGAGTTGTTGCGACCCTCGGTCGCCCCGAAGGGCGACCGCCACCTCACGTGACAAGCCCACCCTCAACCACCCGAGGAGTTGTGACCCTCGGTCGCCCCGAAGGGCGACCGCCACGTGATGGTGCGGGTGACCTCCTCGCCTGCTGAGAGACCGTTGCGACCCTCGGTCGCCCCGAAGGGCGACCGCCACCAGCCTCCCACTGCCGGACGGTGCCGTCCGGGTTGCGGTTGCGACCCTCGGTCGCCCCGAAGGGCGACCGCCACTCGCGGTGATCGTGTCCAAGCGCTCCAACACGGCGTTGCGACCCTCGGTCGCCCCGAAGGGCGACCGCCACTCCGGGGCCTATCTGTACGGCAGAGCGGCCCGGTCGGGTTGCGACCCTCGGTCGCCCCGAAGGGCGACCGCCACAACAACACGGCCATGTTCATCACCGCGCGGCTCGGTGTTGCGACCCTCGGTCGCCCCGAAGGGCGACCGCCACCAGCTCGCGCATCGCCGGGTCGGCGTGCGGGTTGCGGTTGCGACCCTCGGTCGCCCCGAAGGGCGACCGCCATATTGCGGAGCGTGGGCGCCAACTCCACCGCGCGGGTGTTGCGACCCTCGGTCGCCCCGAAGGGCGACCGCCACGAGGGTGCCGCGAGTCCACCTTTCGCCGGGTGTGAAGTTGCGACCCTCGGTCGCCCCGAAGGGCGACCGCCACAGGCGTGGTACCAGGGCACGGTGAGCGGCTGATGGAGTTGCGACCCTCGGTCGCCCCGAAGGGCGACCGCCACCCGCGAAGTTCCGCGAGTGGGGGCAGACGCTCGAGTCGTTGCGACCCTCGGTCGCCCCGAAGGGCGACCGCCACGTGACGGTAGTCTCGCGTTTCCGCTATCAGTGCAGGTGTTGCGACCCTCGGTCGCCCCGAAGGGCGACCGCCACCGTTCGGGGACGTCACCGGCGAATGGATCGTGATCGTGTTGCGACCCTCGGTCGCCCCGAAGGGCGACCGCCACTTGATCCGGCCCAGGCTTGGCACAGCGACCGCTGAGTTGCGACCCTCGGTCGCCCCGAAGGGCGACCGCCACTTCCGTTTCCAGGTCACGATCGGCGACGGCAATAAGTTGCGACCCTCGGTCGCCCCGAAGGGCGACCGCCACGTCGGCGCGCCGACGCCGGAGCCTTCATACGAGGCGATGTTGCGACCCTCGGTCGCCCCGAAGGGCGACCGCCACCCGAGGAGTGGCTGGAGGAGGACGACAGCCCCTACACGTTGCGACCCTCGGTCGCCCCGAAGGGCGACCGCCACCACGCGAGACGGTCAGCAATTCCGGCCGGAAGACGTCGTTGCGACCCTCGGTCGCCCCGAAGGGCGACCGCCACGATCGGCACCTCAGTCTCAGGCAGCTTGAGCCCATCGAGGTTGCGACCCTCGGTCGCCCCGAAGGGCGACCGCCACCACCCGGGGCGGCCGGACCAAGCAGAGCGCGCCCTGGTTGCGACCCTCGGTCGCCCCGAAGGGCGACCGCCACCAGCTCGTGCCGCTGCCGCCGGTGCTGAGCCGCCAGGTCGTTGCGACCCTCGGTCGCCCCGAAGGGCGACCGCCACTGGGCGCAGGACGCGACGCAGATCAACAACCCGGTGTTGCGACCCTCGGTCGCCCCGAAGGGCGACCGCCACTCCTGCACGGCGCGCAGCGAGCTGATGATCGTGTTGTTGCGACCCTCGGTCGCCCCGAAGGGCGACCGCCACGGTGATGGCCTGCACCTGCTCACGCGAGGCCAGCAGCTCGTTGCGACCCTCGGTCGCCCCGAAGGGCGACCGCCACCACACCGGCCATTCATGCGCTATTTGTACGGCTGAGCAGTTGCGACCCTCGGTCGCCCCGAAGGGCGACCGCCACCTTTCTCCTTCGGTACGGCAGGGCCGCCCTGTGAGGTTGCGACCCTCGGTCGCCCCGAAGGGCGACCGCCACTGGGCCGGATCATCGCCGAACGGCTCGGAGGTGAGTGGTTGCGACCCTCGGTCGCCCCGAAGGGCGACCGCCACCCCACGATGACGCTCACCCCCGACACCCGCCCGGTGCAGTTGCGACCCTCGGTCGCCCCGAAGGGCGACCGCCACTGTCGCCTACCACCGGGGTAATCGGGATACGCGGATGTTGCGACCCTCGGTCGCCCCGAAGGGCGACCGCCACCCCCTGGGCCAGGGGATTGGCTGTACCGGTTGGAGTTGCGACCCTCGGTCGCCCCGAAGGGCGACCGCCACCACCCCACAGGTTCCCTCGCTCGCTGGTGGGGGCAAGAGGTTGCGACCCTCGGTCGCCCCGAAGGGCGACCGCCACCTGCAGAGATGCGCCCAAACCGTGCCCAGCAACGGCGTTGCGACCCTCGGTCGCCCCGAAGGGCGACCGCCACGACGAGCTGTCCTCCAGCGGCTTCACCGGGGCGCGGTTGTTGCGACCCTCGGTCGCCCCGAAGGGCGACCGCCACCAGCGTCAGATCGGCCGCCAGCCGACCGCCGGCGCCGTTGCGACCCTCGGTCGCCCCGAAGGGCGACCGCCACGGCATCTGAGCAGGCATGTCGCCTCTCCAGCGCCGACAAGCAAGACCTACGAATTCACTTATCAAGGAACATCAGGGGTGATATCTCCTTAGGAACCTACCGCGTGTCGCGTGAGCACTTCAGGTTCCGAACCGCAGCCTCGTGCTGTACCGCAGTGATTCCAGCCACGAAGTTACTCCAAGGAGACTTCCCGGGCTGGGTTCGTACGAGCAGTCCAAGGAGTAACGGGATGCTTCGCAGTCGTGAGGCTGTGGACTGCAATGATGATCACGGTTGGTTTGAGGAGGGGATGCGCAGGGAGGTCGGTTGCCTGAGCAGCCGACCCTGCACAGCATGTAGCAATCGAGGTTGTTGGCCCTTATTTGGTGGAACGCGGCGAAACTGTCGGTGCTATCTCCTAAAGTTCAGCTCTCGCAGGGATTCTCCGCGTAGGGGGTGTGCATGGCCGAACGCTTGTGGGCACACAGTGCCCGGGACGGCGACAGATTGCGCCATGACCTCACCGACCATTTGCGGGGAACCGGGTGGCGTGCAGAAGCCTTTGGTGAGGTCTTCGGCGCGGGGGCGCTCGCTGCTCATTGCGGTTTGCTGCACGATGTAGGGAAAGGAACGTGCACCTGGCAGCAGGGCCTGATCGGCGCGGAACGTCACGGTGGCAGGGTAGGCATCCCGCACAAGCACGCGGGTACCTGGTTGCTGGACAAGCAGCGCTTGGGCATCATGTCGGCCGTGGTGTTCGGGCATCACGGAGGATTGCCGGACTCGACACGCCTCAAGAAGGAGCTGCGTTTCGCGGATACTGATCCGCTGGTCGCTGAGGCCATCCGGCGGGTAGGGGAAATCGTCCCTGAGATTCATCCTCCGGCGCCGATCGCGTTACCTCCCTGGCTGTCTGAGGCCGCAACTGCTGACCCCTATGCGTTGGATCTCCTGGTCCGCATGGTCTACAGCACGGTAGTCGATGCGGACTTTCTGGACACTGAGGAGCATTTCGCGGGCGCCGCACGCCCTTTTCATCCGGTTTCTGCTGCTGGTCTGGCCGAGCGTTTCGAACAGGGACGCCTGGAGTTGCTCAAGAACAAGCCGGAATCGCCGATCGACGGGTTGCGTCAGGCTGTCTATCAGCAGTGTCGGGAAGCCGCACAGGGACCGCGTGGCATTTATCGCATTCCAGCTCCCACAGGCTCGGGGAAGACGCTCGCGGCGGGCGGCTTCGCCGTCCACCATGCCCGGCTCCATGGCATGAAACGCGTTATCGTCGCAGTGCCGTTCATGTCGATCACTGAGCAGAACGCCTCGGTCTATCGCGACCTCTTGGAGGTCGAGGGTGAAGACCCGGTGGTGCTGGAGCACCACAGCGGCATCGATCTGGATGACGGCCGCGCCGGCAGGAGGTGGCAGCGGCTGGCCGCGGAGAACTGGGACGCTCCGTTCGTGGTGACCACCACCATCCGGCTGTTCGAGTCGCTGTTCTCTCACAAGCCCGCGGCGATGCGTCGTGTGCACCGGCTGGCCGGCTCGGTGATCGTCCTGGACGAGGTTCAGGCCCTGCCGGACCGCTTGCTCATCCCGATCGTGTCCGCGCTGCGAAGTCTCACGCAGTGGTTCGGGGCGACGGTAGTACTGGCCTCGGCGACTCAACCGCCCTTCGAGTTGCTCAGCCCGCTGCGGGAGACACCGATCAGGGATGTCATCGCCGAGCCGAAGCCGCTGTACAAGGCGCTGAACCGGGTGCGATACCGATGGCTGCTGGACCCCAAACCGACGATGGCGGAAATCGCCGAGCAGGCCGCGGCGGAGCCTCAGGTGCTGGTGGTGGTCAACACCACCAGGGACGCCGCCTGGATGCATGAGCTCGTGGAGATGCATCGCCCAGCACTGCACCTGTCGACGCGGATGGCAGCGGCCCACCGGCGCGACACTCTGGAGGAGATCAGGCGGCGCCTCGCGGAAGAGGAGCCGATCGCGGTGGTGAGCACACAGCTGGTCGAGGCAGGAGTAGATCTGGACTTTCCCGCCGGTTTCCGCGCGATCGCTTCCGCTGATTCTCTGCAGCAGGCGGCCGGCCGGGTCAACCGAAGTGGGCGTCTGCCGTACGGGCAGGTCACCATCTTCGACCCCGAGGACGGCAACAAAGCGGCCGACATGCTGTACGGCGCCGCCCTGCAGGCCACCCGCGCCAGGTTCGGACCCCACTGCCCGCCGGACGATCTGGACGCGTTGCTGGCCTACTACCAAGCCAGGTTCGACTTCCACAATGTCGAGGCGTCCGGCCAGGAGATCCAGCAGGGACGTCAGGCTCATGACTTCCCTCGCGTGGCCGAGCTGTTCCGCATGATCGACGAATGGACCGTTCCTGTGGCGGTGCGTTATGGCGACACCGAGAAGCTCGACCGGATCCTCGCCCACCTGCGTGCCGGCCATCCGGGCGCAGGGGCGCAGCTGCGTTCTCTGCGTCCCTATTTGGCCACCTTGCCGCGCGGTGCCGCGCGTAAGGCATTGGACGAAGGACTTGCCACCCCTGTCGTCGGTGACCTCATCGAATGGCTCGGCGACTACCACCCGCAGCGAGGCATCGACATAGCCTCTCCCGACCCCCAGGAGCTGGTGTTTTGACCACCCGTCGCGCTCATCACCCGCCCCCGCCGCTTGTCGTGGAAGTCGAAGCGCCTTACGCCTGTTTCACGCGCCCCGAGTTCAAAACCGAGCGGATGAGCTACCCGGTCATGACCCCATCGGCGGCCAAGGGCGTCCTGGAGGCGATCTTCTGGAAGCCGGAATTCAGCTACCAGATCGAGCGCATCGACGTGCTGAAGCCCATCCGCTGGGCGTCGATCCGCCGCAACGAAGTCTCCTCCATGCTGACGCTGGCCTGGGCGCGAGAGGCCATGACCGACACGACTGTGCGTTTCGACGTCGAGGCCGACCGCGACCAGCGCAACATGGTGTGCCTGCGCAATGTTGCCTATCGAATCCACGCCCAGGTACGGCTGCGCCCGCACGCCACCGATCCAGAGGCCAAATATCGCGACCAGTTCCGTAGGAGGGTCGAGCGTGGCGCCTGCTTCTCCCAACCATTCCTGGGTGTTCGGGAGTTCTCCGCGTCCTTCCGCCCAGTGAGCGATCGCGGGCCTATCCCGCACGACGAGGTGCTTGGAGTAATGCTGCACAGCATCGTCTACCGCCCCGATGGCGAGCGCTACCGGTGGTTCCACGCCGAACTCAAGCAGGGCCTGTTGGAGGTTCCGCGTGAAGGCATCGAGTTGCCAGGTTCCGGCACGCGTACCGGTGGCAGGCGGTAGCCCATGTTGATCAGACAGCTCGCGGCGCACGCCGGCGACAGGCGTGACCTCCCACCGCCCTACTACCGCAACCGCAACGTGCGCTGGGCGATCGACCTGGACGCGGACGGACGTCCGCGGGGAGACCGCCTGGTCGACCTGAGCACCGCCGATGCCAAATCCGGGGTTCCGCTCGACACGCCGTACGTGCAGCGATCCGGTACCGGATCGCTGCCGTTCCTCCTCACCGACACGTTGCAGTACGTACTGGCGATGCCGAAGGACGACAACGACAAGCAGATCGCCGATGCCCGGCGGCGCGCCGAGGATTTCGCCGAGCTCGTCTATCGATGGGGCAAGGACGAACCGCTGGCCGAGCCGGTGGTCCGTTTCCTGCGACGCGGCGCCTTCTCAGAGGTGGAGATCCCTGCGCAGGCCAAGCCGTCCGACGTGGTGGCGATCCGGACAGATCAGGGTTGGGTTCATGCTCTTCCGTCCGTTGTGCGGGTGTGGGGGCAGATCGTCCGGGAGCGCAAGAGCGCTGCCAGCGGTCAGGGAATCTGCCTGTCGTGCGGGGAACAGGGTCCGTTGCTGGCCACCATTCCCGAGCCGGTCAAGCCTGGCGGCATCCCGGTGGCAGGTGGCCGGGGTCGGGACGCGCAGCTCGTATCGATCAACAAGACGGCCCAGGGACGCGGCGGCATCACTCAACTGGCCAACACCCCGCTTTGCGACACCTGCGGCGGGCAGGCGATGTCCACGCTGAACGCGCTCTTGGCGGATCGTCAGCACCACTACCGCGGCGCTGACAGCGTCCTGGTGTGGTGGTTGCGCCGCCCGGCGCCCTTCTCCCTGCTCGGTGCTGTACGCGACGCCCAGCCCCAGGACGTCAACGGCCTCATCGAGCAAGTACACCTCCCGCCGGCCCAGCGCGCGGACTGGCTGGACGACAACGACTTCTACGCCGTCACCCTGTCGGCCAATCAGAGCCGCGTGGTGATCCGTGACTGGATCGACGTCCCGTTGATCGAACTGTGTCAACACCTCGACACCTGGTTCGCCGACCACGAGATGACCGATCTGTGGGAGGAAGGACCGCAGCGGGTCCCGCTGTGGCGGATGGCGTCCGCGCTCGGCCGGTACGGCAAGCAGGGCTACGTCAAGGACACCGCCCCCCGGTCGGCCGAGCGAGACCTCATGGCCGCAGCCCTGCGCGGCACTCCGCTGCCCTCGAACCTGCTGGTCCGCCTCATTCAGCGCGTCCGTGCCGACAATCGCGTGGACCTACCACGTACCGCGCTGCTGCGGCTGCTGCTCGTCCGCGCCACCCCGGCCATGAAGGAGATCCTCTTGGAACGTCTCAACCTCGACACCCGCGACCCCGCCTACCTGTGCGGACGTGTCTTCGCCGTGCTGGAGGACATCCAGCGCGCCGCCCTGGACAACGTCAACACCACCATCGGGGACAAGTTCTTCGGCGCGGCCATGGCCAGACCACTGCCGGTGCTCACCATGCTGCGCAAGAACGCCACCGGCCACCTTCGGCGGCTGCGCGGCACCAAGAAGGCCGCCGGGTTCGCCCTGGACAAGCGCCTGGACGAGATCTTCCAGAAGTTCGCCGCCGAGATGCCGGCCACTCTGGACCTGGCCGGCCAGGGACGGTTCGTCCTCGGCTACCACCAGCAGCGATCGGCCGACCGGGACGCGGCCCGCGCCGCCGCTGCCGCGCGCAAGGCCTCTGCCTCCGAATCCGCCTGACCCGTCGTTCCCGTCCTCCCGAAAGGAACTTCTCGGCATGTCCGTCCACCTGGACCCCGCCCGCAAGCATGACTTCGTCTTCCTGTTCGACGTGCGAGACGGCAACCCCAACGGCGACCCCGACGCCGGCGGAATGCCCCGGACAGATCCCGAAACCGGCCATGGCCTGGTCACCGATGTGGCGATCAAGCGCAAGATCCGGAACATGGTGGCCCTGCTCAACGAAGGCGTGGCCGGATACGACATCTACGTCGAGGCCGGTGTCGCGCTCAACGCCCAGCACGAGCGGGCCTACGCCGCTCTGGATCTGGACCCCAAGCAGCGGCGCAAGTCCGAGATTGAAGCACAGCAGTGGATGTGTCAGACCTTCTACGACGTGCGCATGTTCGGCGCCGTCATGTCCACTGGCACGAAGCCGTGCGGACGCGTCCAGGGCCCGATGCAGCTCACCTTCTCCCGGTCCATCGACGTGGTCCTCCCTCAGGAGTACGGCATCACCCGCGTCACCCAGACCCGCGTGGACGATATCGACAAGGGCGAATCGACCGAGATGGGCAACAAGCACATGATCCCTTATGCCCTCTACCTGGGGTATGGCCACTTCAGCGCCCCTCTGGCCCGCCGTACCGGCGTAACCAGCCAGGACCTGGAAACGTTCTGGCGCGCCATGAGTTTGATGTTCGAACACGACCGCGCCTCGACCCGCGGTGAGATGGCCCTGCGCCGCCTGTACGTGTTCAGCCACGACGACCCCTTCGGCCGCGCCCCGGCTCATCAGCTGTTCGATCGCATCAAGGCCGAGGCCAACCAGCCGATTCCGCGCTCGTTCGCTGACTACACCGTCTCTGTCGGGAACGACCTCCCCGACGGAGTCGCCCTGACGACCGTCATCGGGTGAACCGCGCGGCTGGGCAGGCCGATGGCGTTCCCCTCTTACAGGTGACGCTGTCGGCTCTGGAACATCACGCCTACTGTCCACGCCAAGCCGGGCTCATCCTCCTGGAGGACGGATACGCCGACGACGCGGCGACCATCCGCGGGACCCTCATGCACCAGCGCGTCCATGACCCAGGGCATGAGACCCGCGGCGCCGTACGCACCCTGCGTGCCCTCCCGGTATGGCATGACCGGCTCGCCCTGGTCGGAGTCTGTGACGTGGTGGAGATCCACCATGACGGCCGCGTCATTCCCATCGAGCACAAGTCCGGCTCGTACACGGCAGGTGGACCTGCTGACGTACAGGTGGCGGGCCAGGCCATGTGCCTGGAAGCCATGTTCGCGTGCCCGGTTCCGCAAGGCGTGGTCTACTCTGCCGCGGATCGACGCCGGCATACTGTCGCCGTCGATGCTGCTGCCCGCGAGCGGGTCCTCACCCTCGGCGAAGAGGTACGGCAGACGCTGGCCACGGCCACGCTTCCCGGCGCGGCGGCCGATCAGCGGTGCCGGCGCTGTTCGATGCACGACATGTGCATGCCGCGCGTTCTCGCCCGCAAGGACGCCATCACGCGCGCTGCGTCCAAGCTGTTCACTCCCCAACCCGAAGCAGCATGGGATGACTGAACTCCTCAATACGCTCTACGTCCAGACACAAGGGACGAGCCTCCATCTCGACCACGACAGCCTAAAGATCATCATGCCGGAAGTGCCGAAAAGGACGCTGCCCCTGCGCCGGCTCGATGGCATCGTCGTCTATGGACATGTGTCCCTGTCCGCCGAACTCCTCGCCCGCTGCGCGGACGACGGGCGGTCTGTGGTCTGGATGAGCCTGTCCGGACGCTTCCTCGGCCGAGTCGACGGACCGACCCGCGGCAACGTCCTGCTGCGCCACGCCCAGCATCTCTTCCACGCCGACCCTGCTCGGCGCTTACAGATCTCTAGGAGCTGCGTCGCAGGCAAGCTGCAGAACTCCCGGCAGCTCCTCTTGCGCGGAGCACGCGATGCGGCCAACCAGACGCAGGCTTCTCTGCGGTCGCTCGCGCAGGACATCGATGACCTCTTGGCCCGCGCCGGAGATGCGGGGAGCCTCGACGAACTCATGGGGCTGGAAGGACAGGGGGCTCGCTGCTACTTCGCGGGCCTCACACACATGCTCCGCGCTCCGGCCGACGTCGCGCCCTTCACCAATCGGACGCGGCGTCCTCCCACGGACCCCGTCAACGCGCTGTTGTCGTTCTTGTACGGCCTGACCCGCGCACTCGTCCACGGTGCCGCTGAGCAAGTAGGCCTTGACCCCTACCTCGGATTCCTCCACGGAATGCGGCCCGGCAAGCCCGCCCTCGCCCTGGACCTGATGGAAGAGTTCCGTCCCATCCACGCCGACCGGCTCGCGCTCAACCTGCTCAACCGCAAGCAACTACGCGCAGAGCACTTCGAGACGCTTCCAGGCGGCGCGGTCCAGTTGACCGAGGACGGCCGCCGCCTTGTCCTCACGGAATGGCAGGCATGGAAGAGCAAGGGCTGGCCGCACAAGCTGCTCGGGCGGAAGGTGTCCGCCTCACTGCTGCCTGTCGTCCAATCCCGCCTCCTCGCCCGACACATCCGCGGTGAACTGCCTGCTTACATTCCCTGGACGGTCGGCTGATGCAACTGCTCCTCACGTACGACGTGGTGACAACCACGCCGGAGGGCCGCCGCCGGTTGCGGCAAATGGCCAAGCTATGCGAGGGATACGGCCATCGCGTCCAGAAATCCGTGTTCGAGATCACCTGCACGGACGCCGAACTGCTGACTCTGATCGACGCCGCGACGCGGATCATCGAGGCTTCCGATGACTCGGTAAGGGTCTATCGGCTACCAAGCAACGGGTTCGCCACGGTGCATCGTCTGGGCGTCGCCGAGCCCGCTCCCCATCATGACCCGCTGATCCTGTAGTTCGGAACCTGAAGTGCTCACGCGACACGCGAGAGGTTCCTAAGGAGTTATCGCCCCTAATGTTCCTTGATAAGTGAATTCGCAGGTCTTCCCACCGGTGTTGGGTAGGCATATTGCCTGCTCAAATGCCGTGGCGGTCGCCCTCCGGGGCGACCGAGGATCGCAACTCTCCAGCTCGACGGGGTGACCCTGACCGGCGAGGTGGCGGTCGCCCTCCGGGGCGACCGAGGATCGCAACGGCAGGACGGGCGGGATGGCTCACGAGGACCCAGACCGTGGCGGTCGCCCTCCGGGGCGACCGAGGATCGCAACCTCGTGGACGAGGAGGGGGCGCCCTGCCACAAGGTGTGGCGGTCGCCCTCCGGGGCGACCGAGGATCGCAACGTGATCGTGGTCCCGATCGTGGTGGCCGTCAGGGAGGGTGGCGGTCGCCCTCCGGGGCGACCGAGGATCGCAACCGACCAGCAGGCCGGCGGCAACGAGTAAGGCGAGGTGGCGGTCGCCCTCCGGGGCGACCGAGGATCGCAACTGCGGCGTGATCGCGGACTTCAGCCAGGGCTGGCCGTCGTGGCGGTCGCCCTCCGGGGCGACCGAGGATCGCAACACTGAGCCTTCGCCCGCCAGGCGGGTACCTCGACCGGTGGCGGTCGCCCTCCGGGGCGACCGAGGATCGCAACCGGCCGGGTCCAGCGGTCCCTCCGCGCGGCGGCGGGCGAGTGGCGGTCGCCCTCCGGGGCGACCGAGGATCGCAACGTGGCCGGGGCCGTACTCGCTGGCGCCCATCACGAGGGGTGGCGGTCGCCCTCCGGGGCGACCGAGGATCGCAACACCGACGCCGGCGTGCGCGCCGCGCGGCCGACGTCGGTGGCGGTCGCCCTCCGGGGCGACCGAGGATCGCAACGATATTCGTGATCGTCATGCCGGGCACGTAGTAGCTGTGGCGGTCGCCCTCCGGGGCGACCGAGGATCGCAACATCAGGTCGACGCCGGTGATGGCGGCAGAGACGCGTGGCGGTCGCCCTCCGGGGCGACCGAGGATCGCAACATCAGCGTCAACCGCGGCCAACGCGCCCGCCACATCGGTGGCGGTCGCCCTCCGGGGCGACCGAGGATCGCAACGAAGAGGTGCGCGCTCAGGCCACCAGCCCGGACGCGTGGCGGTCGCCCTCCGGGGCGACCGAGGATCGCAACCCCGGGCCCGGCCTCGACGATCTGCCGTAGCAGGGTGGCGGTCGCCCTCCGGGGCGACCGAGGATCGCAACTGCCTGTCGTGACTCCTGACGACGTTTGAGACTGAGTGGCGGTCGCCCTCCGGGGCGATCGAGGATCGCAACGCGGCGGTGTCCGCGGCCGTGGCCGATGGGGTGGAGGTGGCGGTCGCCCTCCGGGGCGATCGAGGATCGCAACATCGCGAAGGTGGGCGAAGGCGTCGGGTCTCTCGGGTGGCGGTCGCCCTCCGGGGCGATCGAGGATCGCAACATGCCCAGGCAGGAGTTCGTCGAGTCCACCCAGCAGGTGGCGGTCGCCCTCCGGGGCGATCGAGGATCGCAACACCTCGATTCGAGGTGTGTCCGGGCCCGAGGTGGGGTGGCGGTCGCCCTCCGGGGCGACCGAGGATCGCAACAACGAGCCGCCCTTCCCACGCATCCGGGTCCTGGACGGTGGCGGTCGCCCTCCGGGGCGACCGAGGATCGCAACATCACCTCTCGTCCTCCAGCTCGTAGTCGTCCCACGGGTGGCGGTTGCCCTCCGGGGCGACCGAGGATCGCAACCAGGAACGCCGCGTGCCAGGCCCGCCAGGACGGATGTGGCGGTTGCCCTCCGGGGCGATGACCAAGCTGGACAGTGCTCCCGACCGGGACAGCCGCCGCGCCGCCCTCCGCTGGGCCTACAGCAACCGCGTCCGTGACAAGCAGGATGAGCCACCGGCCGAGCTGGTGAGCGTGGTGAAGTGGTTGCAGACCAACACGGTTCCGATCACCGCCTTTGAGGAACCCGACGGTAGGGGTGCCGGACTGGCCCGAGGCGTGCTCGACAGGATCAGCCGTACCAAGAACGGGGAGACCGCCGCGGCGGCAACTGCCATCCGCAAGCGAGCGACGCTGAACAACGCCATGGAGTTTGCGGTGGAGATCGGCGCGCTGTCCGGCAACCCGCTCAAGACGGTGAAGTGGACCAAGCCCCGCATCCTCACAAGCATCGATCCCCGCACCGTTATCAACATCGAGCAGGCGCGCCGGTTCTTGGCCGCCGTGGAGCAGCTCAGCAAGCGCGGCGAGCGCATGAAGGCGTTCTTCGGGTGCATGTACTTCGCAGCCCTCCGCCCAGAGGAAGCCGTGGACCTGAGAGAGACCCACCTGACCAGCCTGCCCGAAGAAGGATGGGGAGAAATGCAGCTCACCAACGCCGAACCTCGTGCGGAAAGCCGTTGGACGAACAGCGGCCAGGTCCGAGAGCGGCGAGGGCTCAAGCACCGAGCGGAGGGGGAGACCCGGCCAGTCCCATCCACCCCGAGCTGTGTGCCTTGCTACGTGATCACATCAAGAAGTTCGGGACCGGTCCGGGCGGCCGGATCTTCATCGGCCCACGCGGAGGGCTCATGACTGATCGCGCCTATCTCAAGGTGTTCCACGAGGCGCGAGCGAAGGCGTTCACGGAAGCAGAGGCGGCCTCGCCGCTCATGGAGGTGCCGTACGCCCTGCGGCATGCCGCTGTCTCGACGTGGCTCAACGCAGGTGTTCCCGCTCCACAGGTGGCCGAGTGGGCGGGGCACAGTGTGGACGTTCTTCTGCGGATCTACGCCAAGTGTGTACATGGGCAGCAGGGCGAGGCCATGAGACGAATCTCGGAGGCGACCAAGCGTTGAAGAACGTGGCCGCGTATTTGCCGTGACTGGCGGAGACAGCCGTAAGAAGTTGTAGACAACCGGAGCAAACAGCAGAGGTCCCTCACTGCGCTTTCCGCTGGTGAGGGACCTTTCTATGCTGCTGTGGCAGGTCCAGAATTCGAACTTGGGTAGGCTAAGCCGACCAATTTGCATCCCCACTAATTCACGCCTGTGACCTGTGGTTCTTTGGCTTTGAAGCTCGATTTCGGCACGCATTTGGCACGATCGCACGGGTCGTGACAATCTTGCGGACGTTCGCACTGAGATGGCGAGGCCACGTTCCCTGCGGCGACGCACTGGCGAGCGCCGAACGCGGTGATTTGGGGGAGCTGCTGGTGTGCTGATCCGTATTGAGACGTCCGGCCTACCTGGGCGGAATGCGGGCAGGCGCCCGTTCCCTGGCTACCGCATCATCCATGTCCGGTGTGCAGCGGCGGGACCGTCGTGACGAGTTGCTCGGCCTGCACAGCCGTCGTGACAGCGCCTGGGTCATGATTCCGCGTCGTACCGGGCAGATAACTATTCGAGGAATTCACCTGGTCGGCGGTGTGGTAGGCGCCGATGATCGTGGGATGACGGCTCAGGGCTCGGGATGGCTTCGGTGGATCTGGCGGGCGCTAGCGGTGGTGGTGCCGGTCGGGGTGGCTGTGGCCAGCAACCAGGTCCTCACCGATGAGGGGTGGAACTGGTGGTGGTCAGGGTTGGCGGTGGGGCTTGCCACAGTTAGTGAGATCGTCGCCTACCTGCTGACCCGCGGGCCTACGGGCAGCACGCCCGCGGTGTCAGAGGCGAGGCCTGGCCCGTCTGGCCAGGCCCTAAAGGACAGCACGGCAGGTGGAAGCATCGATCAGGTGCGTGATGTCGCTGGCAGCGTCCGGTTGCGGGACACCTCGGCTTCGTCCTCGACGCCGCGGGAGACGTCCGATCCTGCGGCGGCCCCGCCGGCGTCTCGGCCGACGGCAGCCCCTGTTGAGCGCGAGGATGACGCGCCGCTCGCGGACGGTCAGTGGATTAGTGGGTCGCACGCTGGTGGCTCCATCACCCAGATCAATGGGGTGGGTGGCGATGTGAATATCGAGCGGACATGACCACTCCGGCCGCGGAGAACGCGGAGAGCGGGGAGGGCTCGGATCCGCTCATGCCGCTGCAATCGGTCACCGAGACGACGGTCTATGGAGACCTGCTTCAGATCGCGCATGTCACCGGGAATGTCACCATCACCCAGCCGACGCGTGTCCCGCAGATCGGCGAACAGATCGTGGAGGGCGACATCCCAGCCCAGCCGGTGGGCTTCCAACTGAGACAGGAACTGCTGGAACGGCTGCACGCGCGGGTGGGTGCGGCCGGGGCGGCAGTGGTGTCGGCAGTGACCGGTACGCCCGGGGTCGGCAAGACGTTGCTGGCGGCCAGCTACGCCTGGGCGTGCCAGGAGGCGGGCTGGCCGGTGGTGGTCTGGGTCCCGGCCGAGAGCCCCGATCAGATCATCGCCGGGCTGGCCGCGCTGGCCCGGAGACTGGGCCTGCACGGTGTTGACGATACGGCGGAGATCGCCGCGGGCAAGGCCAGAGCGTGGTTGTCGGCCCGGTCGGCTGCCGGACTGCCCGGCCTGCTGGTGTTCGACAACGCGGTCACGGTGTCCGAGGTCGCCTCCTGGTGCCCGGTCACCGGCGCCCTGCGCGTGCTGATCACCTCCCGTAACCGGGCCTTTCATCAGCGATATTCGCCGGTCGAGGTGGACACCTTTACCCACGGGCAGGCGCTCGCCTTCCTGGCCGAGCGCACGGGCCTGGACGATCCTGACCAGGCCGCCGAGTTGGCGGCCGAACTCGGTCACCTGCCGTTGGCGCTGGCTCAGGCGGCCGCGCTCATCTCCCGCCGCCAACTGACCTTCGCCGTCTACCGGCGATTGCTGGCAGCCTTCCCGCTGAACGACTACCTGCCCCGGCAGGCCGAGGACACCTACCCGGTCGGCACCGCTCAAGCCATCCTGCTCTCAGTGAACCAGGCCGAGGAGAGCCTGCCCGGCGCGACAGACCTGCTGCGAATGCTGGCGGTGCTGTCGCCTGCCGGCATTCCTCGCATCCTGCTGTCCCGCGGCCTGGATCCGGCCGATGCCGATCTGCCGCCCGCCCTGCTTGCTGCGGCCCTGCACGCGCAACAACCGCTGGACGGCTTGGCCGACACCTCGCTGATCAGCTTCAGCGAGGACGGCTCGGCGGTGTTGATGCACCGCCTGATCCAGCGGGTGATCCGCGAACACGCAGCCCACACCGATGGCCTGGACACGGCCATCGACCACGCCCTGGACCTGCTGGAAGCCTTCAACAACCGCATCCCGGACGGCGCCCACACCTGGGCCGCCCGTACTGCGGTCGAGACCCTCCTGGAACAGACAGAGACCCTCTACGCCCTCACCGCCCCGTCCGAGCTGTCACCCCGCATGCTCACCCTGCGCAGCTGGTGCGGTCGGTACCTGACCGACCTTGCTGACCTCACACGCGCCATCCCGCTGTATGAGCAGACGCTGGCCGACTGCCAGCGGGTGTTGGGCGGGGACCACCCCGACACCCTCGCTTCCCGTAACAACCTCGCTGGCACCTATGAGACGGCGGGGGATCTGGGCCGTGCCATCCCGCTGTACGAGCAGACGCTGGCCGAGCGGGAACGGGTGTTGGGCGGGGACCACCCCTCCACCCTCGCTTCCCGTAACAACCTCGCTGGCGCCTACCGGGTGGCGGGCGATCTGGGCCGTGCCATCCCGCTGTACGAGCAGGCGCTGGCCGAGCGGGAACGGGTGTTGGGTGGGGACCACCCCGACACCCTCGCTTCCCGTAACAACCTCGCTGGCGCCTACCGGGTGGCGGGCGATCTGGGCCGTGCCATCCCGCTGTACGAGCAGGCGCTGGCCGAGCGGGAACGGGTGTTGGGTGGGGACCACCCCGACACCCTTGCCTCCCGTAACAACCTCGCTGGCGCCTACC
>NZ_JBEXMT010000038.1:17082-17831 GCF_040610675.1 Nonomuraea sp. NPDC003804
CTACCGGGTGGCGGGCGATCTGGGCCGCGCCATCCCGCTGCTGGAGCAGACGCTGGCCGAGCGGGAACGAGTGTTGGGCGGCGACCACCCCTCCACCCTCGCTTCCCGTAACAACCTCGCTGGCGCCTACCGGGTGGCGGGCGATCTGGGCCGCGCCATCCCGCTGCTGGAGCAGACGCTGGCCGAGCGGGAACGAGTGTTGGGCGGCGACCACCCCTCCACCCTTGCCTCCCGTAACAACCTCGCTGGCGCCTATGAGGCGGCGGGGGATCTGGGCCGTGCCATCCCGCTGTACGAGCAGGCGCTGGCCGACTGCCAGCGGGTGTTGGGTGGCGACCACCCCTCCACCCTTGCCTCCCGTAACAACCTCGCTGGCGCCTATGAGACGGCGGGGGATCTGGGCCGTGCCATCCCGCTGTACGAGCAGGCGCTGGCCGAGCGGGAACGGGTGTTGGGCGGCGACCACCCCTCCACCCTCGCTTCCCGTAACAACCTCGCTGGCGCCTATGAGACGGCGGGGGATCTGGGTCGCGCCATCCCGCTGTACGAGCAGGCGCTGGCCGAGCGGGAACGGGTGTTGGGCGGCGACCACCCCGACACCCTCGTCTCCCGTAACAACCTCGCCTACGCCTACCAGACGGCGGGGGATCTGGGTCGCGCCATCCCGCTGCTGGAGCAGACGCTCGCCGACTGCCAGCGGGTGCTGGGCGGCGACCACCCCGACACCCTCGCTTCCCGTAACAACCTCG